>JALFBL010000080.1 GCA_022773395.1 Prevotella sp.
ATGTCATATTAGAGTTTTGCTTGTTTTCTTTTTGCAACACTAAGATAAGTGAAAATTCTGACATGGCAAAATCCTGGGCAACTTTTTGTTGCTCAGGAACTTATAAATAAAGTTAAATTATAGTGTTGCGGAATTAAGGAATACAAGTTCAGGCCCACGTTCCCCTTGATTTTTGGTGGGGCGCTGCTCGCCACCGACCATATATGGGGCGGGGAAAACACCCAGTCGTCAACCCTCAGGATGCGTAGCGGCCGTTCATGGGAATGGGGAATGTCCTGTTTTGAAATGGCACTGCCGCTGGCAATCGACAACGAGGGAATTGAAGCGGGGCTGTCCTCGTGCCTGCAATGGAGATTCAGCCGTTTGGAAATGGACCGGAAATTCGTGATGAACGGCACAAACGAGGTGGTGCGCCATCAAGGGCCTGAACTGGAAAGCAATTATGTTTCGTTCCAGTCTCTCTCTGTCCCCGTGATGTTAGACTTGGAATTTTTCGGGCGCAGGGAAAAATTCATCGGTGTTGGTCTTTCTGTTGAATGGCGCAGCAATATGAAATCCAAATACAGATATACCAACGAAAACAACGAACTCGTAAAGTGCGAATCGAGTTTCCCGTTCAACCACTGGGGGGTTAATCTTGAATTTCACGCAGGCGGCCAAAACATATCGTTCTACGCCCGCTTCCCCCTGACGCCGCTTTACAAACTGAAGAACGGGTACAAGGCCTATTTCCATGCCGTAGGGGTAGGGATAAGGCTGTAACGCCCATCCGTAAATTCATCTTCAAAAGCGTTGCCTTGACCATGTGTTCCGGTCGATGCAACGCTTTTTCCATGCAACAGACAGACAAGAAACCCAAGCGATTCGCCAGAACAACAGCATTTCGGGAATTCAGTGTTTGTCGTATGGCCGATTTTCATTACCTTTGCAAAAAATCGTGCATCAAACGTATAGAGACACAATCTATTCGTCAACAAATAACAATTCAACAATGAAAGCAAAAAAAATTACACAAAGAATCGCAGCCATAGGCATGATGCTATGTGCAGCAACCATGGCTTTTGCACAATCGCATGTAACCATGACCACATCGAGAGAAGTGGGCAGCGAACTGAAGATGACCATCGGTATGGCAGAAGGCGAAGTGGTACTGGACGGACTGGAAGGAGAAGTGGAGGACTATGGCGTTTCCGTCCTGAAAGTGACCAAGCCCACCTTCACCATCACCGGCAAGGTGGAACTCGTCATTGCAAACGACTGCGGCATCACATCGGCCGATTTGACCAACGCTCCCGAACTGTTGACCTTCAAGGCAGAACAGAACAAACTGACAAGACTCGACCTGAGCGGAAACAAGGAATTGACAACGCTGTTCTGCTCGCTCAATGCACTGGATGAGATCGATGTGACAGGACTCCCCAAACTGAAGATGTTCTCCTGCCACTCCAACAACCTGACCCGGCTGGACGTGACCAAGAACGAGAACCTTAAGGAACTGTTCTGCTACAACAACCAGCTGACCGAACTGGATGTGACCAAGTGTGCAAAACTCTCGAAACTCTCGTGCGGCAACAATCAACTCAGCGCGCTCAACCTGAGCGGCAACAAGATGCTTGGCGCATTGTTCTGCCAGCAGAACAAACTGGAAACGCTTGATGTTACAGGCATCATGTTTCTCACCCAACTGGCCTTTGGAGAAAACAACATCAAATCGATCGACCTGAGCAAGAGTTCTGATTTGATAGTGCTTTACGCCAACGACAATCCTTTGACGGGAACCATCAGCGTGAAGCACATGAAGAATTTGATGCAACTGTATGTATATAACACCAACCTTACCTCCATCGACCTGAGCGGCAATCCGGCGCTGGACGAGTTCTCTTGCTCCCACAACCAGATTTCCGAGCTCGATTTCAGCAACAATCCCGGCGTGAGATACATGTGGGTGCAGGACAACAAAATCGGCACCGAAGCCATGAAGAGACTCGTCGGATCGCTCCCGGCACGTTCGGAAGCCAGCATGGGCACACTGATCATGAAGGATGTGAAAGTGGAAGACATGAACGAATGTCTGAAGGAGGACGTGCAGAAGGCACGGGAGAAATCCTGGACATTATACGCTATCAATGATGAAAAAATTGATCCATACGAAGGTGTTGCCACCGGTATGGACATGACCTATGCACAGCAAATGAACTGCCGGTTTGAACAGGGCATTGTCAGCATTGAGCACGCCAAGCCCAATGTGGCTTTTGAAGTGTACTCCTTGGGAGGTGAAGTGGCAGGTAAAGGCACAACCGACGCCCAAGGGACAGCGCAAATGTCGTTGCCGGCACTTGAAGGACGAAGAATCATTGTGAAAGTGGCGCAGTGTGGAATTGCCAAGTTATAAACAGAATCTGTTACCATGACAATGGTTTTCCGAATACTCTTGAACGCCAGACACCGTTTTTCGCACCAAAGGAGTCATGAGATTGGTTCTGTTACCGTCCGCTAAAAAACAGCGGACGGGTAATCCAGGATATGGTCGGAAACAGACCATCCCTGCAAACAATTAACGAAAAGATAACACAGCCGCCTATGGGAGAGCGGAAATAAAGCCTTACCTTTGCGCCACAAATACGGTTCAAAATCTATGAAGAAAGCGTTGCTATATCTCCTCCTTTTCTTTGGCATCACGTGTTTCGTGGTGTTGGGTGGTTTGTTGCTGCCCTCCCTCTTGATGGGTATGGGGCATTACGACACCTTGGGCCTGAACGAGGGAGACGTGCTGGTTTACAGTCTGTTTTTCTCGGTATTGGTGTGGACGGCAGTATTGTTGCTGGTATTTTGCGGCAACCGCTATGCTTCGCTTTCTTTCGGCCGGATCCAGCGCATGCGCTACCGGCTGCTGCTGCCCTTGCTGTCCTCCGTTGTTTTCTTTTGTATTGGTGCCATGAGTTATTGGGTGCATGGACAGATGGTCATCAATGCGGTAGATTATGCCGATAAGCTCTCCGTATTCCGGCATCATGGATGGATGACGATTTTCTCGTTGGCCATGCTCTATCTCACCCTGCAAGTGGTGATGATGGGTGCCATTTTACGCGAACTGACAGCATTGACACGCCGAACGTGGATTCCCGTTTTAGCCACGGCCGCATGCCTGTCGGCCATCAATCTGGCAGAAGGGGGCAGTATCGGTCTTGTCATGTTTGTTTTCGGCATCTTTTCTGCTTCGTTCGAGGGCATCCTGTTCGTGCGCACCCGTTCTGTATGGCCGGCAGCCATAGGATGCACGGTGGCAGATGTCGTGCTGATGTTGCTTTTTGGCAATGTTGTCAGCCTGTTCGTTGCAGCCGTTGCCACCCTGTTTCTTCCCTTGTCGTTCTTCCTCGTGTGGCGGCTCACTTCGTTTGATCCCGTCAAGGCATCGTGAGCGACAGCCCCACGCCCCTTGTGGTCTTGATTGAAACCGTTTCATCCGCAGCCAGCAGTTTGCGCAGTTTGTTGACAAAAACATCGAGTGAACGAGAGGCATAATACGAGTCTTCCGCATTCCATACGCTTCCGAGAATGGCTTCGCGGCGCACCACCTCATTCTTGTTTTCTGCCAGCAGTTGCAGCACTTGTGCCTCGCGTGCGGTAAGTGTCTGTACGGTATGCTCCAGATTGTCTGTCAGCGTGGCGTGGGTGGCATCGAAGACAAAGCGGCCGATGGCATAGGTGTACGACCGGTTCCGGCTCTTGTTGCCATGCTTGAGCTGTATGAGGGCATGGATGTGGGCATCGAGTTCCTCCGGCACGAAAGGCTTCTTTATATAGTTGTTTACCCCGAGCAGATAGCCGGTCTTTACGTCTTTGGGCGATGTGAGTCCTGAAGTGAAGATGATGATGACCTGTTTGTCCATTTCCCTAATGCGTTCCACCATTTGGAAACCGTTCATCACGGGCATGTCAATGTCTGCAATGATGACATCGGGGTGAAAGTTAGCCCATTTCTCCAATCCTTCTTTCCCGTTGGCAGCGGTTTCCACCCGGTAGCCACCGATGATTTCTTCCAGTCCGGTTTTTTCGATGTAGCTCAGTGACGCATCATCCTCAACAAGCAGTAGTTTTATCATTTTTACTTTTTTTAGGTAGGTACAATGTAAATTCCGTAAACTTTCCTTCTTCGCTCCTTACCGAGATTTTTCCTCCATGTGCCTTCATCACCAAGCTGACAAAGTGCAGGCCGATACCAAATCCTTTCACACCGCTCCTTGCCTGTTCGTGAACGGGGGCGCGCTTGAATTTGTCGAAGATGTATGGGAGTTCGTCTTTGGAAATGCCGATGCCCTCGTCATGGATCTTGATGATGCACCATTTCTCCTTCGATTGGGCGGAAGCAGTGATGCGTATGGAGTCTTTGGAATATTTCACGGCATTTTCCACAAGGTTTTCCAGTACCTCATGGAGGTATTCGGCATCGGCCACCACATGTCGGCCTCCTTCTTGCAGTTCAAAACAGAATGGCTTTTCCGTTGCCGACCCAGCTTTTTCTGCAATGTTTTCCAGCATGGCTTGAACATCTACGTCCGTTTTGTTCAGTGCCAGTTCCTTGTTTTCCAGTTTCGATATGGTGAGCAGTCGGTTGACGAGCGAGAGCAGATGTTCGGCTTCATCCCCAATCACGTCCAGGTATTTTTTACGCATGGCCGCCTTGTTGTCCATCTTTCCGCTTTGTAAAAAATGGGTTCCCATGATGATGGTCGATAAAGGAGATTTCATGTTGTGCACCATTGCGTATGAGAAATCGTTGCGCAAGTCCTCCATGGCTTTCTGTCTTTCAATGACTTTTATCTGTTCCAGAATGCTCAGAATGAGAAGGCCGCAAACCAGCAGCGTGGCAACCATCAGCAGCCACATGCTTCCCAGAATGCTGGCATAGGCATTGGTCAGTACCAGCATCACGGCTTGCGGATGCGTCTGGAAGGGATAGCCCCCCGACATGACTGCACCGACGGGAGGTATGCCCACGTCGCGGCTCTGTCCCACAATGGTGTTGTGGGTGAGGTCGAACTGCAACAGCACATAGGCGCAGTCAACGCGTTCCCTGTCCAATAGCCGGCCCACCTCGTCGTGCAGCCGACCAAGACTGGTGCTGTTTCCAGACGAATCCACAGCCTGCTTCAGCACATTGTCGCATACCATCCCTAATTTCTGGGCGCGTTGCACATAGGCATTTCCCACCCAGAACACTTGCAGTACAAGCACCGCAAGGAGCGATGTTACTTGCAAAGGATTGTAACGACTTTCTTTCATCCCACAGGTTTTGATGCAAAGTTAGTAAAATTCTTATCAAAGGTCTCTTTTTTTTAACGTAAAGATAAGGTAAACTAACATTTCGTTAAGAATACAAAGATTATCTTTGCACACAACAAACGGTTCTTGGCTGTCCGTGAACAGACCTCATACCAACTACCTTATAATGATAAAAGAAAATTGCAAGATGAAAAAGAGTTGTTTTTGCATTTGCACTTACCTCCCTCTCCGCCACTTTTGTCCAGGCACAGAGTGGCATGGAGTTCGGACAGTTTACTCGGTCTTTGGGTGAACTTGTAGAAGGCAACGATCATCATCCCTATGTCAAGAATCCGTTCTGTCAGAAACCTACGGGCAGCTATCTTAAACTGGAGGCTTGCGGTGGCGACACGCTCATGGCGCGCCTGCCGCAAGCCATTAGTGTGGAAGACGGAAACACGACCTATGCCATGCGATTGGTGCTGAAGGTGGTGGGCGAAGAGTTCACCTACATTCCAGACACCTTGGCCGACCATACGGTGGATGCGGGCGTGAAGTTCGTGTGGCGCAACGATTCGCGCATCCAGATCAACAAGGGTTACGGTGCGTTCTACCGAACAAGCGGTGCACCAAACGAATAAAAGGTACTGAAGAAAAGGCAAGTATCAAAAGCGATACCTGCTGAGCGCAGAATCCTTCCTTGAGAAACGAATGTCGTTTTTCAGGGAAGATTATTTTTCCTCCTCGAAATCGACATACTCTCCCTCCCCGTCGTCAATAATCTTTCGGTTGGCTTCCAGAGGAGTGCGTTTGTCAATGACTTCCTGTTTTCCCTCTCCGCGGTTCATTTCTTCCCTTCTTTGCCGTCCCATGCGCTGAAACTGCTTGCGGGTACGGTTGAAAGTGCTGAAAATCTTGAATGCCAATACGAATATCAGCAGGAGTGCTATAAGGAAAGCGATGAGCAGAAATTTGAGAAAGACCATTTTTTTGTTTTTATCAAGAGATGTCATGCTTGCGGTTCACGACAACTGAAAGCAACACATACCAGACAACGACAATGGAAAATGCCGGCAGGCGGAAGAGGGCAAGAAAAATGGCAGATGTGAGTATGAAAATGTATTTCACCTCATTGCCTTTCCATCCCCACTGTTTGAACTTGAGTGCGAACATGGGAATTTCTGCCACCAAAATGTAGCTGCTCACCAATATCATGGCCAATATTGCCAGCACCATATAAGGTGAGGACTCAATCCGCTCGGATGCCCCTACGACGAGCGCTCCCCAAAACAAGGCGTTGGCAGGCGTTGGCAGCCCGATGAACGATGTGCTTTGCCGTTCGTCAAGATTGAATTTTGCCAATCGGAGGGCCGAAAATGCAGCCATGACAAAAGCCGCATAGGGAAGGTAGCTGCGCAGCGGTTCCAGAAAAGCGGGATATTGCATCACCCCCATCTCAAAATATACAATTGCCGAAGGAGCCACTCCGAAAGTAACGACATCGGCAAGCGAGTCCAGTTCTTTTCCTATGGGTGATGACACATGAAGCAAACGCGCCGCCATCCCGTCGAAGAAATCAAATACAGCCCCCACGACAATCCATGCAAAAGCCATCAAAGGATTTCCGTAGAGGGCAAAGGTAATGGCCACGCAACCCGAAACCAGATTGCAGCAAGTAATGGTATTGGGGATATGTTTTTTGATGTTCATCTATAGAATATGAAACTTAACACCCAGAATTTTCCCGGGGACTCAGTTTGGCGATAATGGTCTGGTCGCCCGTGGTCTGCTGTCCCATTCTTACGCAGATTTCAGTGCCTAAGGGCAGAAAAACATCCACGCGAGATCCGAACTTGATGAATCCCAAGTGCTCGTCAATGTAGCAATCCTCATCGTCTTTTGCATAAGTCACGATGCGCCGCGCTACGGCACCGGCAATCTGTCGGCACAAAATTTCCTGTCCGTCGTCCGTCTCGAGCATGATGTCGGCGTGTTCGTTTTCCTCGCTTGCCTTGGGCAGCCATGCTTTGTGGAAGTTTCCGTCGAAATGATGTACGAACTTCACTTTCCCGTCAATGGGAAACCAATTGGCATGGACATTGAAAAGACTCATGAAGATGGAGACCATCAAGCGTTTTTCGTGAAAATATTCATTTTCCATTACCTCTTCTATCACTACGACCTTTCCGTCGGCCGGTGCCACCACAATGTTCTTGGTGTCGCCTTCAAAGTAGCGGATAGGGCATCGGAAGAAGTTGATAATGATGGCATAAACCGTACCAAAAACGGCCACGAACACCCCGAAAGGAATTCTGCTATCGACCGCATACCACAGAAAGAGAGCCACAGCGGCGATGGCAATTCCCCCGTAGAGCAGAGTTTCGGTGCCTTCCCTGTGCAAACGAACGTTTTTCAGTTTCTTGATTCTATTTACCATGATGGTACGGTCGTGTTTCAAATCGGTTGCAAAGATAATCATTTTAATCTAAATTTCACATCCGGGTATTGATATTTTTTTAGATTGTGCATATATTTCATTCAATATAAAGTTGTATCTTTGCGGCATGAAGGCGAATTTTCCCCCTTTCATCCTATGGCTTTTGCTCCTTATATCGCCAACAGCCTATGCCCAAAAGGGAAACACGATGTACGATTTGGAGTCAAAGATTCCGGCAGAACGCCTGCTGGATTTGGCCGATTCAGCCCTGATTGCCAACGGCAGGCCCGACAGCGCGCTCATCTACAATCTGCTTCTTGCCACCAAATACCGCCACAAGAAGAATCTCACCGCCCAGGAGAAACGCTATACGGCGATGGGATACAACCGCTGCGGATTCATCTATATGTTTTATCTCTTCAATTATGCCAGTGCCGTGGAGTGCCTCATCAAGGCCGACAAATATTGTGAAGACGAGAAACTGCGCGTGTCCATCAACCAGAACATGGGGCACTTGTATTGTCTTTATGCCGTCTGTTTTCCGTCGGAGAGCAACGTTTCATCGGCACGATATTACTATCAGGCATCTTTCACAAAGGCACTCCAGCTGGCGGATTGGAACGATGTGGTGTCCTCTTTTTTCAATTTTTGGAATTTCGGCTTGGGCGAGGAAAACCTCAAGGCATTTGAAAAGCAGACAACATTGTTCGAACGTGCGAAAGTACCGGCATCCACACCTTATTATCAGTATGCGCAGGCCATGCTGAAAGCCATCCGGCATTTGCAAAACAAACGCTATAACGAGGCGGCAGCCATCTTAAGGGGTCAGGCATCAAGCTGTCGCACCAGCATCGACGACCGCCTGCGCTGTGCCTCCTGTTGGCATTTGGCCAGTGTTTACAAAGCTGCAGGCCAGGCCGATTCTGCACTTTTCTATTCGTTGCAGCTGGAACAAATGGGCAAGGAAATGAAATTGAAAGACGTGGAAACCGATGCAGACAAATTGCTTTACTCCCTGTTTGCCGAAAAGGGCGACAGGGCCAATGCCGACCACTACCATCTGGCCTATTTCAAAAACCGCGACTCGCTGCTCATCACCAACAACCTGAACAGCGTGAAAAGCAACCATTTGCTCAGCAACGTCCGCAACCTTGCACAAGAAGTCGATGACCTGAAGCAGAAACGCCGTGTTCAAAACCAGTTGCTGCTGCTGATTGTTGGAATCATTCTCATCACGGCTGCATTCCTTGCGGTGCTCTACCGGAAAAACCGCCAGCTGAAAAAGCAGAATCTCACGCTTTATCAGAAAATGCAAGTGCAGATTGCCTACGACAAGCCCAAATACAGCAAGAGCAGTTTGGACGAGGAAAAAAAATCCGCACTCAAGCGCGAAATTGAAAACGTGATGAGGAATACCGACGAGATTTGTAGCGAGGATTTCTCTATCGAGCGGCTGGCCAAACTGTGCAATGCCAGCAAAAAAGACGTGTCGCAGGTCATCAACGAGAAATTCGAGCAGTCTTTCATTCTTCTTTTGAGCGAATACCGTGTTCGAGAAGCGTGCCGTCGCATCAACGATGTGACCGCCAGCAGCCAGTTCACCCTCGAGGCCATCGGCCTTGGAGTAGGCTTCAAGGCCCGCGAAAGTTTTTCGCGTGCCTTCAAAAGAGTCACGGGATTGTCGCCTTCCGACTATCAGAAAATAGCCAAAGAACGCTGCAAGACCCCTTTTTAATGTGATTTTTCAAGTAAAATCACGCAAGAAACACCAGAAAGCCACCATTTTTGTCCACAATCAACTACTTTTGCATAATGCGGAAGTCTTGTCACCATTATTCAAGGCAAGGCGGGAACAAGAAGGGAATCATTTTATAAAACCAATTATACGCTTATGAAACATCTGATTTATGGAGCCGTCGTGCTGCTGTTGCTGGCACTGACGAGTTGCGACAACGACGACCCTTCGGTTGTCATTCCTGAAGTAACCGCCGAACTCATCGATGCGGGTACCGATTTTGTCAAGTTGTCTGTCGAGACGAAAAATGCCGAGAGTGGCGCGTGGCTATGCCTGCCTGCCAGCCAGAGAAAACCCTCTCCAAGCACCATTCTGACAACGGGAAAACCTCTGAGCACCACTAACGGAAAACAGGAGTTACAGGTAGGCGGCCTCAAGCAAAACACCGGCTATATAATATATGTGGCCGCCCGCAATGCCACTGAAGTGACCACTGCCACCCTCGCGGCATCCACCTCCAAGGCATACGCCTACGAAATGGCGATGACCGACGGATGGTTGGCATACCATGGCAACTTCTACAAGAACCGCGTGGGCTACTACATGCTGACACTCTGCGACGGACCTATCAGCAAGAGCGGACTTCCCACCCGGGTGGGTGACAAGGCTGTTCATTTCTTCCTCGGCGACGCCATCGCCACAGATGGCGACAACGCCATGGTCACACCCGGAACCTACCGCATTTCCGACGGGCACGACGTTTCCACCGTCGATGCTTACAACAGCCGTTTCATTGTCGCTACCATTGTGGAGAACGGAGAGGCCACCCAAGGATATGTCTATAAGTACGTGGACGGTACGGTGACCGTCAACCATGATGCCGAAGGCACCTACTCGATTGTGGCAGAAATGAGAATAGAACGCGAGGGAACGGAAGAGTTCATCAAGTGCACTTTCAACGGGAAATTGCCTTTCACCAACCGAGATCCTGCCCGCTACAATCCCTTGGCCGAAGATGTAAACATGGTTCCCCATGCCATGTCGGGCAATTACACAAAGAGCAGCAACGGTGATTACGGCATCTACAATTTTGCCATCTACAACACGCCGGTCGATGCAGGCGGTTTTATTTCAGGCGCCGGCGAACTGATATGCTTCACGCTGATATCGCCCTATAGCGCAACGATGGACCTCGACAAACTCGCGGGCTCTTACAGCGATGTGGTGGTTTCGGCACCAGGCATTACCTACAAGCCTTTCACTTTCCTTGCCGGTATGTATGAAGAGTTTTACGGTTCATACATGCCACAAGGCTCGTTCTACTGCCGCTACGGCGATTCCATGGAAATGGAAACCCTCGGACTGTTTGCAAAAGGCAATGTTGACGTGACCAAAGATGGCGACAACATCACCCTGAAAGCCAACATGCTCACGATGCAGAACAAACGCGTGACGGTGGAATGCACCGCACCCTCCAGTTCTTTCTACGACTACTCCTCCTATGCCAAACCTTTCATGCAGGTGAGCCGCTCTTCGGGCAATCTGAAGAGAGCCATACCGGTCAGGAAATAACACATGCACACCATTCAAGATAGATACAAAATAATATGACTTATGAAAAATAAACAGCTTTTCAAAGGAATCTTAGCAGGCGCCGTTGCTTTGCTGCTGGCCGCCTGCAAAGACGAAGTAGATGTCACGACGGCACAACTCGATGTGGATCAAGCGGTCATCGAAGCACCTGTCGAAGGGATGAAGACAACCCTTCGTGTCAATTCAAACGTGAGATGGACCATCACGTCGGCGCAGGGATGGACCACGCCCGACCAAGAAGAAGGCATCGGCAACCGCACCGTAGAACTGACCATTGCAGAGAATCTCTATCGCGGCATGCGCAACGACACGCTCACTGTGGCCACCGTGGACGGTACGCAAATCAGGCAGGTTGTTGTTTCGCAAAGCACGGTCTTTACTCCCGGCAACGACTTCGTTTACAGGGTTCCCGTGGTGTTCCACGTCATTTATCGGGATGCAGCCAACGAGAAACAAAATCTCCGCGAAGGCTATCTCAGAGAAGTACTCGACGGCGTGAACCGCATCTGGAAAGAAGCCGTTCCAGGACTGAATGTGGAGTTTGTCGCGGCCACGGAAACACCCAGCGGCGCCAAACTGAAAGAACCCGGCGTGAACCGCGTGCAGTGGGACATCGACAAAATCGACTACAACCGTTTCATGGGCTTTGCAGAAGCGTCGCCCAAACGCTACAGAGACCTTCTGTGGGACCAGAACCGATATGTGAACATCTGCCTGTACAATTTCTCCAACGACAATGTTACCGGCGTAACAACACTGCCCTACACCTTGGCACCCGACTCGCTGGCAGGGTTGGAGAAACTGCCCGCCAACATATCGCCCCAGGAACTCACCACGTCTTTGTGCATAAGCGTCAACAGCAGCAATGCCTACACCAGCCCGGACGACAAACTGCAGACAACCAATTTCGTTTCGACCATTGCCCACGAACTCGGGCATTATCTGGGCTTGCGCCATGTCTTCGGCGAAGACGGTGTGAAGGGCACGGACTTCGATGGCGACACCGATTACTGCAACGACACGCCCACCTATAACCGGTACAAATACATCTCCAAGCTCGAGATGTACCAATACGAGCATCCCACGTTCACGATGGAAGATGTGAACAAATGGACGGAAAGAACCAACAGCATTACAGGCGAACCGTTTATTTCCGACAACATTATGGACTACTATTGGACACTGCGCAACAAGTTCTCCTCTGAACAAGCAAAGCGCATCAGATACGTGTTGATGCACAGTCCGTTCATGCCGGGGCCGAAAATACGCACAGAGGCGCAGAAGGTCATCGTGAAGCGCACTTTCAACGTGCCTGTGCGCCGTGAGGTTTGTTTTCACACACACTGACAGATATTATTTTTTTAAGGTAAGTGTTTGGGAGTGCCGATTCGCATCGGCACTCTTTTTTTTACGGATTGCCGTTCAGCCTTGCCTTCAGTCGGCCCACTGCATAATTTGAAGGCCCCGTTGCCAAAAAACAGGCATTTGTTTTGATGTTTTTGATAAAAACGCTAACTTTGCACTATGGGTGGCAGCCTGCTTCAGGAATGGGCAACGGGCATCTGTTGCCATGAAAACAGCAAACAAATGGGCGCAATATGAAAATACTGATAGTGAACACGAGCGAGAAAACGGGAGGAGCCGCCTTGGCTGCCAACCGTTTGATGGATGCCCTGAACCGGAATGGGGTGAAAGCGAAAATGCTGGTGCGCGACAAGGAAACCGACAAGCTCACGGTGGTGGCGCTCCGAAAATCCTTCGTGCAGCGGTGGCGGTTTCTTTACGAGCGGTGGTGCGTGTTCTGCCATTTGCATTTTTCGCGCAACCATCTTTTCGACCTCGACATGGCCAATACGGGAACAGACATTACGAAACTGCCCGAGTTCAAAGAAGCCGACGTGGTGCACCTGCATTGGGTCAATCAGGGAATGCTGTCGCTTGCCGACATCCAGAAAATTCTTGATGCCCGCAAGCCCCTTGTGTGGACCATGCACGATATATGGCCTGCCACGGCCCTCTGCCATCTCACCTTGGGATGCCCGCGTTTCGAGAGCCGCTGCATGCAGTGCAAATATCTTCCGGGCGGAGGCTCCCCGCACGACCTGTCTTCAAAAATCTGGAAAAAGAAACAAAAACTTTACAGCAGGCAGAACATCACTTTCGTGGCCTGCAGCAAATGGCTGGCCGGCGAGGCAAAGCGCAGCAAACTGCTGAAAGACCAGAAAGTGGTGAACATTCCAAACACAATCGACACGCACATTTTCAAGAACGGGAACAAGGAAGAGGCCCGCAGGACGGAAAGTCTGCCTATGGACAAGCGCCTTGTGCTGTTCGTGGCGCAACGGGCCACCAACCCCAACAAGGGAATGGCCTATTTGGCGGAAGCCTGCCGGAGACTGGAACAGATGCGCCCCGAAACGAAAACCGATACGGCCATCGTGATATTGGGCGGCCATGCCGAAGATTTGGCCGGCGAGTTTTCTCTGCCGGTCTATCCCCTGGGCTATGTCAGCGACACGGAACGCATGGTGCGCATATACAATGCCGTGGATGCGTTTGTGCTCCCCTCATTGTCGGAAAACCTGCCCAACACCATCATGGAGGCCTTGGCCTGCGGTGTGCCCTGCATCGGTTTTCAGGTAGGAGGCATCCCAGAAATGATCGAACACCGCAAAAACGGCTATGTGGCCAAGTTCAAAGATGCGGCCGATCTGGCCGAAGGCCTGCGATGGGTGCTCCACGAAGCCCCCTACGCCACGCTGAGCGCCAACGCCGTAAGCAAGGTGGCAGCAGCCTATTCGCAACAAACCGTAGCCATGAAATATATCGAAGTGTACAACCATGCTGCGGCATACATCCATTTCCGGCTATGATCCAATTCACGGTTGTCACCATCACCTATCAGGCAGAACACGTTCTGGAAAGAACGGTGGAGAGTGTGCTTGCCCAGACCTACAGAGAGGTGGAGCATCTCATAGTGGATGGAAACTCGAAGGACGGAACGCTGGCCGTGGCCGCCAGTTACAAGAAACGCTCCGACTTGCGGCACAACGGCCATGCGGTAAGAATCGTGTCGGAGCCAGACCGCGGCCTCTACGATGCCATGAACAAGGGACTGGACATGGCCACCGGCCACTATGTGGTGTTTCTCAATGCGGGCGATGTGTTTCCGCATGCCGACACCTTGCACCAGGTGGCACAGCAGGCGCAAGCCCAACCTTTGCCTGCCGTGATATACGGCGACACCGACATTGTGGACAACGAAGGAAAGTTCCTGCATCGGCGCAGGCCCACACCACCGGAACAGCTCACATGGCGATCCTTCCGTATGGGCATGTGCGTGTGCCACCAGGCCTTTTACGCACGAACCGATATGGCCCGCACCATTCATTATGACATGCAATACCGCTATTCGGCAGATGTGGACTGGTGCATCAGGGTGATGAAAGAGGCTGAAAAAAGAGGGCTGCCCATGGTCAACACCCATGCCACCCTGGTGAACTATCTGAAGGAGGGGCAAACCACGCTCCACCATCGCGCGTCGCTGCAAGAGCGCTTCCGTGTCATGGCCCGGCACTACGGCTTGGCATCCACCCTCTGCCTGCACGCCTGGTTTGTGGCGAGGGCCGTTTTGCGCAGATGGGGGGTCAAGTAGTTTCCATAAGCCGACGTGCAGGCTTTTGCGCAATGCGGCATTTTTGAGGCAAAGGCAAAAGCAAAGCGTTTTCCAACAACTTCCCGAAATCCGTCAGCACGAAAAACGGCCAATGCCATATCGCGGTTCGTGGGCGAGCCGGATATGGCATTTTTGGCTGCTGTTGGCCGGCAGTCAGCCTTTTCATCGAAGGCTGAACGGCATTTCATCGAAAATGTGATGGCGGGATGCTGATTAAATTGTATCTTCGCAGCAGAAAACAGGAATAGAGCAAAAATAAGACAGAGAATGAAGACAATTAGAATTTTAGGGTTGGCACTGGCCATGATGGCCATCACGGCCCATGCCCAGCAAACGGTGGTGAAGGGTGTTCTTGTGGATTCCGTACTGAACGAGGGCGAGCCTTACGCGTCGGTCCGCATTTTCAGGCAAGGCGACATGCAAAAGCCCGTTGCCATGTTTCTCACCGAAAAAGACGGAACATTCAAGCGCGAAGTGAAGGGAAGCGGACAGTTTTATGCCATATTCAGCAGCGTGGGAAAGCAGGATTTGCGAAAGGCACTGACTTTGGGCGGCAAGGCGGAAGTGGATATGGGCCGGCTGCTCATTTCCGACAATCCCACCCAGATAACAGGCGTGGAAGTGGTGGCGCAGAAGCCGCTGGTGAAGATGGAGGTGGACAAGATGACCTATCAGGTGGCGGAAGATGCCGACTCGAAGGCAAGCACCGTGCTGGACATGCTGCGCAAGGTGCCCATGGTGACGGTGGACGGGCAGGACAACATCACGGTGAACGGAAGCGGCAACTTCAAGGTGTACGTAGATGGGAAGCCCAACGTGATGCTGAGCAGCAACCCCTCGGTGGTGCTCAAAAGCATGCCGGCATCGGTGGTGAAGAGCATAGAGGTGATGACCAATCCCGGCGCGAAATACGATGCCGAGGGGGCAACGGGCATCCTGAACATTGTGATGAACAAGCAGGAGGGCGCAGCCCGGAACATGGACGGCTACAACGGAAGCGTGCAACTGACGGCAGGAACGAACAGCAGCGGAGGAAGCGTGTTTGTGAACGGACAGAAAGGCAAACTCTCGTTCAGCGGCAACGGAATGTATTACTACAGCTATCCCGGTACAATCGAAACAACCGTGAACCGCGAACAGGACGGAGCGGGGACGGCCTCGGGCGTGAACATGGTGTCGAACATGAAGAACCGGGTGCCCTTCAGAATGGGGAAACTGGCTTTGGGCTATGACTTGGACGAGGCCAGTTCGCTCAATGCGGCTTTGTCGGTCACCGATTTCACGATGAAGAACACAAGCCGAATGGAAACCGCCATGACGGGCGGTGCCCTGAAACAGGGTTTTTCATACGGCAGCAATATGCGCAACGAGGTGTCGAAGACCTCGTTCACGGGCAGCATTGACTATCAGCGGTTCCTGAACAAGGCGCGCAGCAGTTCGCTGACACTGGCCTATCTGCTCACCTATGCGCCTGCCACCAACGAACTGGAACAGGATTTTGAGCAGGACAGCCCGCAACCCTGGATGAACCTGACCGACCATTTTTCGGTGAACAGGGAAAAAACGACCGAGCACATTGTGCAGGCCGACCTCACCGTGCCTGTGGGCAAAGGACAGACCCTGAGCACAGGCGCGAAACTCACCTCCCGAAACGACAAGTCGAATGCCGACCTCAATCTGGGCAATGTCCCGGCCGCCGACATGGGCATGGACTATGCCCACAAGAACAACATCGCTGCCGGTTATGCCGAATATGCGGCGCAGGCAGGCAAGTGGAGCGCCAAGGGCGGCATGCGCTACGAATATACTTGGCAAAACGTGGAATACCGTTCGGGCAACGGAAAGGATTTCGAGAAGGACTATGCCAACTGGGTGCCCTCCGCCAGTCTGTCCTACAGCATTGCACCTACCAAGAACGTGGGGCTTACCTACAATCTCCGCATCAGCCGACCGGGCATCAGTTATCTCAATCCCTATGTGAACCGCAGCAACGCCACAGACCTGACCTACGGAAACACCAATCTGGACGTGGAGGAAACCCACAACATAGGACTGGTGTATAACACGTACAGCCCGAAACTGATGCTCAACGTGAACGTGCGACAGAGTTTCAGCGACGACGGAATTGAACAATACAGTTTTTTTGACAAGGGACTGCTGCACACCACTTTCGGCAACATTGCCCAAAAGCGGCAGACGGGACTGAACGTCTATGCCAACTGGCTGCTGGCCAAGACAACGCGCCTGTTCATGAACGGTGGCGTGAGCTACAACGACCTCCGCAGCAAACAGTTGGACATGGCCAACCACGGCTGGCAGGGCAACGTGATGGTGGGCCTGCAACAGACGTTGCCATGGGCCTTGAACCTTGGCGCCTACTTCATTGCCTCGAGCAAGACCTACACCTTGCAGGGCAGCAATGCCGGACACAACATACTGACGGCCAACATTTCCAAATCGCTGCTGAAAGACAAGCTCACCCTCAGCGTGAATGCCTTTGCCGGATTGTCGAAAGGCGGAAACCTGGAAATGGAGACCTTCAGCCGCGGTGCCGATTTCACCAACCGACAACTGGTGAAAGTGCCCATGAAAGGGGTGATGCTGAACGTCAGCTATAAATTCGGCAATGCCAAACAGCCCATCAAGCAGCACCAGACCAAGGTGCAGAGCGACTTCATGGAGAAAAAGTCGGACAACGAGAGCATCAACGGCATGAACATGCAGAAATAAGAATGTATGTGGGAGAATCGCCGCAGGAGAATGGTATTGGCGAGCGTGGGGGCGCAGACAGGCATTGCACTGCTTATCCTGCTGATTCCCGTGGCCATCAATTATTTCTCGAACTTTGAAATACAGGCGCTGTCCGTGACAATGAAAATGTCGTTGACATGGATGGCTCCTTTTCTCATCACCTATTTCGTGAACTTCTACCTGCTGGTGCCTTGTTTTTTCTATGGCAGAAGGCGGTGGCTGTTCTATGCGGTGAACTTTGTGCTGATGACGGCCGTGAATGTGGGACTGCTGATGTTCCATCCTACAGACCTGCCCTTATATGCCCGTGCCGGCTATTACACCTATATCATTGTGATATTCGTGCTGAACGTGCTGGCTGCTGGCTGCGCCTTGGGCATCCGCCACTTTATCCGCTGGAGCGACATGGAACTGAAAATGCAGGAGCAGATGCGCAAGAACACGGAGGCGGAACTGGCATGGCTCAAGAACCAGCTGAACCCGCACTTTCTGTTCAACACACTGAACAACATTTCGGGGCTGACACAAATCGACGCCGATGCCGCCCAGGACAACATTGCCCGGTTGAGCGACTTGCTGCGCTATGCGATGTACGAAACCAACAAGGAGTTTGTGCCCATTGCCGGAGAAATGGAGTTTATGGAAAACTATGTGAACCTGATGAAACTGCGGTGCAACGAAATGACGACCGTCACCACGGAGTTTCATGTGGAGCAATCCATCGACATCGCCCCCTTGCTGTTCATTTCGCCCATAGAAAACGCCTTTAAGCACGGGGTAAGCTCGAACCGGCCCTCGTTTGTCAAGGTGATGCTGAAGATGGAGGGGGACGAACTGGTGTTTGTCTGCTACAACAGCAACTATCCCAAGGACGACCACAACCGCAGCGGGTCGGGCATAGGCATGGACAATCTCAGACGCAGGCTGGAACTGCTGTATCCGGGCCGCTACCGGTTTGAATACAAACTGATCAGGGACGAATATCATGTGACGATAAGAATAAGAATGGAGAAAAAGACAAAGGAAGGGACAGAACAATGAGAAACCTGAAGTGCATGATTGTTGACGATGAGCCGCTGGCCATCAAACTGCTGGAAAACTATGTGGGACGGACAGGATTCCTTACCCTTGAAGGCGCGTTCACCGACAGCGTGCGGGCTTTGGAGACCCTGCGCGAAAAGCCCATCGACATTGTGTTTCTTGACATTCAGATGCCCGACCTCAACGGCATGGAACTCTCGCGGATGCTGTCGGGCCGCACCCGCATCATCTTCACCACCGCCTTTAAGGAGTATGCCTTTGACAGTTATGAGGTGAATGCGCTCGACTTTCTGCTGAAACCCATCCGCTACAACAAATTCGTGGCAGCCTGCGAAAAGGCGCAGCAATGGTTTGACATGCAAGAGCAGGCAGCCGTTCTCCAGAGTTCTGCCACCATGGCAACGGCGGCCGACAAGAGGGAAAGCATTTTCCTGCGCGTGGACGGAGCACTGCGCCACATTCATCTTAACGACATTCTTTACATCAGCGGCATGAAAGACTATGTGATGTTCTATCTCGAAAACGAGAGGCGTCCCCTCGTCACCCACCTCACGATGAGGGCCGTCGAGGACATGCTGCCCCCGGCCTCTTTCCTCCGCGTGCACCGTTCGTTCATTGTGGCACTCAAAAAAATAAGAAGCATTGACCGCAACAACTGCATCTACATCGGAGAGGAAATTATCCACGTGACCGACGCCTACAGGGAAACCTTCACGCAATTCGTGAAGAACCGCATGGCGGAGGGATGAACGGCTTTCTGTATTGACATGGCAGGCTCCTTTGGTGAGATGGCAAAAGCAAACCTTTCATTTCAATGAAAGAAACGAAAAACAATAAAAACGGCACCGAAGGACGGGATTGTTCTTCGGTGCCGGATGCTTGCGCCCTGATATGGACGCTGAACCAAAGGCCGTGTGCCCTTGATCTGCTTCACACGATTATTTCACAGTGAATTTGCAGGCGGCACCTGCTGCCTTCACCACATAAGTTCCCTTTTTCAACTGCGCTTTGATATCGGCAAGCGAAGCCTGACGGGCCGTGAGCACTTTCTTTCCCGACAGGTCGTACACCGTGGCCACGGCGCCCAAGTCTGCGTCATCGCTGACAGTGTCCAGTCCGGTGGCATTCTTGTTGTTGGCGGAAAGCGCGATATATTGGTCGGCCGCACCGCGCGATGCCACTTTCACATAGGCTTCGTGAACGCCCACCTTGTCCGATTTGAACGATACGCGGAACGTTCCCCCCTCTTTCGGGAGCATGTTGGTGGAGAGTTTGAATTTGCCGGCATTGGGGCCGCCCACTGTCAGTTTCACGTTTTCTGTCAGACGGTTGCCCTTGAGCGTGATTTCGTTGCTCACCTTTTCCTTGCCCACCTCGGCCTCCATGGCCATTTCTACGGGCGACAAGGTAAGCGTGGGGAGATCGGTTCGTCCATACGACACATCATCTATATAATAAGTAGCAGAATTGGCAACGCCGCGCATGCTCTTGAATCCAAAGCCGATGAAGAACACGTCGTTGAGTTTCTGCCCTTCCAGATTCAGGTGGTACTCGTTCCAGGTGCCCGCCTCGTCCTTTGTGTCGGGGAGATTGAAACCTTGTATTTCGCTCTTGAACAGTTTTCCGTCCTTTAAATCGAGATAGTAGATCTTGAACTCATCCGTCTGGTTGTCCTGCAAATAGTCCCCCCGCACGCGCAGCGTGAGCATTTTGGATGCAGCATTCTTGAAGTCGAGCGGCGGGCTCACCAACAGCATTTCACACGGTTTCTCGTCGCCAGTTTCAATCTTGGTGTCAAACGGTGTCACCTTTGCCACCATTTCGTTGGGCAGTTCGTCATAATCAGGAAACTTGTATCCCCACCACGCTCTGGTTCCCGTCACGGCCACGTTGGTCCAACCGGGAATGTCTAACGGTTTGTTGTGCTTGACTCCGTCGAATGTTTCGTACATCAGTAACAGCGGGTCCTTTTCGCTCAGCGCCAAATCCACTCCCTCTTTTTCTTCCTCCGCCGTGTTGGCAGTGGCAGTTCCGCTTACAGGGATTCTCTGGGTTTCCAGCCCATAAGAAGAGATCACGATTGTATCTTTGAACTCTCCTTCCTTGAGCGGTGCGAAAGTCACTTTGATGTCGGCAGGAAATTTGTAATAGACACTTGCTGTGTTGAGCCGGAAGGCGTTTTTCTGCGCCATGGTCACACTGATGTTTTCCGCCATGTTTGCGGGTGTCAGTTTGAAAGTCTGCTCAGCCGTCTTTGTCGCCTGGCAACTGAAAGGTTGAAGCGCCCCCGGCTCGAGTGCCACTGTCGGTGGATTGGCAGCGTCATAGGCAATACCCTCCAGCCGAATCATCGTGGATTGTTCCGGCACATCAATGCAGTCGATCATCAGATTGGCCTTGTGCTGCCCCACTGTCGTGGGCTTGTAGGTAATGACAATTTCCGTCTCGCCGGTTCCCGGTTCTATGCTTGTCACATTCACGGCGAACTGTCCTTTTTCCTTTCCCGTCATTTCTATGGTCACGGCATTCTTGGTGTGGGCAGTCTTGACGAGCACCTTCCCCATTTCATAAGCCGTGTTGGTCACTCCCTGGATTTTTGCGACACCTTCTGTCGTAACTTCCATCGAAGGTGCCGTGTTTTCCTGCGCCATCGCAGTTTGTGGGACAAAAGTCAGGCTGCCCACCGCCATTGTTGCCATCAGACATGACACACAAAAAGGTAGAAATCTTTTTCTCATACGTTTCTTGTTTTAAAAAAATGATAAGAGATATTACTTGTTATGATAAGTTTGCATTAAAACATTTCATTGTTAGGATAGTAACGCAGCATTCACGGAATTATTATACATATCGGCATTTTGTGCGGCACAAGTACAGCCTTTCCCCCAACAATTGGCCCCAAAGAGAACTTCTTTCCGATTTTATGGCTGTCTTTCCGGTAAAGGAAAATGTCTTTTCTCTGTTAAACTGGCGTGTAATTCAGGAATTTTATGTAAGTTTGCACAGTTTTTTAGAAAAAGTCCATCGAGAAAAAGCGGTTGCCTGCCCCATGGCGCATGGCAACTCTATTGAAACAAAGACAGAATCATGATACATCCACTCGACAAACTGACATTTTGCCCATCGTGCGGCAGCAAGCATTTTGAAAACGAGACGCCCAAAAGCAAGAAATGCAGGAACTGCGGGTTTGAAATGTTCCAAAATGCGGCAGCAGCCGTTGCCGCGTTCATCCGCAACGACAAAGGGGAACTGTTGGTGACTGAACGCAATTGCGACCCGGGGAAGGGCATGCTGGATCTGCCCGGAGGGTTTTCCGACATTGGCGAGACATCCGAAGAAACGGTTGTCCGCGAAATCAAGGAAGAAACCCACCTGGAAATCACAGAGGCAACCTATCTCTTTTCATTGCCCAACATTTACCTGTATTCGGGACTGCGGGTGCCCACGCTCGATTTCTTCTATGAGTGCAAGGTGAAAGACATCAGCCGGCTGAAAGCTGCCGACGACGTGTCTTCCTGCCAATGGGTGAAACCGGAAGACATTCACACGGAACTGTTTGCACTGAGAAGCATCCGGCATGGACTGACCAAATATCTGGAGCAGGCCAAATGAGTCCGGCCATATTTGTTGCACCGTGGCAAACATATCCAAAGGCATGAAACAGGCGTGTGAAGAAAAGGCGGTCAAGACCGCAGGCAGTCAGGAAGAACAGCTGAAGAAAGACGAACTTTACATGCGGCGGGCACTGGACGAGGCACTGTTGGCACAGGAGCGCGGAGAGGTACCGATAGGGGCGGTCGTTGTTTGCAAAGACAAGATTGTGGCCCGTGCCCACAACCTGACGGAAACGCTGACAGACGTTACTGCCCATGCCGAGATGCAAGCCATCACTTCCGCCGCCAATGCCTTGGGCGGAAAATATCTTCAGGACTGCACGCTGTACGTCACCGTGGAGCCGTGCGTCATGTGTGCAGGAGCCATAGGATGGGCGCAGGTCAAGCGGGTGGTGTATGGCTGCCACGACGAAAAGAGGGGATTCTGCAAGTTCGCCCCCAACGCCATGCATCCCAGAACAAACATTGTGAGCGGTGTTCTTGAAAAAGAGTGCAAGCAGTTGATGCAGGACTTTTTCAAGAAACTGAGACAGCAGCCTTCCTGTTACAAATATTAACAGATGCCCGAAATCCTTTAACACGAAAAACGGCTGTTTTCTGAAAAAAGTTTCCCGCGCGCCCAAATACGCGATTCTACGGGCGTTTGGCAAACGACTGGCATACAGCGAGTTGAAAAATATTGACAAATCCTGTCCGGTAATTTATGCCTACTTACCTTGTAATTTATGCCAAATTACCATGTAAGTAAGCCTTACTTACCCGGTAAAATATGCCAAAATGCGATGTAAGTAGGCATAAATTACTGAAACGCCCGAAAAAAATCGCTCCACACTTTTTGCCCCGTTTCCAACGGATGATCCGTCACTTTTCTATTTTGCGGGTGAATCCTGCGGAAAATCCGACTGAATTTTTAACGCAATTAACCTTTGTTGGGTAACCGTGAACTCACCCGGCCTTTATGAAAATCTTGACATTCCTATGGAAAAACAATGAAAAACCATCCTGTTTTTTCATTTTTCGAGCCTGCAATTTGCAACCATGAATGATTTTTTATAGTTTTGCCCCACTTAATCATCTTTTATACTATGGAGCAATTGCTGCACTACTGTTGGAAACACAAAATGTTCCCGCTAAAACCTTTAACGACTACCGACGGACGGGAGGTGGAAGTGATAGACCCCGGGCTGCCCAACCCAGACGCCGGTCCCGACTTTTTCAACGCCAAACTGAAAATCGAAGGGGTGGTGTGGGTGGGGAATGTGGAAATCCATACCCGGTCGTCGAATTGGTTCCGGCACGGCCATCACCATGACGCAGCCTACAACAACGTGGTGCTCCACGTGGTGGAAGAGGCCGACACGGACGTGCAGACATCAAGGGGCGACGCTCCTGCACAACTGATACTGAAAATTCCCGAAGAGGTGAAAGCCAACTACGGGCAGCTGCTCGCCATTGACAAATATCCGCCTTGCCATCCTGTCATTCCATCGCTCAGCCGCCTGATGGTGCATTCGTGGATGAGTGCATTGCAGACGGAACGGCTGGAACAGAAAACCTCTGCCATCTGCCGGCGACTGGAACAGTGCAACGGTTCGTGGGAAGCGGCTTGTTTTGTGACGCTTGCCCGCAACTATGGCTTCGGCGTGAACGGCGATGCCTTTGAAACATGGGCACAGAACGTGCCCCTGCTCGCCGTTGACCACCATCGCGACAACCTCTTCCAGATAGAGGCCATCTTCATGGGACAGGCCGGACTGCTTGATTCCGCCACGATTCCCGAGCGATACAGGAAGGAGGCACAGCAGGAGGGATATTTTGAAAAGCTGAAGAACGAGTATCACTATCTCGCCCACAAATTCTCGCTCCAACCCATCGATGCCACCGTCTGGAAGTTTCTGCGCCTCCGTCCGCAGAATTTTCCCCATATCCGCATCGCACAATTGGCATCGCTCTACTACAGACGGAAGGCGGGGCTGAGCCAATTGCTGGAATGCGACACCGCAGAGCAGCTGAGAGAGGCACTCGCCACAGGCGTCACACCCTATTGGGAAACCCACTACACCTTTGGAAGCACCAGCTGCAAGACCGAGAAAAACCTTTCGCCGGCCTCTTTGGATTTGCTTGTCATCAACACCGCCGTTCCCATGCTCTTTGCCTATGGCCGACACAAGGCAAAAGAAGAATGGTGCGAGCGGGCCTTCGACCTGCTGCGCCAGGTGCGCGCCGAGAACAACTACATAGTAAGGATGTGGAAACAATGCGGCCTGGACGTGGAAAATGCAGGCGACAGCCAGGCACTGGTCCAGCTCAAAAAGGAGTATTGCGACCGCAAGAACTGCCTGCACTGCCGCATTGGCTATGCGTATCTGCAAAAAAGCGGAACAGGCGGTTGATGTGCCTGCACATTCAACCGCCTGTTTCCCTTGTCATTCCACAACGATTTTCTTTCCGTTGCGAATGTAGATGCCTTTCTTCAACGGCTTTTCCACTTTCATGCCGTTCAGGTTATAATAAGGTGCATCGCCGGCAGAGGCAGAAGAAGCTGCATCCTGGATGCCTGTCGATGCGTTCACCTTGAACGGGATGTACTGCTTGTGCTGGTAGGTAAGCGAAGTACGGCGGTCGTTGGAGAAATGGCTGTAATAGTCGAATGCCACTACATAGTCGCCTTCTTCCAGATGGGTGAATTCAAACTCGTAGGGCAGTGTGGCTTTGGGGGCAAGCACTTGCTCCACTTTTTTAGTCGTTTCGTAGAGATAGTCGCCCGAGCCCATTCCCTTGTAGAGTGTTCCCACAATGGGGCGGAGATAACTCTCAGAGCCGTTGTTCTGGACGTTGACGGTAATCTTCGACGTTGCTCCCGCTTCGATGGTGCATTGGGTGATTTTGACCAATGCCTTGCTTGTTGGCGCTTTCTGGATTTCCACGCTTGCCATGCCGATAACGTTGAAACCGTACTCATCGGTGGCGATCCACAAGGTGCAGGTGCCTTCGGCATCGGGCACGAAATAGAGCGGAATAAGGTCGGTGGCGCCCTTTTCAATTTCTATTCCCGTGACGAAAGAGGGTTGTCGGCTCATGTTGTTGTCCATGCTGGCGAACAAGAAGAGGTGACCACTGTATTCGTCGCCTTCGTTCACGATGCTTACGTCCATGCGCTGGGCAGCCGTTGCCGTTTTGCTGCCAGGGAACGCTGTCGAGGCCACGCTGATTTTCTGGACAGGGTGCATCGTGATGTTGAATTTCTCGCCTTCCACCACAATTTCGGCATAGGCCGAGCGCAGCGTTCTGTGCCAGACATCGTCCGACGACAGTTTGCTTACGGGCAGTATTCTGTAAGTGCCATTGGCCAGCGAGAGCGATGTCAAGTCTAACGAGAAAAAGGTCGTTCCTTTGTCCGGAGCATATACCTGCCTTTTCGATTTGACGATGTTGCCAATCGAGCCGTCCTCGTTCATATAGGCGTAGCCGAAATCAAATTCTCCACTTCCGGACGTCCAGTTGTAGAAATTGGCGGTGATTCTGCTCTGGCTGGCAGTGAACTTGGACGATTCCATGTGACGGGTGTCCTTGGGTGCTTCACTGACAGGCTTCTGAATGCCGATAACTGCATTCTGCTGGATGGAATAGGTTTGGTCGGGTTCCAAATCCAAGGCCGACAGCTTGAAATAACCGTTCATGTAGCCGCTCCAGCCCCAGTTGATGTGGAAGAGTCCGTTGCCGTCGTAGCCGTCGCAAACAAATTCGTGGCCGGCATATTCGCCGCCCCATCCCGAAACGCCATCGTACAATACAGGGCGGTGATTGGCAATTTCGTTGTAGATCAGCTCGTCCCACTCTTCAACGGAAAATCTCTCGCGGGTCACGAACCGCGTTCCCGCATCATAGTTGAAATAAGTCTTCATGGCATCGGCAATTCTCCAGGAATAGGCGCCTGAGCCGTTCAGGCCGTAACTCATTTTTACCGACTGTCCGCAATATCTCATCAGATGCGACACGGCATTCATTTCCTCCTCCGTGTTTTTTTCCGTATAAATGTCTCTCATGTGGTCCCAGTCGAAAGTGGTGGTGGGCAGTTCTTCGGCCTTGAATGTCTGGGTGGTGTGCTCGGGAATGGCTTCGGCGGTTTCTGTAGGCCACCGGTGGTAGTACATCACCTGCGCCATGGCTGTCGCCACACAACCCGTAATGGCATGGCAGTCTATCCCGTTCCTTTTGATGGTGGGACACGTGCGGTTGTAGATGTACCCTTTGGCCGAGGGCTGCCCCTGGTCCCAACGGGTCTTCATCAGATAGGGAACGGCAGGATGCTTCCGCACCTTCGATTTCACCGCACGGGTGGCCGGAATGTTCTGCAGCGACGCTATTTGGTCCGCATAACTTTGCAGCCATGCCCTTGCATTGTCGGGCACGTTGTCGGGGTCGTACTGCCCATGGTCGGCATAGCCCAGGATTTCTTCGGCGCGGTCGTCGCCGGCCACGATGACGAACCCTTTGCCCTGAGCCGCATTAAAGATGTAGAACGGTTGCGGACGGTTTCCTTCGGGGGCGGTTCTGAGCGGTGCACGCATGGGCTCCGCCATGGCGCGGCACCCTCTTTGCTCCAGGAACGCCTGCGCTTTTTTTCTTGCTTCCGACTGACTGATCGGCTCTGCCGATACCCATATTGCGGTTAACAGCAATATGAGCAATACATAACTACGTTGACTCATGATATGGTTTTGATTGATAATGATAAAAAAAATAAATAATAAAAAAAAATATACAGATAAGATAAATCTTCGTCAACCTTCCGGTCGGATGCAAAGATAATACATAATTTTCATTTTTATGGCATGATTTTGAAAAATATTTGTACTTTTGTCGTAAAAAAGTAACAAAACGAATAATGTCAATGGAATTTATATTTGAAACGAGAATGCTGGTACGCGACTACGAGTGCGACATCGAGGGAATTGTAAACAACGCCAACTACCTGCATTATGCCGAACACACACGCCATCTGTTTTTGAAAGACTGTGGACTGAGTTTTGCCGAAATGCACCGCAAGGGAGTGGATGCCGTTGTGGCCCGCATGAACCTGCAGTACAAAACCCCGCTGCGCTGTGACGATGAACTGATTTCGCGCCTTGCCATGAAAAAAGAAGGCATCAAATACGTGTTCATGCAGAACATCTATCGGGCATCCGACGAGAAACTGTGCTTCAAGGGGGTGATTGAACTGGTGTGCATTGTCAACGGAAGGCTGGGAAACAGCGACGAATACGACAAGGCTTTTGAAAAGTACCTGAAAAAATGACGGACCGGGAAACGCTTTACACGGCTGCCCTCACGCGGATGAATCATTTTCATCTGGCCGGGCTGCTCTATCTCTATCGGGAAATGGGCAGTGCCACGGCAGTGGTAGAGAACCGCCATCGGCTCAAGGAGCTGCTTCCCGACGCTTCGCCACGGCTGATGGAGGGCCTGGCACATATCGACGAGGCGCTGAAGCGTGCGGAAAACGAACTGGAATATGACGAGGCAAACGGCATACAGGCCATCGCCATGAACGATGCCCGATACCCGGCACGACTGCGGGAATGTGACGACGCACCGCTGATGCTGTTCTACAAGGGCAATGCCGACCTGAACCAGCGGCGCATCGTCAGCATTGTGGGCACACGCCATATCACTGCCTATGGACAGGATGTGACAAGACGGTTTGTCAACGACCTGAAACAGCTTTGCCCGCAGGTGCTCATTGTGAGCGGAATGGCCTACGGCGTGGACATCAATGCCCACCGCAGCGCGCTGGACAACAGCTACGAAACGGTGGCGGTACTGGCCCACGGACTGGACTGTCTCTATCCGCCCCGCCACAAACCCACGGCACAGCAGATGCTGGACAGGGGAGGGCTGCTCACCGAATTTTTTACACAGACCAATGCCGACAAGTTGAATTTCGTGAGGCGCAACCGCATTGTGGCGGGCATGAGCGATGCCTGTCTGCTGGTGGAATCGGCGGCCCATGGCGGGGGATTGATCACGGCCAGGCTGGCCCGCGACTACCACCGCGACGTGTTCGCTTTTCCCGGGCGCATAGGCGATCCCTATTCGGAAGGCTGCAACCGGCTGATTCGTGACAACGGGGCTGCCCTGATTACCTCTGCCCACGATTTTGTCAAGGCTATGGGATGGGAAGAGGATGCCGCAAGGCTCAAGGCAGGACGGGAGGGCATTGAACGACAGCTCTTTCCGCAATTGTCGGCAGAGGAACAGGCGGTAGTGGCTGCCTTGGGCAGGCAGAACGACGTGCAGATCAACCGACTTGCCGTCTTGTCCAACCTGCCCATCGGACAGCTCGCGGCCTTGCTTTTCGAACTGGAAATGAAAGGTGTGGTGAAACCGCTGGCAGGGGGCGTATATCATTTGTTGGGCTAAATGGAAAAGGAAAGATGCAAATAGGAAATATACAGTTGGGCGACCGGCCCGTGTTTCTCGCCCCGATGGAGGATGTCACGGACATTGGCTTTCGCCTGTTGTGCAAACGGTTCGGAGCCTCAATGGGCTACTCCGAATTTGTGAGCGCGGAAGCATTGGTGCGCTCCATCAAGAGCACCGTGAGCAAACTGGCCATTGCCGACGGGGAACGGCCGGTGGGCATCCAGATATACGGACGCGATGTTCCACAGATGGTGGAAGCGGCCAAAAGGGTGGAAGAGCAGGCACATCCGGATGTGATTGACCTCAATTTCGGCTGTCCCGTCAAAAAGGTGGCAGGCAAGGGTGCCGGGGCGGGCATGCTGCAGAACATTCCTTTGCTGCTAAACATCACCCGCGAAGTGGTGAAGGCTGTGAACACGCCCGTTACGGTGAAGACCCGCTTGGGATGGAACAGCGACCAACTGATCATCACGGAACTGGCCGAGCAGTTGCAGGACTGCGGCATACAGGCACTCACCATCCACGGCAGAACCCGGGCGCAGATGTACACGGGGGAGGCCGACTGGACGCTCATCGGAGAAGTGAAACGCAATCCGCGCATACACATCCCCATCATCGGCAACGGGGACATCACATCGGCGGAAAAGGCGAAAGAGGCTTTTGAACGCTATGGGGTGGATGCCGTCATGGTGGGAAGGGCCACCTTTGGCCGCCCGTGGATATTCAAGGAGATACGCGACTACTTGGATGCGCCCGAAACGGCAATCCCCGGCAGCGGTCTCACTTTCTCTGAAAAAATTGACATCCTGGAAGAGCAGTTGCGCATCAACATCGAACGCATCAGCGAGATGAAGGGTGGCGGAACGGAACGAAACGAATATCGGGGGGTGCTGCATACGCGGAGACATCTGGCAGCCAGTCCTATTTTCAAGGGAATTCCCGACTTCCGGCAGACACGCATTGCCATGTTGCGGGCGGAAAAAGCGGACGAACTGGTGGACATCCTGGAAGAAATCCGCGTAAAATACGGCCGGCATCTTTAAACGCCCCCCCCGCGGAACAGGCAAGCCTGACAGGAGGACACCTTATGGATATAGACGGACAGCATGTACATAATAATGGATGAACAGTATGGAAAAAGAAATATTTCAGCGCGCACAACTGCTGTTGGGCAGTAGGGTGATGGAGCGCATGGCCAACGCCAGGGTGATTCTGTTTGGCGTGGGCGGCGTAGGTTCATGGTGTGCCGAAGGATTGGTGCGGTCGGGCATCCGCCGTCTCACGATTGTTGACAGCGACCGCGTTTGCCCGTCGAACATCAACCGCCAACTGATGGCGACCACGCAAACTGTCGGGCAGATCAAGGTAGATGCCCTGAAGGAACATCTGCTGCTCGTGAATCCGGAGGCGCAGATCGACAGCCGGCACGAGGTGTTCAACGAGGCTACGTCCGAAGGATTCCATCTGGAGGAGTACGACTACATTGTGGATGCCATCGACTCGTTGAAAGACAAGATGCTGCTCATACAGATGGCGACACGCACCGATGCCGTGCTGTTCTCGTCGATGGGGGCGGCTTTGAAACTCGACCCCACGACAATCCGGGTGGCTGAGTTCTGGAAAGTGAAGGGATGCCCCTTGGCCAAGGCCCTCCGCCAGCGTTTCAAGAAACAGAAAACGCGCCCCTCCAAGAAGTTCCTCTGCGTTTTCAGCGAGCAACTGCTGAAGAACAAGGGAGCTGCGGATTTCACGGAAACAGTCGTCCATATTCCCGTGCCGGAAGGTGAACACCGTTCCAGCAACCCCCGTGCCAACGGCAGCCTGCTTCACATGACGGGCATCTACGGCTTTACTCTGGCAGGACTTGTCGTCAAGGACATTGTGCAAAAGACAGAAGAACTCTCCGCCGGACAGGAAACATCCGGCCATGAAATACCCCATACCCCATGAACGGTTATCAGACAAAAAACTACGGACAGCCCGTGAAACGTTATGTGCAAACCATGGATTTGCAAAACAACCCGGAACTGATCGGCAAATACCGGGAGGCACACGACCGGCAACATTTCTGGCAAGAAATCAAGGAGGGCATCCTGTCGGTGGGCATCCTTGAAATGGAAATATACATTCTGGGCAACCGCCTTGTGATGATTGTCGATACCCCGCTCGATTTCCGGTGGGACGAAGCGATGCGGCTTCTTGCCACTCTTCCCCGCCAGGCAGAATGGGAACAGTATGTAGCCATGTTCCAGCAGTGTGCTGCCCAAGCCACATCCGACGAGAAATGGCAGATGATGGAACGCATGTTTTATTTGTATTAGAACACGGGGCAGAAGTCTCTGCCCCGACAGGCGGTGCAATGAAACATTGCACCCCGACTATAAGGAACACCAAATAGTTAAAATAACTTCATTTGTTCAGCATTTTTGTTAACAAATGTTACCCCCCCCCCATTTCTTGTTAACAAAATTTATATCTTTTACAAAAATTGCACCGATGTAAATTATAAGTACTACTTTTGTACCGGTGCTGAGACGAATTTCATTCGGAAACTACAATTCATTTATCAACAATTACATTTATTTATTTAACAATTATCCGTATTAGTTCTTTTATTTAACATTTATCCTATTGCTGTCATCATGCAGCAATAAGAATGTTCTTAAAATCCTGTTTAGCAAACAAGACAGTATGAAAAAAATCTTTTTAGGGCTGACAATACTGATGGCGGCATTGTCAAGTGTGGTGCAGGCACAGACCGGCCTCTACAATTTTCCGGGACACAAAATCTGGAACAACAACGATGGTGTATATTATGTTTACACAAATGGCAGCGTGCAAACCATTACAAACAAGAACACGCTCTACTTGGTCAACGTAGGGGCGTATGAATCCGGCAACCCCTATTGCTTCCTGAGCCAGGCAGGACACTGGGGCGTTGAGGCGGTATTGGCAGAGGTAGGGATACCTGTTTATTTGGAATACATGACCTATAGCGGTTCCTCCATAAAAGCACGCCTTTTGATCAGTCCGGACAAAACGGTAACCGCACACAATCACATCTCGTATATTTCAGAAGGTGTGGGACAGGATGAGGACGGCATCATTATTGACCGGCAGGAACAGGGCGAAGAGGCCAAGGCCAATGTTGTATCGAATTCCGGCTGGTGGTTTGAGGAGGCGGATGCTGCAAAAAAGGAATATTACATACGTACAGACCGTAAGTACAACTACTCTTATCCACTGTATGTGGTCAAGAATCCCGGTGCGACCGGAGTGCGGGCCAATGTGCTGAGCATGCAGCAAGGGAAGCCCTCTGATAAGTATGGACGCTGGAAGTTCGTTTCCAAGGAAGACCTGATCAACCGGTTCGGCGTCACTCCCTCTTCCTACAAGGACGTGGCGGATGCCACATTCTACATCTACGACCAGCACTTTGCCCGCAACAACGGAAATGAAGGCAAATGGACAAAGACGAACGGCACGGGAACCGTGAACATTGGCAACGCCAAGTATGGTGCAGGCACAACGTCCAAGAATTATACGGTGGGAACGAATCCGACCATTGATCATCTTTACACCACCATTGCCGATGGCAAGATCACGTACTACGACCTTGTCTATGGACAGTTCAACAATGCAGAGATCAAAGGAGGCACCGGCAGCATCGGGCAAAGGGTTAAGAATGTGGCAAGAGGAGGCTGGTACATGGTGACTTGCCAGGGATTTTACCGGCCGGGCGACGGCTCAGACGCACAGAATGCCTATCTCTATGCAAAGAATCCGTCAACAGGATTGAGCGACAACAGTTCGGAATGGAAAAAGGTGAAACTTCCACTCATCAATTCGGAAGCGGGCGACGAACCGCAGGACCTGACACAGGCCGGAATCAAGTTCAGCCAAAACCGCGAGAACTATGCCGTCAAGGCGATGGTCTGGCTGCCGGCCGGTGCCGATCTGGAACTGGGAGTGGCATTGGACAATTCCACCGGCAACTCCGGCGAGTGGGTAGCCGTGGATAATTTCCAGTTGAAATACATGGGCAGCGACTTCTTGGTGTCGGAACATGCCAAGGACAATGCCTTTTACACCCACTTCGGTTCAGCCACCTTCCAGACGATGGTTTTGGAACGCAACTTTGTGCTGAACCAGTGGAATGCGCTGACCCTTCCCGTAACCTTGAACAAAGACCAGGTGACCACCGCTTTCGGAAACGAAGTGAAGCTGGCCAGACTGGCCGGACTGACCGACAACGCCATGAACATCCATTTCGAGTCCGTCAACCTGAACAGTCTTGGATGGGAGGATACCGCCATAGAGAAAAACGAAGTATATCTGATCCTTCCCAAGAATGAAGGACTTGCAGAATACATGAGTTGGCCGGTGGAAGGGTTTACCGAACCTTTGACAGGACCGGGCGATCCGTCAAAGAACTACAATACAAAAAGTCCGCTCTACATCGTTCCAATGGTTTCTTTCAACAGAACCGACATTTCCGAGGCTGTGCTGAATTTTTCCGCTCCGAACGGCAAGACTTTTGCCGCTCACCTTGTCCACTATTGGAAAGGCGGCTATGACGACGGCGACGGGAAAGTGACCCCCGCTTCAACAGAATTTGTATATGCAATGGGCGGCGGCCAACTGGCACATTACAAAAACAGTTTCCGGATGAAAGGCCTGCGGTGGTGGCTGAGGTTCACGGAACCATTGGGAAGCGGTGCGAAAATGGTGTTCGACAACGAGGAAAACGGCAACACGACCGGCCTCAACACGATGGACAGTGACGCACCGGAAGAAATGCCGCACAAGGGTATCTACAGCATAGACGGCAGAAAGATAAAAGGCCGCGACACAAAAGCGCTGCCTGCGGGCATTTATATTGTGGACGGCAAAAAGGTGGCCGTATATTGACAGAATCAGTGAGAAAACAAATCGAAGAAAAAAACAAATAAAGCAAAAGAAAGATGAAGAAGAAATATGTTCAACCGGTAAATGTGACACAGGCAGTTTCCATGGAATACCACCTCATGGAACCGAGTACATGGCAAGTAGATGACGGTCCGAAGATTCCAATCGGTGAGGGAGACGGAGATCCGGACGCAAAAGGCTACGGATTCACGGAGGATTTCTCTGAAGATATCTGGGAAGAGTAAAGTCTGCTGCTCCGTTCCAACTATCGCTCCGGCCATCAGGCATCTGTCTGATGGCCGGGGCGATAGTTGGTGCCGGGCAAACAAAAAAATGAGTCCGGCATGTACCGGACCCATTATAGAGAGATGTACTGCAAACGTTTTATATAACGTTCATTTTTTGGGGGACTCCCCGTCTTTCCCGTCAGTTGTTGGCCTTCACATCCCACCAGACACGAGTGGTGATGGCATTTTCGCCCTGCAACTTGATGGCCTCGTCATAATTTTTCCGGTTTGCCTCATAGTCATCCGGCATATACATCATACGCTCTGGCAATACCTTTAAACCAGGAGACACTTTTCCGGGTTTAATATTCGGAATGTTGGAACGGCGCCAGTCGCACCACGCCTGTGTGCCATCCTGCATGTAGTTACCCAACCAACGCTGCAAGAAGATTTTTTCCATATCGGTTGTCACGTCTCCCGTCAGGGCAACTTCTGGCTGTGCCACATAAGTTGCAACATTGCAATTCGGCTCCAACACCGCTCTTGTTTCACTTTCTACTTTCTCCAACAAGCCTACAGTAAAGATACCGTTGTCTTCAAATGACTTTTGGATGGCCTCTGCATACAATGCTTTGTAGTCTGCGCCGATCCAGCCTCTCAATGCAGCCTCTGCCTGCAAAGAAAGGATATAAGCAGCAGAGATAACGGTGACAGGTGCGTTTTGTTTCCAATAACGCTCGGGGAACTCACTTAGAGGCAATTGTTTCAACTCTCTTACCTCTTCTGACGTATGCCCGAATGGCCACCCCGCAAATTTACCTTCTCTGTTGCTGGTAGCATAAGCGGCAACTCGTGGATCCTTGAGTGCAAGCAACTGATCAATCAAGGTGTTGGAGGGGGCAAAATCTTTACGTCCATCTATGACAATATTGATATACAGGGGATTCGCAGACGCATTCTCGTTCAGATATGGGCGAACCATGTTATCTGCATTGTCAACGATTCCGCCATCGGCATAAGCCTTGGCGAAACGTGCCTTTCCATTGTTCGGGTCAATGTCTGCCAACTTGATCGCCAGCATCATTCGGATTGACGCATTGAGTTTCTTCCATTTGCTCATGTCGCCTCCGAAAATCACTTCGTATTCACCGTCTATATAGCCATTGTCAAATTGTGCATAAGCTTCCTGAAGCTGCTTGTCCAAATCAGCGTAGATGTCTGCCTGTGTGTCATATTTGGGTTTGAAGAGACTTTCATTCTGTGCTCTTTCTGCTTCAAAATAAGGAGTCATGCCCCAAACGTCGGTAACATGCATATAGAAGAATGCTTTCAGGGTTTTCGCCATGGCTATCTGATTGTTAGAAGAGCCAAACAGGAAGACCGATGCATCGCTCTTCTGCTTCTCGTCCGTATTCATTTGGATAATGCGGTCCAAATTCTGGATGGGGTGGCGATAAATGATGCCGCAGGCATTCGTCTTGATAGAAAACTTGGTAAACTGCACATTGGCACGCTCAGAAATATACTGAGGGTAAAGTTGCGTCCAAGGGTTGTAGTTATTGTTCCAGCAGAAATAGTCTGCATACTGTTCGGCGCCAAGAAACAAATATTTCGTTTCTGGTTTGGCCGTTAAGTTTGGATTTTCGTTTATATCTCCAAAATCGCCACAGCTTACCGACAACGCAGGAACGGCGATGAGCAGGAGTGCTTTTTTAATTGACATTCTCATAAGTGTAACAAATTAAACTGTTTATAATGTTAATTTTACCGTAAATCCGAAAGAGCGAGTACTCATGGCCTGACCGGTCTCCAAGAAACCGTAAGCCGCCCCAGCTGTTTCAGATACATCTACATTAGGCATTGCGCTATAAATCAACCAAGGATTCTGTGCAACGAATGACAAAGAAGCCTGCTTGATGAAGCCAGTCTTTGCCAACAAAGACTTCGGGAATTCATAAGAGAGTGAAAGTTCGCGCAGTTTTACGTAACTTGTATCGAATACGTATTGCGACCAAACGTTTCCTTTCAGACTTTCGAAATAGTAATTGGCATTAACATAAGTATCAACTGCTTCTCCTGCAGGAGTGACACCTTTGAGGTGAACACCACCATTTTCAGACAAATCACCACGGATTTCTCCACCACGGTCGTTCAGTCCCGTAGTACTTTCTGTCATACCGGAAAATTCGCCGAACATGTTGGTCACGGAACCAATACTTCCACCAATCTGGAAGTCAACCGACGCACTAAGAGTCAAGCCCTTCCAACGCAAAGAAGTAGAAACACCGCCCGTTGCATCTGGCTGTATATTTCCTAATTCCTCTTGCTTGCTTGGGTTGAAATCAGGCAAATATTGACCGTACTTAGCAGCATCTTCAGGGTCATCTACCTTATAGAGAATGAGATTTCCATTCTCGTCACGGTCCCAGTCGCAACCTCTTAAGACACCGAGAGGCTTGCCTACTTCTGCATACTGATAGAGTCTGGTAGAGAATCCGTACCAAGATAAACGATACTGCTCGACACCGTCTGTCAACTCCAACAATTTATTGGTGTTCTTTGCTATATTACCCGTAAGTTCCCATGTCCAATCCTTAGAATCGATGATACGGCCGCCCAACATCAGCTCGAAACCTTGGTTGCGAATCAAGCCTGCATTTACCGTCTTGGCACTGAAGCCGCTGGCTGGAGCAATGTTCATATCGATAATCTGGTCTTTTGTATCACGTGTATAGAAGTTGAAATCTCCCCATATACGATTCTTGAACAAACGGAACTCTGTACCAACCTCGTAAGAAGTAGAGATCGTAGGTTTGACCTGCGTATTGCGCAAAACAGACTGGTTGTACAAATAGGTAGTCGTGCCGAATTTCAAATTGTTGTACACATCAAAAACACGATAAGCGGCCAACGTAGAACCTACTTGTGCTGCAGAAGCACGGAGTTTCCAGAAGGTCAGAATGTCGTTCTTCGGCAACAAGTTGCTCATCAAAACAGTTACAGAGGCGCCCCCGTAGAAGTAGCTGTTCTTGTCTTTCGGAAGTCTCGAATCCCTGTCGTTACGTCCGGAAAGATCCAAATAATATGTATCGTCATAACCCAAAGTCAAGTTACCGAACAAACTCTGCGTCCTGAACTGCTCCGTGTAGTTAGCTGCCATTGGCTTTCCGGCAGACGCGCCCAGGTTGAAGAAACCGTCCTGTGCCAAACCGTCCTGTGTGTAGCCGTCCAAATTCTTGTAAGTGCTGTATCTGCTCTCCACAAATGCAGAAGCATCGAATGTCAACTTGTCGTTGAGAAACTTGTTGTTGTAAGTGAGGCTACCTTGAGTGGTAATGTCATTGGTTCTGTTCTGAGATTGTGAGTAGGATGGGGTCAATCCAATAAGTCCCATTCCAATTTTACCTTCATAGATATAGTTACGGATGTTGCCATTAACCGCGAAACCTGCCTTCAAGTTATTGGTAATCTTGTAAGTGGCAGTGGCACGGAACACGTTCCACTGGTAAGTGCTGTAACGGTTCATTTCATTGAACATGGCAAATGTGTTGTTGTGGTAGGCTGGATTAAAGTTATAGCGGCTGATGATGTTCCATGTACGGATAGAACCGTCAGGGCGTCTGTAATCTCTCAAACTGTTAACGTCAACGTTGGTGTTGAACCATTGTGTGATACCAGAGAACATACCGCCGTCATCTTCAGAATAAGCCTCGATAGCAGGATTGTGATCCTTGCGGAAAGTGTATTTAAAGTCGAGATTCACTTCCAGATTTTGCATCGGAGAGAATTGAGTCTTTACTGCCAGGAAACGACGGATAGCATCGCTGTTGGGAACGACGCCCCTGTTCTGTGTGTTAGAGAAAGAGATGCGCGACATGTAGTCTTTTCCTGCACGTGAAAATGCAACGTTGGTAGTATTTACCAAACCTGTTCTATAAAGATCATCCATATTGTGTTTGCCTGGTGATGACCAGGGTATCTGCTGCAGATAGCCTTTGCTTGTAGGATCCCACGCATAGAAAGGAATGTAGGGAAGCCCGTCGAACTTGGATCCCCAACTCTCGTCGTATCCGTAGTCGTAGTAACGTCCGCCGTCAAGAGCTTTCCATTCTTCGGGATCGCCTTCTTTCCACTTATAAATGGCAAGACCTGTACCACCTCCGTATTCAGTCTGCATGTTGAAGTGGTTGTAAACCGTATTGAACATGGTGGTGTGGCTGATATCTATCTGCTGACTTCCTTCGCCTACACTTTTAGTAGTAATGATGACAGCGCCATTGTCGCCTTGTGAGCCGTAAAGGGCGGTAGCGGCCGGGCCTTTCAGCACGTTGACAGCAGCAACATCATCCATATTGATCATGTTCTTGTTGGTGATCACTCCATCGACAACGTAGATAGGCTCAGAGCCGTTGGGTGACAGAGATGTTGTACCGCGGAGAACGATTGTACCGGTATTGAAGGTTGCGCTTGATCCACCGATAAAGCGCGCACCTGAAATCTTACCTGCCAGCGCGTTACCCAAATCGTTCACACGGGTTGTCTGCAATTTGTCCGACTTGATCTCCTGCGAAGAATAACCGATTGACTTTTGCTTACGTGTAATACCCATGGCAGTGACCACTACCTCGTCGATAGAGGTTGCATCCGAAACCAAAATTATGCGCATCTCATTGGCTGCCTTTACACGTTTTGTAATCATACCCAAATAAGAAATCTCCAGCATCACACCTGGCTTCACTTTTAAAACGAAATGTCCATTCATGTCAGAAACAGCTCTGATGTTTTGATCAACTACACAAACACTGGCACCCATAACGGGTTGCCCGTCATCCTGTGAGATAATCGTACCAGAAATCTCAGACTGTGCCAAAGCCATTCCTAAACAAAGGAACAGACTGACAAATGTTAGAATTAGTCTTTTTTTCATAGGTCTCTCTCTTTTTAAAATTGATTAATAGGTTTAGGATAATAAAACTTCCATAATGTTCTGTTTCGCAAAAATAAGTATTTTTTTTGAAATTAACAAGGTTTTAATAAAAAAAAACAAAAGCATATTGTCCATTCATTGGACATTTTCCATTGTTGAAGCCTCTTTTGTTCTTCTACACCTTATTATATATGACGAGATAACGGCCCAGACCTTGAAACGATTGAAAAATTCTGTAAAATCCTTAAACTCCATTTAAAGATTTTACTGTTTTTGAGCGTTCAACAAGCAAGTAGGGTTCCTTAGAAATCGGCCTGCCGATCGAATCGCATGCGCTCTTTGGTCATAGGATGCACAAAGGCAATGCTTTGGGCATGCAGATACAGCCGGCCCGCCTGTCTGCCATAGAGTTCATCGCCCACGATGGGCATTCCCAGTCCGTGGGGATGTGCACAGTGCATGCGCAGTTGGTGCGTGCGCCCCGTTTGGGGATACAAGGCCATGCGGACGGTCTCCTCCCTCCGCTCCAACATTTCGTAACGGGTAATTGCCTCCTTGCCGTGCGTTTCGTCCACCACCTGCCGAGGACGGTTCAACGGGTCGGGACGAAGCGGAAGGCAGATGGTTCCTTCTTTTTGAACCGTTTTCATTGTGTGGGAGGAACGGGCATCGAGCAATGCCACATACATTTTCTTCACTCCGCGTTTCAGAAAGGCTTTCTGCAATTGTTCGTGGGTCCGCTTGTCCTTGGCAATCAGCATCAGTCCCGACGTCGCCATGTCCAACCGGTGCACGACGAGCGGCCCTTCGGCATCGGGATAATGCTTGCGCATAAGCGAATAGACCGAAGGACGGTTGATTTTACCCGGTACGCTGAGCATCCCTGCCGGTTTGTTGACCACTGCCAGCCACTCGTCTTCATACACCACCTCCACGCTTTCTCCGACATTCTGTTCCTGCGGGTTGGGTTCCACGTCCAATCCCTGCAACATCCAGGTGAGAATGGGCAGGCACTTCCCCCTGCAGGCAGGATAGTAGTGCCGATGATGCCGTATTTCTCCTTTGGGCGATGCACCCCACCAAAATTCAGCCATGCACACGGGTTTCCATCCCTGCCGATAGGCGTATTGCAACAACTTGGGCGCACAGCAGTCGCCGCTCCCTGCCGGAGGCAAAGCGTTGAAAATGTGCGGCAAATCCCTTCTTTCGCCCTTTGCATTCAGCATTGAATATTGCGAGAACAGCCATTGCTGCAGTTCGTCCGACATTCGTTTCCGCCTTGCTTTCATCCCGTCGACCTGCCGTTCCAGGTCATCATAGCAGCTTGACGCCACATGCTCCAGTTCCTCGCAGCGTTTCTTGATGCGTCGCAGTTCCGCCTTCATGAACTGGCTTTCCTTTGTCAGTGCCGCATGCTCTTCGGGCGGGATGTTGCGCTGCAAACGGCGCATATCCCTGACAACCTTTGCCGCCTGCATCTTTCGCCTGTACTCCTCCACCATCCTTTCGGCAGCCATTCTTCCCCTCTCGCGTTCCTCGCCCGCCTTTCTTCTCTCCTCGCCCTGCTCTATGGCTTCTATGGCATGGTTCAACGCCGATATTTCGGCTTCCGTCCGTTTGAAATGGCCGTCCGGCTGCTGTGCGTCGAACACCGGAGGGACGAACCATTCCCAGTCATTACGTCCGCCCAGCAATCCAGAGTAGGCGGCGACAAATCCCAGTTCCTTTCCCCTCTTCACCACCAGCACGCCAAACATTTTTCCCTTGTCCGCATCTTCTCTCATGCTGCCGTTCGCCTCAAGATACCGGCACACCTCTTCTGCCGCCATTCTGCACAGAGGGTGTGGAGCATAGCAAAACGGATAAGTGAATTGTGCAGGCAGTTCAACCCGCACAGATAAAGGGTGGAAAATCTGATTCATCCGACATTCATCATTCAAACGATGCCGCAAAGATAGTCAAATAAACGATGAAATCGGCCTTTTCTTCTCCTTTTCCTTTACTTTATACAACAAAAGAAACGGATATTCCCTTATTTTTACTATCTTTGGCACACCTATGGACAAGATGTCTCCACAGCAGCGTCACAAGTGCATGGCTTCCATTCGGTCGAAGAACACGAAGCCGGAAATCATCGTGCGCAAATATTTGTGGCGGCACGGATTCCGCTACCGCCTGAACAACCCGCGGCTGCCGGGTCATCCCGACATTGTGCTGCGGAAATACCGCACTTGCGTGTTCGTGCATGGATGTTTCTGGCATGGGCACGAAGGATGCAAATATTATGCAGTGCCTAAAAGCAACACCCACTTCTGGGTGAGAAAGATTGAGCGGAACAGGCAAAGGGATGTCGAGGAGCAGCGACAACTGGCCAAGATGGGGTGGCACTGCATCGTGGTATGGGAGTGTGAACTGAAATCCAAGAAAAGGGAACGCACGCTGCAGTCGCTTGCCTATACGCTCAACCGCATTTTCCTGCAAGACCATGCCGTGAAATACCCTGCACGGGAAGAGGAGACGGGCGTGGGAATGGCCGCCGAAACCTCTGTACCCTAAGCGGGGAAAGAGAGTATGGAGACAATAAGAAAGACGGGAAGAATCAATCCTTGTCGTATTCGCCCGAAAGCGTTTTCAGGTCTCTGTATGTTCCGTTGATGTCCGCTTGGTCGATGTCGAAATGGTCATCCACACAACGGGGATTGTCTGCCAAAGAATGGGCAATGAGCCAATCATAGGTTTTCTGCAAGTAGAACAGCCGTGCCAGCAAACCGTGCGAGCCTCCCTGTATCCATTTGAAGCGCAGCATCCTGTCCTGCCGGGTTTGTTGCAGATAGTCCACCACCCTCTTTGACTGACCGACACCCACGGCACGGTCGGCAGTGCCGTGCATGATCCAAAGGGGCAGCTTGCCCAATCCGTCCATATCCTTGAGCGAACAGCCTCCGCAAAGAGCCATGGCCGCTGCCACCTTTTCGGGATAAGTGCCCACAAAGTCCAGTGTCCCATAGCCTCCAAGACTCATGCCCAAGACATAGATACGGTTTTTGTCTATTTCGTAATTCTTCTCCACCCATTCCAGCAAGTCGTTGAGTTTCTGCGGACTCCACGCCCCACCGGGATTTTGCGGCGCAAGAACAAACGTGGGAATCACCTTACCCTTGTCGATGGCATCGAGCACGCCGTAACGCCTCACGCGATCCAGATTGTTTCCGCACAGACTGGCTCCGTGCAAGAAAATAATCAAAGGCAGCGGATGCTTGTACTCGTGATACTCGTCGGGCGTGTATAACCAGAAGTTGTAGCCCTGCGGAATCACATTGCGGTTGGCCGAGAAAGTTCCTTGCTGACCTGTCTGGGCAAAAGCGCAAAGACAGCCCACAAGGAATCCGTATAATAGAACCATTCTTTTCATTTTCACTCTTCTGAAGTCCATTTCTTACAGCCCTTGCCTCCAAGAGCATTTGTACCATTGACGGGCAAAAATACAAAAGAATGTTCCCACTGCCATACGAATCAACACAAAAAGCAGAAAATATAAGTTTTTATAACACAATGCCCTATCCGCACAAACCATGCCCGACCGGCCTTTGGTGGACTGGCGGTCGGGCATATTGACATTGAAGGGAGGCTTTTTGGCTACATGGCGCGCCGCTTCTCGTCGCTGTTGCTTTGCTCAATGGAGTCATGCTGCTTCCGTTTTCCTTTTGTAAAGGTATAGTAAATAGAGAAGGAGAAAAAGGGCACGCGTCTGTCATACCTGTAAGTTTTATGGTAAACATTGTTGGTCTGAGTGTAACTCCAGTTCTTCTGTCCACAAATCAAGTCGTTGACCGACAATTTGCAGGTGAGTTTGTCGTTCAGGAATGTCTTCATGCACGAAAAGTCCAACTGGTGGTAATCCCGGCTCTTGCCGTATGCCGACTTGGATTCGGAGATATAGCGATAGAGCAACTGCATGCGGATGTCCTGCGGAAGGACAAAGGTGTGCTGCATATAGATTTTCCAGTCAAAGTTGTTGACGGAAGTCTCGGAAGTGATGTACTTGTCGAAACTCACCCTTGCCTGGTTCACAATCAACCACCACGACGCTACGCTGACGGGAGCATAAAGGTTGAGATTGGTCAGCCGGCTCTTCACGCCATCTACAAAACTGGCCACAGACATGGCCTGTCCGTCCACAAATTCAGTCCTGTTATAGTTGTCCAGACCATTGTTGCTCCACACATGCGTGAAAGTAAGGTTGTATTTTTGCGCCAATTGGCAAGTCACGTTGATATGGTTGCTGTAATCGGGGCGCAAGTCGGGATTTCCCGTCTTAAGCATATAGCGTGAGTGATAATAACGGTATGGCATCAGCCGCCCGAAACCCACTCTCTGTGTTCTGCGGGATATAGAAAATATCAGGGTGTGCCATTTGCTCATGCGGCAGGTGTAGTACAGACTTGGGAACAGGTCGAAATGATGATAGGAAAAGTCGTACCCGTCGGCTTTGGCATAGTTGTACTCTCCCCGAAGTCCTGCTGTCAGGTTCCATTTCTTGCCCGAAAGATCGTATTTCAGATACGCCGCCTGCAGGTCTTCGGCATATTTAAACGAATAGCCATGCCCTACATTGCCGCTCCAAGCCCCGTTTACAAGCGTCTGCTCCATAAATTCGTTTTCTTTGACGGCACGGCTGCATTTCATGCCGGCCATCAGACTGCCGTGCTTCAGGAAATCCCATTGCGCCCTTGTTTCGCCCGAAAGGATGAAAAAGGGAATGGATTGATGATGCCTTAGATTTTCGGTAGAAAGGAGATTGCCATTTCGGTCGTAGTTGTTGTACTCAAACTCATCGTCGTTGGGATAGAAACTCTTGGTCACGTCCGCCAGCACCAGCAGCTTGTTGCGGTTGTCACATCCGAACTTATGCGTAAAGTTCAGCGATGCGCTTAGCGTGTTCTGGTTTTGGACGGTTTCATGCCTACTGTCCGTTCGCACCGTTTCAGGAGCGCCCTCACCATCCACCAGAGTATAGCCATCCACATGTTCATCTTTGTACCAGTGCGAATAGTTGAGGTTTAAGGCAAGCTTGTTCCTTGCGTTGAAATCGTAATAAATGTTCGAGTTGACGGTTCCCATCACGTCGTCCATCCTGTCAATCACATTATTTTGATAGTTTACGAGCCGCTCCTTGTTCTTGGTCAATGCATCCATACGCAAGTAACCCTTGCCGAAAGTGCCGTTGGCAGAGAAGTCAAAGCCGAATTTCCCTTTTCCGTAGCCATAGGACACATAAGGACGAAGAGCCTTGTAATTGATGAAATCCACCGAAGTGCCAACCACCAGCTGAGAGCCGCCCTGCCTCTCTTTGGTGAGAATCCGCAACACGCCGCCCATGCCCTGCGCCGCAAATTCTGCCGACGGATTGGGGATGATTTCAATCTTGTCGATGGTTTCCGAACGGATGCCTTTTAAATAAGCCACGAGTTCGCTGCCCGAAAGGTCGATGTTGCGGTCATCTACCATGACTTGTGCGCCGGAAATGCCATTGATGGACAGGTCGCTCCCGTTCATCCACACACCGGGAAGTTGCGTCAGGAGCGATTCCGCCGTGTTGCCTACGCCGAGAAGGGTGTTGCCGATATGAACGGAATAGCGGTCGCCCCTGTAGGTGACAGTGGGGCGGAGGGTCGTCACCTTCACCTCTTTCAGCCTCTGGGTGTCTTCATACAGCCTTATTGTCCCCACCCTGCTTTGCTCCAAGCGCACGTAAGCCGTGCGATAGCCCACGAAAGACAGCCGCGCCAATACGGGTTGCACATCGCACGGAATGACAAACAGACCATCGCTGTTGGTCACGCCACCCGTGACGAACGAACTGTCCCCGGGGTTGAGCAATGCCACGTTGGCAAACTCTATGGGACTGTTGCTGCGGTTCACCAAACGCCCGATATACTTCCGCTCCGTCTTCTGAACACATTCCACGTAGATGTCGTTGTTCTCTCCAACGGTCATCAGGATGGGATAGAAACCGATCAATTGCTGGATGGCGTCGCCCACACGCTTGTTCCGGACAGAAGCAGTTACCTTGAAATCCTCCAGTTCGTTGTAGATGAACACTATATTATAATGTGTGCTCTGCGCCTGGATATATTTCAGGGCATCCGACATGGACACATTGCGAAAATCGTGCGTGATGCGCTGTGCGCCGACATTGAAAACGAAAGCACAGGCAAGGACAAGAAACAGGATCTTTCTCATGGCTCGGCAATGCTTTGCGGTTCAACCATCAGCCGGTTTCCCTCCAGCCTGAAGTGCAAGGTCTTGAAATGATTGAGCATCTCCACCACCTTTTCAATCGAATACGATGACTTCCACTCAAAGAACAGGCGAAGCTGTTTCAGTTCCTCGCTTCGATACACCACATCAATACGATAGCGGCTTGAAAGTTCCGCGAGAATGGTTTCCAAAGGCACGTTGTCGAAAAGTTTCGTCTGGGGTTCGGCAACAGTATCCCTTCGGGCGGTATCGGCAACGGCAATGGTTCTTGCCCCTTTCTCATCGTTCGCAACAGAGGGGTGCCCGCTTGTGGAACGGAAGCCGAAAAAGCCCGTGCTGATGGTGGCAATGGCAATGCCCGAAACCAGCAGCACTCCGACAGATGCGGCAGCCGCTTTCCGCCAGATTGCAACGGCACGCGCCTTTACCGGATACTCACCATCCAATCGTTTCCACTCCTTTTCCATCTCTTCTTCCGTCAGCCGAGAGTCATTTTCATGTGCCGCGACGGTGCTTTTCGCTTTGGCAAGCAACGCATACAATTGCCTGCACTCCTCGTCTTCCAAAATCTCCTCCCACTGCCGTTGGCTGTATTTTTGGGGATGCTCCGTCATCCGAAGCAGAAGTTCGGTCTTTTCCATCTTTACCTGTTTTTTAATTGTTCGCGTAACTGTTTCATCGCATTGCGCAAATGCTTGTAAACGGCAGTCTCGCTCATGTCCAGCAGTTGGGCAATCTCCCGGAACGTGCGTTTGTCCCGGAAGTGCATCAGCAGAATTTCCTTTCGTTTAGGGGGTTCCATTCTTTCCAGCTCCGTTTCCAGTGCCTTTATTTCCTCCTCCATTTTCTGAGGCTCCTGCCACTGCGCCAGTTCCTGATCCATAAGAAAAAGCCTTTCCACCCTTTCCCGAATCTCCCTGCCCCTGATGCGGTTCAGGCACCTGTTCCGCACGCTTGCCAGCAGATATGCCACCGCGGTATCTGCTTTCAAATCCTTGCCGCTCTCAAGAATGCGGGCAAAGACATCGTGCACAATATCCTTGCTCTCGGCCTCGTCATGGAGCATGATGCTTGCCAAGCGGTACATTTCACGGTAGTGGCGTTTGAAAAGCCATGCAAGTTGTTTTCTGTCCGTCATACATTTTATAATACACGCGAAAGCGGATTTACTCAACCCGTATATGGAAACTTTTTAAAGAAACACAACCGCCGTATGGCTGTTGCGGAATGGCTGGAAGGGGCGAAAGTGCGCCTGCTTATTTGAAAATCAGGGTGGTCAGCCGCTCGGGCGCGAAGATTTCTTGCGCCACTTCCTGCATTTGCGGAGCAGTAATGGCATCGATGTGTTCGTAGAGGCGGGCGATGTCTTTCTCCCATCCGTAGTGCAGGAAACTCTTGCCGAAATCGAGGGCATAGCTTTCCCTGTTGTCGCAGGCCACGCCGATTTGCCCTTTGATTTGCCGCTTGGCGGCGTGCAGTTGCCTGTCGGTAAGCGGACGGTTCATCATCTTGTCGAGTTCGCGGCGCACCAATTTCAGGCACTTCCTCACGTCGTGGGGATCGCAACCGAAATATATGCACCACACGCCCGTGTCGCTATAGCTCACCATCGAACTTTCAACGGTATAGACCAGGGCATGCCGCTCGCGCAACGCGATGTTCAGCCGTGCGTTCATGCCCGGTCCGCCCAACAGGTTGTTGAGCAGATAGAGCGGCATCCGCTTCTTGTCGTGGATGCTGTACGACCGGCAGCCCAGCATGACGTGCGCCTGGTGTGTTCCCTTGTCGAGGATGGTTTGGCGAGGGGTGTAGGCAGGCAGCGGAGCCAACGGGCGAACGGGTGCGGCACCGCCGTCCATACCGCAACGGGCATCCCGGAGGCAGGACGTGGCGGCCGGCTGTGCCTCTGCCCCGCCAAGGTCTTTCGTGGCAGTTCTCAACAGGTGCACCAGTTTTTTGAAATCCACATCGCCATAGGCAAAGAAGACGGAATTATCGGTGCGGTAGTGCCGGCGGACAAAGCGCAGGGCATCGGCCGAAGTGTATTGCCGCAACCGCCCTGCCTTGCCCAGAATGTTGTGTCCCAAGGGATGGCCCTCGAACACCAGGTTTTCAAAATCGTCGAAAATCTGCTCTGCCGGCGAATCCAGATAACTTTCTATTTCGTCACAAATCACTTCCACCTCCTTGTCGAGCTCGTGCTGGGGATAGGTGCTGTGGAACACGATGTCGGTGAGCAAATCGACGGCGCGCGGCAGATGATCCTTCAGGATGGCCGAATAATACACCGTATCTTCCTTGTTGGTGAAAGCGTTCAGGTCGCCGCCCACCTTTTCCAACCGATTGAGAATCTGCATGGCACTTCTGCGGCGGGTTCCCTTGAACGTGGTGTGCTCGCAAAAGTGGGCAAGCCCTTCGTCGCCCGGATTTTCGTTGCGTGTGCCGCAGGCAATCTGATAACCGCAATACACCACCGGTGAGGCAGCGTACAGATGAATGATGCGCAATCCGTTGGGAAGCGTAAATGTATTATATTTCATATCCAAAGTGCAAAATTACAGTATTTTAGTTTGTTCTTTGCAAAAAAATGCGGATATTTGCAAAGCAAAAGGCCAGAAGGAACGGACAACAGAGCATCTGCAACCCCGCAGGCAAAGCGTTCCGGGCCATGAGGAAAGAAAAATTAAATTGCTAAATATATTTATGACTGAAATCACAAACAACGTTTATTATGTAGGTGTAAACGACCGGAACAAGAATCTTTTCGAGGGATTGTGGCCACTGCCCAACGGCGTGTCGTACAACTCGTACCTCATCAACGACGACAAGGTGTGCCTCATTGATACCGTGGAGGTGGATTTTTTTACACAATACATAGAGAATATTCGTGAGGTGATAGGCGACCGGCCAATCGACTACATCGTGATCAACCACATGGAGCCAGACCACAGCGGATCGCTGGCACTGATGCGCAAGTTCTATCCCAACGTGCAGATCATCGGCAACTGCAAAAGTTTCCACATGCTCAAGGGGTTCTACGGCATCAGCGGAGGTGAAATCGAGGTGAAAAACGGCGATTCCATCGACTTGGGACACCACACGCTGCAATTCCACATGACACCGATGGTGCATTGGCCTGAGACAATGATGACCTACTGTGCCGAAAGCAAGACATTGTTCTCGGGCGATGCATTCGGGTGCTTCGGCGCCCTGAACGGCGGACTGATTGACCGCGACATCAACTGCGACACGTTCTGGCTGGAGATGGTACGCTACTATTCCAACATCGTCGGGAAATACGGAACGCCTGTACAGTCGGCGCTGAAAAAGCTGGCAGGGGTGGAAATCGACTACATCTGCTCCACCCACGGCCCGGTGTGGAAAGAGCAGACAGAGCGCGTCATTGGCCTTTACGACCAAATGAGCCGCTACGAAGCAGAAGAGGGCATCGTGATTTGCTACGGCACCATGTACGGAAACACCGAACGGATGGCAGAACTCATTGCGCGCGCCGCCAGTCAGGCAGGCATCAGGAACATTGTGATGTACAACGTGTCGAAGACACACCACTCGTACATCATCCGCGATGTGTTCCGCTACAAGGCACTGATAGTGGGTGCCCCTACCTACAACACCGGACTGTATCACGAAATGGAGGTGCTGCTCAGCGAACTGTCCAACAAGGACATCAAGGGCAGATACTTCGGATGGTTCGGCAACCACGGATGGGCCAGCAAGGCGGTGGCCAAGATCCAGGAATGGAACGACACACGCCTGCACTTCGAGGCGGTGGGCCCACCGATAGACATGAAGCAGGCACTGACGCCCGGCATCAGCGAGCAATGCTGCGCTCTGGGAAAGGCCATGGCCGACAGGCTGAAAGCCGACAGGGCATAAGGAAAGCGTTTACAAGAAACTGCCGATTTCATCGAGACTTTCTGCCACGGCAACAAACCGGCGCCAGTCGCCCCGGATCATTCCTTTGGCCTGCAAGTCGTTGAGCAGGGCCACAAGGCTGTTCCAGAATCCGTTGATGTTGTACAGAATGGTGCGCTTGTGGTGATAACCTATGGTGGCAGCGGCGGCCACGGTGAACACCTCATCGAGCGTTCCCACACCGCCCGGCAGTGCCACCAGCACATCGCTGTGTGCCAAGAGCAATGCCTTGCGGTCGCTCAGGTTGTCGCACATCACTTTCACCAGGGCATGATCGGAGGCGTGCCCTCCCTTTTCCACGATGGACGGAATCACACCGACGGTCTGTCCGCCGGCCTCGCAAACGGCCTTGGCCACACATTCCATCAATCCCGTGTCGCATCCGCCATACACGATGGAATGGCCGTTTTTTACCATCCAGCGTCCCAATTCGGCTGTCTTTTCAAAATAAACAGGGTCAATGCTGTTGTTGGCCGAACAAAATATTCCTATCTTCATATTTTTCTCTTTGTTGTCTTGAGGACAAATCTATACATTGTTTTCGACATTTCCAAACCTTTATATGCAAAAACAACGGGCAGAAGGGCACTTTTTAACATTTCGATCCCGATATTTTAACACGGGAGATGGCGCTTCGGAGTACAAGCGATGATGGACGGCGCAACGACGTATGACCAATGGGGCGGCAACGGACGATCCCCCTGCCCTTCTATTTCGAGGAAAACTCCAGAGGAAACAAAGGGGCAGGCTTTAACACACCGGTACATTTTTTCGGATTTTCCATCCACATAGAATCCGGCGAATTTTGGCAGCGTATTAAATATCGTTAATTAGATATGATTTAGGCACAAAATCATTGTGGGGCGCTGAAAAAAGCACTACATTTGCCTTTGATTTACAAAGGGCTGCACAGCAGCCGTTGCAAAGCGGTTTTCGGCGGCAGGCCGGATAATAATACACACGATAAAAGTTGAAAGACAATCTATTTCAAACCTTAAATAAAAATATTACAGAACAATGATTATTGGTATTCCAAAAGAAATCATGCACGATGAAAATCGTGTGGCATGTACTCCCGAAACAGTGGGTAAGTTTGTAAAAGACGGTTTTTCCGTCTTGGTTGAAAAATCTGCCGGCAACGGCGCCCTCTATCACGATGAGGACTACGCAAAGGCCGGGGCTACCATCGTGGAAAACCCGCAGGAAATCTATGACAAAGCCGAGATGATTCTCAAGGTGAAGGAACCCTTGTTCAATGAAAAGTTGGGCAAGCACGAAGTGGATATGATGCACAAGGGGCAATATCTCATCACCTTCATCCACCCCGCATCTCCCGTGAACCACGAAATGGTGAAGAACCTTTCCAAGAAGGGCGTTACGGCCATCACGCTGGACGGCATTCCACGCATTTCGCGTGCACAGAATCTTGACGCGCTTACTTCCATGAGCACGTGCGCAGGATATAAAGGCATTCTGATGGCTGCCGACACGCTGACCACGTTCATTCCCCAGATGTTCACTGCCGTGGGCAAGATTGAACCGGCCAAGGTGATGGTGATCGGTGTGGGTGTTGCAGGCCTGCAGGCACTGGCCACAGCCAAACGCCTGGGAGCTGTTACCTACGCAGCCGACATTCGCCCGGCAGCTGCCGAACAGGCAGGAAGCCTTGGCGCGAAGGTGGTAAAGACAACGGTTCCAGCAGAACTGGCCATTGCCGAAGGCGGATATGCCAACCGCCTTTCTGAAGATGTTCTGAAGCGCGAGCGCGAAGCGTTGACAGAAACCATCCAGCAGATGGACATCGTGTTCTGCTCGGCACTCATCCCCGGAAAGGTGGCGCCCGTCATCATCACCGAAGACATGGTGAAGGGCATGAAACGCGGATCGGTGATCGTGGACATCTCGATCGACCAGGGCGGTAACTGCGAACTGACACCTGCCGGCGGCACCATCGAGAAACACGGCGTTACGCTGATGGGCGTGAAGAACATTCCGGGACTGCTGCCCACAAGTTCCACATGGATGTTCTCCAACAACATGTACAACCTCGTGAAATACATCGTTAAGGACGGAAAGGCTGTTCTCGACCGTACCGACGAGGTCATTGCCAAGAGTCTCGTCTGCATCGACGGTGAATTGGTGCATGCCGGTGCCCGCGAAGCAATGGGATTGTAATACATTCGTTTTCGTTTAACAACAACAGGGATGGCATACGAGTTTTTCAACAACTTGTGTACCATCCCTTTTTTCATTTTTATCTGACGTTATGATTCATCCAATCATTTTGGTAGTCGTGTTTCTGGTTTGTACCATTGCCGGCTACTTCATCATCAAGAACGTTCCCAGCCTGCTGCACACACCGCTGATGTCGGGCATGAACGCCCTGTCGGGCGTGACCATCGTTGGGGCCATCACGGCCACAGGACTGGCGTTCCTGTCCATGCAGGAAGGCAGCGGAACGGGATGGACAGCCCAATCGGCAGGCTGTCTGGCCATCATTCTGGCAGCCATCAATGTGTTCGGCGGCTTCGGTGTGACTCACCGCATGCTGCGAATGTTTAACAAGAAAAAAGACAAAAGATAGTTATGGCAACCATTCAAATCATTATCAGCGCCATCCTCTCGGTTCTGGTGCTGGCGGGTATTTCCATGATGAGCAAGGTGAAAACCGCCGTCAACGGAAACCTGCTCTCGGCTTCGGCCATGCTGTTGGGTATCGTTGCCACGCTATACTTTAGCGGGGTGGTCAGCGCATGGACCATTTTCCCCGCCATCATCATCGGTGCACTCATAGGCAGCATGATGGCGGCCAAGGCACAGATGATCCAAATGCCGCAAATCGTGGCTTTGTTCAACGGTCTGGGAGGCGGTGCTTCGGCATTGGTGGGACTGATGTCGGCTGCCGGCATTGGATTCACGCCCGAACAACTCGCCGCCATCGCGGAAAAAGGCTATACGGGATTTGTCAACTTTACGTCGCTCCTCGCCATTGCCGTGGGCATGATCACGCTCGTGGGAAGTCTGGTGGCAGCCGGAAAGCTGCACCGCGTGCTGCCGCAGAAGCCTATGGTATGGCCGGGACATTCGGCCATCACGCTGCTGCTGATCATGGCCACTGTGGCATTTGTCCTCATGGGAACATTCGACAAGGAAATGATGCCGCTCTGCATGGCAGGAAGTTTCGCGGCGGCCTCGCTCTTCGGCCTCTATTTCTCCATCCGCGTGGGAGGAGCCGACATGCCCATCACCATTTCGCTGCTCAACTCGCTGTCGGGTGTGGCCGGTTCGATTGCCGGTATGGCCATCAGCGACATTTTCCTGGTGGCTGTGGGTGGTATCGTAGGGGCTTCCGGACTGCTGCTCACACAGATCATGTGCCGGGCCATGAACCGCAGCCTGCTGAGCATTCTGCTGGGAGGTGGAAAGAAGGCACAGCCTGCCGGCCCTGCGACAAAGGCGGCGGCCGACGTGAAGGCGGCGGCGCAAGCTGCACCTTCCGAGACAGAGCCACAAGTCACTGCTGCCGAGAAGAAGACGGCGGCTTCGGTGCTGGCAACAGCAAAGGACGTGATCATCGTGCCGGGCTACGGAATGGCACTGGCGCAGGCGCAGCACCTGGTGAAGCAGCTGGCCGACAAACTGGAGAACAACGGCGCAAGGGTGAGGTTTGCCATACACCCCGTGGCAGGACGCATGC
>JALFBL010000105.1 GCA_022773395.1 Prevotella sp.
AGGGTAAGGATGCCTAAAAACGGGACTTACTTCACTAAGACACTCTTCTTGACGGAGAAGCACCTCGCAGTGAAACCACTTTTCGACATATCTGGCAACAAATCTTAATTTGGGTGGCGCATTGACGAAGTCAGGAAATAACTGGAAATACTGTAACTAACAAATATGCAACTTGAAGTGTTAAAATACAAAAAGTCCCTCATTTAGAGGGACTTAGTTCAAATTACTCCAAGTTGCTTAGAGTTGTTTATAAGGGGTCATTTCCCAATACAGAAATGCTTAAATATATTATTTAAGGTTTCCTGTGGTGTGATGGAACCGCCGGTGATGTCAGCAAGATCGTCGAGACAGGTGCGGAGGTCTTCGGAGAGAAGGTCACCGGAGAGATGGGCCGAGAAGCCGGCAAGGACACGCAAGAGATTTTCATGTGCCCTGGTCAGAGCTTCGTAATGGCGGGTACTGGTTACCATCACTGAGTTTTCGTTCAGTTCGGGAATGGCAGCGGCGGCATGGATGACGGCTTGTAATTGGTCTATACCAGTGCCTTGTTTGGCACTGATGGACAATTCCGCAAATGGGTTGAGATTGGCAAGGCGTAGGGGAGAGGCGGGGCCGTTGATATCGGCTTTGTTGTGTACGATAATTACTTTTTTGTTCTCAATGCGGTTCACGAGATTGGATGTTTCTTCGTCTGTGGGCATGGCATCAAGAAGCCAGAGCACGATGGCGGCCTCCTCCATTTTCTGATAGGCGCGAGAAATGCCTATCTGTTCCACCTTGTCTGCTGTATGGCGCAGACCGGCCGTGTCGATGAAGCGGAAGGGTACACCCTGAATGGTGACAATGTCTTCTATCACGTCGCGTGTCGTGCCGTCGATATCACTCACGATGGCTTTCTCCTCATGCAGGAGTTGGTTGAGCAGCGTGCTTTTGCCCACATTGGTCTTGCCGATGATGGCCACGGGAATGCCCTGTTTTAGGGCGTTGCCGGTTTCAAATGAGTGGGCAAGCTCCACGATGCGGTTGTCGATGGTCATTGTGAGCAGGTTCAGTTCCTTTCTGTCGGCAAACTCAAGATCTTCATGGTCGCTGAAGTCGAGTTCAAGCTCCAATAGCGAAGTGAGTTTCAGTAATTGTTCGCGCAGCAGGCTCAGTTCATTGCTGAAGTGGCCTTTGAGCTGTCTCAGTGCCATCTGATGGGTAGCCTTGTTTGTGGCGGCTATCAAATCGGCCACTGCTTCTGCCTGCGACAGGTCTATCTTCCCATTGAGATAGGCTCGCTGGGTGTATTCTCCAGGTCGTGCCTGCCGTGCTCCGGCGTCTATACAGGCATGAAGAGCCTGTTGAAGTACGTAGGCCGACCCGTGGCAACTCACCTCTACGCAATCTTCACCGGTATAGCTGTGCGGAGCACGATAGACACTCACCACCACATCATCGATATCGGTAGCATCAAGTGCATGAAGCGTGCCGTAGTGCAGCGTATTAGGTTGAGCGTTAAGAATGTCGGTCTTTGCTTTGGCGGGTCTGAATAACCGGGATATGAGGTTTATTGCTTCGGAGCCGCTGAGCCGGAGTACGCCTATGGCACCTCCGGCCGGAGTGGCCAGGGCAACTATCGTGTCGTTGTTAGAAGTCATTGCAGAGAAAGCGTTGCCAATGTGGCGGCATTATGTTATGAAAAAAATGCCCTGCCCGTCTGTGGCGGAAGAGCAGGGAGAATGGTTTGTCAGATGCGGTCAAGAACGAGTTTTACCAGTTCGTCGATAGAGTTCTTGTAGCCGGTGTTGGCCTCTTTCGCACGACGGTTGGCAATTACCATGCAGCAGGTCAATGCCTTGTGCCCCATGAGTTTTGCCAGTCCGGCCAGTGCCGACGATTCCATCTCAAAGTTGGTGATGTGATACCCCTCATACTCGAAATTTTCAATCTTCTCGTTTTGGTTTGGGTCTGCCAAGGGTATGCGGAGTTCGCGTCCTTGCGGGCCGAAGAATCCACCACAGGCAATAGTTACTCCACGCACCATGTCGTCAGATGCAATGCGGTGGAGTGTTTCCTTGTCGGCATCAATCACGTATGGTGCACCCTTTTGTGGATTCCACTCCATGTGCTTTTTGAAGGCCTCCTCAAACTTGAGATCGCAGGCCTCATTGCGGCCGGCATAGAAATTGAGCAGCCCATCGAATCCGATACTCTTTTCGCTGGCAATATACGTTCCCACCGGGGTATATTCCTGCAGTCCGCCGCAAGTGCCGATGCGCACAAGGGTGAGCGACCGCAGTGGAGACTTTTCGGTACGTGTGTTGAAGTCAATGTTTGCCAGGGCATCCAATTCGTTCACAACGATGTCGATGTTGTCGCAGCCAATTCCTGTGCTCACCACGGTGATTCTTTTACCCTTGTAGGTTCCGGTCACTGTGCGAAACTCGCGGCTTTCCACTTCGCATTCCCTTGTGTCGAAATGCGATGCAACCGTACTTACCCTTCCCGGGTCGCCCACGAGAATGACCAAGTCTGCCAGTTGTTCCGGTTTTAAGTGTAGATGGAAAATGCTTCCATCGTCATTGATAATCAATTCTGATTCTGCAAAATATTTGCCCATAAAAATAGACTTATTTAATTAACGATTCGTTTTCCAAGTTTCTGATTTTTTTCTCATCCGCCTTGATTTGCACATTCATTTTTTCCAGACTCTTTTCCTTTTCCAAAATAGTGGCCGCCATGGCTTTTCTCTTGGATGGATTTGCCTTTGAATATTCGTCCCTCATATTTTCCAGGCGCGCTTCTTCTTTCTCACTTATGTCTTTTGCCAGTATCCACTGCTCGAACAGATTGCGTGCCGCCGCCGATTTGAACTCGGCAGACGAGCGATAGACTGTTGCATCGTTTATGACAAATCCTGTTTGGGCTGGCGTTTGTTTCCTGTTTGTGCGTTCCTTCATCTTGGCCAGTCTTTTCAAGGCTTCTCCGCGTGCTTTTTTATTGGGCCATGTGGCACTTATGCTTGCGATGTTTGCCCAATTGCGAATTTCTTCATCGCCCATTTTTTCCGTATCGATGTTCATTCTGTTTCTGGATGGCACGAAAGTATATACGCACACCTTTCCTTCGGGCTGGTTTCTGTCGGTGGCAAACCATCCCAAAGAGTCCAGTTCGTCTTCCACATACATGTAATCGTTGGCCTTCGAGTTGAACGGCAGACCGATATTGTTGGGTTTCAAGAACTCTCCGGTTTCTCCATCGTATCTTGTCACGAAAATGTCATATCCCCCCAAACTGTCTTCACCCTTTTGGGCGAAGTAGAAAGTAACTCCGTCAGCCATCATGAATGGATAGTTGGGGGCGTTTCCTGCATCGATGCCTGTGGCTGTCTGTCCTGTCGTCCACTGTCCGTCCAATTTGTCGGCAGTGTAAATGGCAGCGTTTCCTATGCTGTCGGCAACAGAATAGTAAGATTTGTTGCCAAATCCATTGACGTAAACAATCCCGTTTTGCTCGTTGTCATAAATCAGTTTTCCACATTCGGCAGGAAGAGGAATGTGGTCGAGAAACCGGCCCTTGTCCACCACCACGCTGTCTATGATAAATACCCGCTGCATGGACTCGAGCATGTTTTCAAACATCAAATCTTTTTCTGTGACCACCATTTTTTCCACTTTTTGCTTGATGGCTGCCTTACCTTTCCCCTTTCCTTTCTTTTGCGCATCTACAGTGGTAGATACGGTAAACAATAGGGTCGTTATCAGAAGTATCCTTAATATTTTCATGTCATGACGCTGTAATGAGAAAACAAAGATACAATATTTTATTTGGAACAAAGGTGCTTTTAACTTTTATTATTTTCCTTTCATACGTTTCTGTATGGCCATTCGTACACAAGTGCCGGCTCTTTTCGAGGGTGTGGGTGTCGCCAATGACGGCGATGGTGTTTATCTCAACGACATGGAAAAGAACCTGCCCTGCGGCTTATATAATAGACAAAGCGACAAGCTTCACAGCTTATCGCTTCATATCTCAATAGGTATTAGTTTTTTTTAAGGTAAAAAGATTGTTTTCAGGATA
>JALFBL010000002.1 GCA_022773395.1 Prevotella sp.
AACCGACGGCGAGGATCATGAAGGGGGAGCCGTAGAAATGGCACGGCAAGCCAAGAAGAATGGAGTGCGCGTGTTTGTCTTGGGTGTAGGCTCGCCCAAAGGTTCGCCTATTCCCGATGCGGACGGAGGCTATATGCGTGACAATTCGGGCACGGAGGTGTTGACCTCCCTTAACGAGGTCATGTGCAGGCAAATTGCCGAAGCCGGTGGAGGGGCTTATATCCACGTGGACAACACCAATGCGGCCCAGAACAAATTGAACAGCGAACTGATTAAACTGCAGAAGGGGGAACTGTCGAGCATCATTTACAGCGAGTACGACGAGCAGTTCCAGGCATTCGGGCTGATTGCTTTGCTTTTGCTCATCATAGAGGTATGTGTGTTGGATAGAAAGAATCCGCTCTTGACGCGACTAAAATTATTCCGAAAGAAATGAGACATTATATATTGCTGATACTTTTTGCTGTGTGTTCAGTGGCATCCGCACAAACCGACCGGCAGTACATACGTGAGGGAAACCGTCTTTACCGCCAGAAGCAATTTGCGAAGGCCGAAGTGCTCTATCGCAAGGCCATCGCCAAGAATGCAGACAATTCGCAGGCCGTTTACAACTTGGGGTGCGCTTTGATGATGCAGCAAAAAGATTCGGCTGCTGTCGTGCAATACCAGAATGCGGCAAGACTGGAACCAAACAAGATGCGCAAAGCCAAAGTGTTCCATAATGCTGGAGTGATTTTTCAAAATCATAAGATGTATGGTGATGCCATCAAGGCTTATGAGCAGTCGCTGAGATGTAATCCGAAGGACAACGAGACGCGTTACAACTTAGCCCTTTGCAAGCAATTGCAAAAGAACAATCCTCAAAAAAACGACAACAAGCAGCAACAAAAGAAAGAGAATAAGAACGACAATGAAAGTCAGGACAAGCAAAATCAGAAGCAAGACAAGAACAGTCCCGACAAACAAAAGCAGCAAGAAGGACAGATGAGCAAGGACAATGTAGAACAATTGCTCAATGCGGCCATTCAAAATGAAAAGGCTACGCAGCAGCGAATGAAGAAGGCGATGCAGCAGCCAAGAAAGCGTAACTTGCAAAAGAACTGGTAATATGCGTATGAAGAGATATTTCTTGATTTTTCAACTATTCATGTTGGCATTCGCCGCTAACGCACAATCGCTCACGGTGAACGCTCCGTCAAGTGTGAAAAACGGCGAGAACTTCAGATTGTCGTACACGGTTAACACACAAAATGTTTCGGATTTCCGTATAGGCAATTTTCCTGATGCGCTGGAGATTATCACTGGGCCTTACAGGGCGGAGCAGTCCAGTTATCAAATGGTGAACGGGCACACGAGCAGTTCCTCTTCCACCACCTTTACCTTTATTGTCTGTGCGAACAGAAATGGAACTTATACCATTCCTGTAGCCCATGTTATCGTGAACGGAAAGAAAATATCTTCAAAGGCGGTAAAGGTGAACGTTTCCGGACATGCTGCCAACAATGGCGGTGCTCCACAAATGCACAACAATGCAGCCGACCAGCCCCAGATGCGGGCGGCCGGCAGTGCCATCAGCGGCAACGACCTCTTTATCAAGGTGAGTGCCAACAAGCGGAGGGTGCACGAGCAGGAACCTGTCTTGCTTACCTATAAAGTATATACATTGGTAGATTTGACCCAGTTGGAAGGAAAAATGCCTGATCTGACAGGTTTTCATTCGCAAGAAGTGAAACTCCCGCAGCAAAAGTCTTTCCATATTGAAAATGTCAATGGGAGAAACTACCGTTGTGTGACGTGGAGCCAATACGTGATGTATCCTCAAATGACAGGAAAACTGGAAATTCCAAGTATCACGTTCAACGGCACTGTTGTTCAACAAAACAGGGATATCGATCCTTTCGAGGCCTTTTTCAACGGTGGCAGCGGATACATAGAGGTGAGGCGCAGCATCAAAGCCCCCGGCCTTACCATCCAAGTAGATCCGTTGCCCAAGAAACCGGCTGGTTTTTCTGGGGGTGTGGGCAAATTCAACATCACGGCACAATTGAACAAAACCGATGTCAAGGCGAACGACCCTATTTCCATCCGGGTGGTGGTGGGCGGCAATGGCAACTTGAAACTGATCAAGCAGCCTACGCTCAATCTGCCGAAAGATTTCGACAAATATGATGCCAAGATAACGGACAAGACCAGGTTGACAGCCAATGGTGTGGAAGGAAACATGATCTACGATTTTCTCGTAGTTCCCCGCAACCAGGGAAAATACACTTTGCCTCCTGTTGAGTTCACTTATTACGACACTGGTGCCAATGCCTACAAGACCATCAAGACACAGGCGTTCGACTTGAATGTGGCTCAGGGAGACGGAACAGGCACCTCGGAAAATTTCACGGAAGAAAAGCAGGACATCCGTCCCATTCATACCGGTGAAATGGAAAGACATGACCCAAAGCAACTCTTTTTGGGAAGCGTTCTTTATTGGACGCTGCTTGTTTCCCTTTTCGTCCTGTTCGTGTCGTTGATGATCGTTTTCCGTCACCGTGCCATCGAAAATGCCGATATTGTGAAAATGAGAGGAAAGAAAGCCAATAAAGTGGCAACCAAACGTTTGCGTAATGCCAAGAGTTTGATGCAGCAAAACAAGCAAGGTGCGTTCTATGACGAAGTGTTGCGTGCCTTGTGGGGCTATGTGGGAGATAAGTTGAATATTCCGGTGGCCAGCCTTTCGCACGCCAACATTGCGGAAAATCTTGCAGCCCAACAGGTGGACGACAATACCATCCATACTTTTATCGGCGCACTTGACGAATGCGAGTTTGAAAGATACGCACCGGGCGATCCTGCCGGAAATATGAACAAGACATACGATTCAGCCCTGACGGCGATAGAAAAGATAGAGAATGTGATGAAAGATGCACAAAGAAAAGGTAAAAAGGGGGCGGGAGCCTATGTCTTCGCCTTCCTTGTGGCTTTTGGGGTGTTTGCTCCAACAGCAGGCTTGGCCATCACCAAGGCCAATGCGGATGCAGAATATGCCAAAGGCAACTATCAACAGGCCATCAAGGATTATGAAGAACTGCTGAAGAGTGGCGAGAGTGCCGTGTTGTACTACAATCTCGGCAATGCCTATTATCGCACGGACAACATCACAAGAGCTGTTCTGAATTACGAGCGCGCCTTGTTGCTGAATCCTGCCAATGCCAACATTCGTTTCAATCTCCAAATGGCACGTTCAAAAACCATCGACAAGATAACGCCCGAAGGCGAGATGTTTTTCTTTGCGTGGTATCGTTCGCTGGTCAATATGCTGACAGCCGACGGCTGGGCCTATCTTGCCGTCATCAGCATCATTATGGCACTCGTTCTTGCCCTTGTCTATGTGTTTTCCACATCTGTTCCCTTGCGCAAGACGGGTTTCTTCGGTGGACTTTCCTTCCTCGTTTTGTTCCTTGCCAGCAATGTTTTCGGCTTCCAGCAAAAAGCCAGGTTGGACAATCGCAATGGTGCCATTGTAGTTTCGCCTTCGGCTTCGATGAAAAAAACACCATCGGCTGGTGCTGCCGACCAGAGTATGGTGCACGAAGGAACCCGTGTGGACATTATCGATGACACCATGCACGAGTGGAAGGGAGTGCGCCTTGCCGACGGGCGCGAAGGTTGGATATTGGCATCCCAGATAGAGAAAATTTAATGCACTTGCTTAAAGAATTAGACCAGTGGCTGCTGTTCCTGTTCAACGGGAGCGACTCGTTGTTCCTCGACGGGATGATAACCGTTTTGACATCAGGCCTCGCGTGGATTCCTCTCTACGTTTCTTTGGCGTATATTGTCATCAAGAATCACGACACGATGCCCCAAATCATGCTCACCATCGGATGTGCCCTCTTGTGCGTGGCCGTTACAGCCGGTGTCACCAATCTGCTGGTAAAGCCGCTTGTGGCGCGTCCGCGACCGTGCAACGATCCTTTCGTTAAAGGTTTGGTCGATACGGTAGTCTCCATCAGCCAAAAAGATTACAGTTTCTTTTCCGCACATGCCGCCAACACTTTTTCCATCACCGTGTTCCTTTCCCTCCTTGTGCGCAACCGTGCTTTCGTCATCACCCTTGTGTCGTGGTCGCTTCTCAATTGCTACACGCGTCTATATTTGGGCTTCCACTATCCTTCCGACATTGTTTGTGGATTGTTGTTCGGTGGGTTGATGGGCTTTGTCCTTTACATTTTCTATAACAGATTGTTCCGGATGCTTTCTCCCCAGGTCAACTACGTTTCTTCTAAATACACCCCTACGGGCTATGCCGTTTCCGACATCGACCTGGTGATTTCCGTCTTTGTGTTCACTCTGGTCTATGCTGCCATTCACGCATTGATTTACAGTTTTTAATTACAACATACATTGGATACCAAGCATATTAAAATCAGCGACTACAATTATCCGCTTCCCGATGACCGGATAGCCAAGTTTCCACTTGCCCAAAGAGACCGTAGCAAATTGCTGCTCTACAACAAGGGCACGGTGAGCGAAGACATTTTTTCCAATCTTCCCCAATATCTTCCACAAGGGGCATTGATGATTTTCAACAACACTCGTGTCATCCAGGCGCGCATACACTTCCGCAAGGATACGGGGGCGTTGATAGAGGTGTTCCTTCTGGAACCCGTTTGCCCAACCGATTACGAACAGATGTTCCAAACTGCGGGCGCGTGTTCGTGGCTCTGTCTGGTGGGCAATCTCAAGAAGTGGAAAGAAGGTGTGTTGAAGAGAGATTTTCAGGTGAAGGGAAAGCCCGTTCGGCTCTCCGTCAGCCGCAGACACGAACAGGGCACCGGGCATTGGGTGGATTTTGAGTGGGACAATCCCGACATCTCGTTTGCCGACATTCTGGAAGCGGTGGGCGAACTTCCCATACCCCCCTATTTGAACCGCGACACTCAGGAGAGCGACAAAAACACCTACCAAACTGTCTATAGCAAGGTCAAGGGAAGCGTGGCTGCACCCACTGCAGGACTTCATTTCACCGACAATGTGCTGAGGGCATTGGATGCCCACGGCATAGAGCGCGAAGAACTCACACTCCATGTGGGAGCCGGCACGTTCAAGCCCGTGAAGAGCGAGGACATTGAGGGGCACTCCATGCACACCGAGTATGTGTGCGTGCGCAAAGACACATTGGAGAAACTCATAGCCCACGGTGCCGCGGCGATAGCTGTGGGAACCACCAGCGTGCGCACCCTCGAAAGCCTCTATTACATGGGCTGCCGCTTGGAGCGTAATCCCGACTTGTTGGAAGAAGAACTGCACGTCAACCAGTGGGAACCCTACGAAACACATCCCACGCTTGCCCCTGTCGATGCACTCGGCCACGTGCTCAGCTATCTTGAGCGCAACCAGCTCACAGCGTTGCACAGCAGCACCCAAATCATCATTGCGCCGGGCTACGAATATAAAATAGTGAAGATGCTCATCACCAATTTCCATCAGCCGCAAAGCACGCTCCTGCTTTTGGTCAGCGCTTTTGTGAAAGGCGACTGGAAGAACATATACAACTACGCCCTGGCTCACGGTTTCAGGTTCCTGAGTTATGGCGACAGCAGTCTTTTGATTCCATAGAGAAAAAAGACAGAGAAAAAGAAAAGGCAAAGAAAAAGAAGAAAAGAAAAAAGAAATGAAAACAGGAGATAAAGTAAGATTCTTGAGCGAATCAGGTGGGGGAATCGTGGCAGGTTTCCAGGGAAAGAACATCGTGCTGGTAGAAGACGAGGACGGATTCCAGATACCTGTCCGTCTGAACGAGGTCGTGGTGGTGGAAGAAGACAACTACGACGTGTCCAAAATGGTGGAGAAGAAAATGGCGAAAGCCCAGTCGGAAAAAACTGAAATGGGCAAGCATCCCGTCCATGACAGAGTGTCGGCGACTATGGAGGAGGAAGAAGACTACGACCCCTCCGACAAGCCCGTCACCTTTCAGCGGCCGGCAGTGGAGCGCAAGGGTGGCGATGCCCTCTCGGTCTATCTCGCCTTTGTACCCATCGACCTCAAGGAAGTTACCAAGACACGCTTCGAGTCGTATCTCGTCAACGACAGCAACTATTACGTGCGCTTTGCCTATATGAATATGGAGGGCAATTCGTGCCACCTCATCTCTACGGGCGAGATTGAGCCAAACACCAAACTGTTTGTTGAAGAGTTTGGCAGGGAACATCTCAACGACATGGAGCGCCTTGCCGTTCACCTCATTTCCTACAAGCGCGACAAGCCTTTCATGATGAAAGAACCCGTGCAGACGAGCCTGCGTGTAGATGCCGTGAAGTTCTACAAACTGCACACTTTCCGGGAAAACGATTTCTTTGAGCAACCTGCCTATGTCATGACCGTGGTGGAGAACGACCGTCCCTCCCGTCCGCTGGTCGTGGATGCACGGCAGATGAAGGAGAGCATGTATAAGGGCTGCGGCGAGTCTAATGGTCAGGGCCGTATCGGTATGCCCCGCTCCGCCATTTCCGGGCAGAAAGGCAATACTTATGTGCGCCGATACAACGACGGGAAGAGCGGAAATCCCTTCGTGAACCATTCTAAAGACGACATTGTGGTGGTAGATCTTCACGCCAGCGAGGTGCTCGACACTACCGCTGGCATGAGTCATGGCGACATCTTGAACTATCAGTTGGATGTGTTCCGGCGCACGCTTGCCGACTACGGAGGCAACAAGGGACAAAAAATTGTTTTCATCCATGGCAAGGGCGAGGGCGTGCTTCGCCAGGCAATCATTCGCGAACTGAAGTCCAAGTTCAAGAACTATCCCTTTCAGGACGCTTCCTTTCAGGAGTATGGCTACGGAGCCACGCAGGTAACGGTCAAGTAGCGATGGCAACAGGATTTGGGACAGGATTATTACAATTATTAACATCTGTCCCAAATCCTTTAACACGAAAAACGGCCGTTTTCTGGAAAAAGTTCCCCGCGCGCCCAAATACGCGATTCTACGGGCGTTTTCCAAACGACTGGCATACAGCG
>JALFBL010000012.1 GCA_022773395.1 Prevotella sp.
AAGAAACTGCATTTGAAATCCATTATCCACGAACTGCTGTGGTTTCTGAAAGGCGATACCAACGTGAAGTATCTGCAGGAACACGGTGTGCGCATTTGGAATGAATGGGCAGACGAGAGCGGTGATTTGGGGCCGGTTTATGGGCACCAATGGCGTTCATGGCCCGATTATGACGGTGGCACTATCGACCAGATCCAATACGTTTTGAACCAAATCAAGCATCAGCCCGATTCGCGCCGCATGATTGTGAGTGCATGGAACGTGGCAGAAGTAAACAAGATGGCGTTGCCGCCGTGCCATACGATGTTCCAGTTTTATGTGGCCAACGGTCGACTGAGTCTGCAACTTTACCAGCGCAGTGCCGATACGTTTCTGGGCGTTCCTTTCAACATTGCGTCCTATGCGTTGCTACTCATGATGATGGCGCAAGTGACAGGACTGGAAAGCGGAGAGTTCGTTCATACCACCGGCGACACCCATTTGTATCTGAACCATATAGAACAGGCTCAACTGCAATTGACGAGACACCCTCGTCCGCTGCCCACTTTGAAACTGAATCCCGACGTGAAAGACCTCTTTGGCTTTCACTATGAGGACTTTGAATTGGAAAATTACAATCCTTGGAACCATATCAAGGCAACCGTCTCGGTATAGTTCCCATCATCACCATCCATCAATCATCCAAAACATGTCAATCACCATCATAGCAGCCGTAGCCAAAAACCGCGCCATAGGCAAAGAAAATCAGTTATTGTATTGGTTGCCCAACGACCTGAAACGCTTCAAATCGCTCACCAGCGGTCATACCATCATCATGGGAAGGCACACCTTCGACAGTCTGCCCAAAGGGGCTTTGCCCAACAGGCGCAACATCGTATTGAGCCGGACAGTTGCCCATCTTCCCGGATGCGAATGCTACCCTTCGTTTGAAGAAGCGATGAAACACTGCGAGCCTGACGAAAAAATATTCATCATAGGCGGTGCCCAGATTTATCAACAAACCATCGACAAGGCCGACCGCCTGTGCCTTACAGAAATCAACGACATCCCGAAGGATGCCGATGCTTTCTTCCCTTCCTACGAAAAAGATTGGAAAATCGTGGAGAAGAACGAGTTCGCAACCGATGACAAGCACAAATACGAATACGCATTTGTGGATTATGTCAAATCCCCGAAAACCTCCCGTTACTAACGGTTATCCCTCTTCTTCTTCGTCAATGGGAATTTCCATGATTGGCAATTGCCTGTCGAAAGCAGAGCCAAACGAAATGATTGTCTCGCTTCGCGACAATCCCAAGGGCTGCAGCCGGTCATGTATAATGTCCAGCAAGTGATGGTTGTTCATCGCATACATCTTGATGAACATGTCGTAATCGCCCGTTGTATAATGGCATTCCACCACTTCGGGAATTCTCTTCAGGGCTTCAACCGTTTGGTCAAACTTCTCCGGATTTTTCAGGTTCAGTCCGATATAGGCACAAGTTTCATAGCCAACTTTTTCAGGATCAATGATAAATTGTGAACCTTGCAGAACTCCAAGATTGGTCAACTTTTGGATACGCTGATGGATTGCTGCACCACTCACATTGCAAACTCGAGCTACTTCAAGGAAAGGGACACGCGCGTCTTCGGCTATCATCCGAAGGATTTTCTTGTCTAAAGAATCTAAATTATGATGTGCCATTATTTAAGTTATTTCGTTTGGCAAAGATATAATTATTTCTCGGAAAATACAAAAGTTTGATAAAAAAAACACACCGGTTAATAATAATTCATAAGCAAACTACCGATAAACTCCCGAATAATTCACTTTTCCTGCCTTTGCCTTGCGCAAAGCCTGCTTCACATCGGTTATCAGTCCCATATCTACGTTTTTATCGGCTTTCAAACTCACGGTCATCACTTCAACATCTTCCGGCGACATGCGTTTCCGTTCGCTTGCCACGTAATCGGTAACAGAAGGCACATCCACCAGTTTGTCGTTCATCTGAATCTGCATTTCTCCACCCGTTTCCTGTCCTTTTCCATTCACCGGTCTACCTATATATATATAAGTGGTGGTAGATTTGTTTGTGAGTTTAGTGAGTTCCGTACCAGCCGGCATCTGATATTTCACCTTCAAAGGCACACTACGCATGTGCGTCACAATCATGAAAAAGAACAAAACGGTGAAAATCAGGTCGGGCATGGATGCCATGTTCAGTCCCGGCACTTTGCGTTCTCTTCGGCGAAACATGCTCATGGCTCTTCCCTTTCCTGCCGATACGCTTCGGCAATTCTCTGTGGATAATACGCCTTCAAAGCCTGTTGCTGTTCGTTGGAACACTGTTCGAACGACTGACGGTACAACCGGTTGGCCCGGTTTTCCCTTAGCGCACGATAGGCAGCCATCAACTCGTTCTGCATATAATAATAGGTGTCGTAGTTCGCCTTGCGGTCCACGTCCACCGTAATGATGTGCCGTTTACGGTCGGGACAATGGGCAACAAATGCCATTGCCGTTTGTTTCAGGCATTTCAAGTCCGCCACACTGTCGTCCACCAACAGCAGGTTATCTGCCGTCAGCCGCAGTTTCAGCACATTGCTCTTGTTCACATCCGCCACCGTTTCCTCCTTTTTGCTGTCCATCGGCGGCAGTTCCCGTTCCAGTCCCTTGTCCGCATCCATCGATGTCGTCACCAAGAAGAATATCAGCAACATGAACGAAATGTCGGCAGTAGAGGTGGCATTCAACTCAGGAATCTGTCTTTTTCTGTGTCTGAACAATATCATTTCAGCTTTCGATTGTATCCTGACATACCGAAAACGGCAGCCATGGCTGCCACGACAAACAAGACAATGGCGGTTATGATGAACATATCCGACACTTTCAGCCAAAAGGTTTCGGCATACCTCACGCCGTTTATCATCATCGGCTCCGACGAACCGAGCAAAAATGTCAGCACCAACGACACGAGCAGCAATGCCGCCGAGCCATAGGCTATTCTCGCAACGGGGATGTTGTTGACGATGCCCGTAGATTTCCCCCTCATCCTGACGCTGCGCCAGGCCGACCAGACCGACACGCCAACGGCAGCCAGCAGAGCCAAATACATCAGCACCATCTCCACATCTATCATCCAACTGCTCATCGTGACAATTTGTATTTCATGATTGTATCCAGCAGCGTGATGGCCGATTCTTCCATCTGATTGGTCAGATGTTCAATCTTCGAGAGAATGTAATTGTAGAAAATCTGAAGAATCAGCGCAACGATAATACCGAAAATGGTTGTCAGCAGCGCCACCTTCATGCCCGCAGCCACAATCGTCGGACTGATGTCGCCCACGTTTTCTATCTGTTCAAAAGCCATCACCATACCAATGACCGTTCCCAAGAAGCCCAACGAAGGTGCCATGGCGATGAACAGCGTGATCCACGAACAGCCTTTTTCCAAGTTGGCCGACTGCACAGACCCATAACTGACAATCGACCGCTCGATGTCTTCTATGGTTTCATCGACCCTCATCAGTCCCTGATAGCAAATCGAAGCCACCGGCCCCCGGGTTTCCCGACAGATTGCCTTCGCTCCTTCCACATCGCCCGACATGATTTTTCCTTCCAAGTCCCCCATCAGCTTCTTTGCGTTGATTTCGCTCAGACTCAAATAAATGATACGCTCAATGCAGAACGCCAGCCCCAGCACCAACGCCAGAGCCACCAGCGACATGAAAGCCGCATCGCCCTGGATGAACTTGGTTTTGAGTTGCCGGTGCAGCCCCTCGCTTTCCATCGGCACCACCAGATCACCGTCCTTGCCCGACAGCAAATCCTCAAACCCCGCACTGTCCAATACCGTAGAATCGGCATTTGCCCTTAGTTTGTCCGCGCCTTGAGCCTTGGATACCTCCCCATTGCGACTGCCTTGAGCACTATCTTTCTGAGCCATAGCAGATGCACCGAAAGAGCATAGAAGTAAAACCGTGATGGAAAATGTGGTGATGATTCTTTTCAATTTTCGTCCTTCCTTTCCACAACAAGCGGAAAAGCCGAACTTTTCGCACTTCTTACCATTGAAAACATTCATGCTGTTGTTCTTAAAATCCGTGCGGAGAGAGGGGGATTCGAACCCCCGAATCGGTTTTGCCGATTACACGCTTTCCAGGCGTGCCTCTTCAGCCACTCGAGCACCTCTCCATAAAACCGACTGCAAATTTACGCTTTCTCGTTCTAATTCATGCACGTTCGCCTGTCTTTTTTACCACAATAGAGGATTTTTCACCTATTTCCACATTTTTTATTGTTCATCTGCGCAAGATTCGTTACTTTTGTGGTTCTAACGTTAAAGAACAATCAAGATGAAGTACCTGTATTTCTATCTCATAGCATTGACGGTTGCCTTGCTGGCAGTGTCGTGCAACGTGGAGCACGACGAAATGCCAAATGGCGGAAACACGGACACCAACAACAAACCATCCTCCATATATAAAGGTGTATGGGCGGTGGACGGTGTCAAAAGCGACAGCTGCACAGTGGACATGAGTTCAAAAGGAGAAATGATATTTTCGACCATGCCCTGCAAAGAGTTTGCCAACATGCTCACAACAGGAGACAACATGTGCGAGGAAGATCTCCTTGTGAGCAGCGACCAATATGTGGTGGCCAGCGAACCTTCGGGCTACTCCGAAAGTTCTACCTACATGGTGATGGAACCGAAAGACTATTGCTTCAGGATGACGGTGAACGGCGAGCAGAAAATCATGAAAATTCTCGTTGAAGGAGTAGGGTTGGTGGTGCTGAATGCCAACTACCACACACTGGTGGTGAAAATGCAAGTGAGGGGGATATGCGACGTAGAGACCAACTGCACCAACCCTGTCATCTTCCATCCCTCTATCCCCATTACGTTAACGGCAAAGCTTTAAATCGGTGGAGTCGGAAGAGCAGTTACTGAAAAGCTTGACACAGGGAGTGCCCAGCGCACGGCGCAGGCTCTACGACCATTATGCCGGCTGTCTGATGGCGGTTTGCATGCGCTATCTGTCAGACCGGTATTTGGCGCAAGACGTATTGCACGACAGTTTCGTGAAGATTCTCACCTCCATCGGCCGTTTTGAATACCGGGGTGAGGGGTCGCTCAAAGCATGGATGATGAGGATTGCCGCCAACGAATCGCTGACAGTCCTTCGCCGGAACGGACGGTTTGAAACAGTGGACAACATTCCGGAAGAAACCGACGAGGAACCGGACATTGACCAGGTGCCCATGAACGAAATGATGCGAATGATCGGGGAACTGCCCACCGGATACAGAACAGTATTCAACATGTTCGTGTTCGAGGAAAGAAGCCACAAGAGCATTGCCCTTGAACTGGGGATAAAAGAGGATTCTTCGGCATCGCAATTCCTAAGGGCCAAGAAGATTTTAGCGAAGAAAATAAAAGAATACAAACATCAACAAGGAATGACATGAAACAGGAAGAGTGGATTTCAAGGCTACGCAAAGGGATGGCAGAACACGAGGAAGCCATTCCGGAAAGGCTGTGGGAGAAAATAGAAGAGGCTCTTCCTGTCCCTGCCGGACAAGTGCAGGGCAACGGGCCGTCCAAGAATGGGAAAGCGCGTGTGGTATGGCTGAAACACTGGCGTGCAGTGGCTGTCATCACCTTGCTGGCAATAGTGGGCGGAACGGCCTACCACCAATATTCCGGGCCGTCGCAGCACGAAAGCAGACAAGTGGCCATGAACCGGCCGACAAAAGGTATGCTTCCCGCAAGCAACAACGAGAAGGGGGCGTCAACCGTCGGCATGGCTGTCCACAACGCAGGCATCAAGCATGGCACCATGCGTGTCCTGCACGGCATGACCCGTGAAACCAATGCGGCAAAGCCTGAAATGACAGAAAGCCATGCTGCCGAAAAACAACCGGAAACATACGAAGAGAATACGCCCGAGGGCGAAATTTCAGGGAACGCAATGCCGGAGAGCGGGCCAGGAACAGTGCCTCCCCCACACGCGGAATCTGCCTCATTGCCGCAGACAGGACAAGGAGGGTGCCCCTCTCTGCCACCCGGAACTTCGCCCAGGCATGGGTCGCGTCTCTCGGCAAGCCTTTTTGTGCAGAACGTGTTCAACAGCGCCCAGGCACTGGTGGAGCCTATCCGCCTGGACCAGCAGTTTCTGGAGAATTGCAAATACTTCGCCCGCATGAACAATACCCCCAACGATTACTACAGCAACAGCCACGAGCAGACGAAACACCATCTGCCCATTTCTGTGGGAGTGGCCATTTCGTACCAGATCAATGAGAAATGGGCCATAGAAAGCGGGGTGAACTATATCAAGGTTCACTCTGATTTCGTGCAGATAATGGGGAGAAACGCAGTGATGAGCCAGCAGAGCCTTCACTACGTGGGCATCCCTTTGCGTATGCGCTACAGACTGTGGAACTACAAGAAACTGAACATTTACGGGACAGCCGGCAGCGAAGTGAACGTGAACGTGAAAGCCAGATACGAAACCGAAGCAATGGAACAGCCCATCGAAAAGGATCGTCTGCAGTGGGCATTGCACACGGCCATGGGGTTTCAATACGATTTGCTGCCCAACCTCGGGGCATATGTGGAGCCCGGTCTGAAATATTATTTCGAGAATGGCAGTCACCTTGAAAACATATTCAAGGACAAGCCGCTGAGCTGCCATCTGCAGTTGGGCATCAGGTATTCCATCCGATAAGGGAGGAAAACCGGTTGCCCAACGGGCACGAAAGCAGGTTGCCCGTCAGTTTGGCGCTTGCAGCAGTTCCACCATTTTTTCAGCGGCTTTGTCGGGTGCCACTCCTTCGCCCAGACAATGGCACACATCCAGATATTCGCGCAACATCCGCTCCCGTTTTTTGCCGTTTGGCAAAATGGAGCGCAACTCATCCACGATATTGTTCAAAGTGAAGCGGTCGGCCAACAATTCGGGTACGATTTCCTTGTCGGCAATGAGGTTCACCAAACTGATGAACTTTACCTTGATGATGTGGTTGAACGCAAAACGGACAAGACGGGGCAAGGGCGTTTTATAGCAAACCACCTGCGGAACACGAAACAAGGCCGTTTCGAGCGTTGCCGTTCCGCTGGTCACCAATGCAGCGGAGGCATGGGAAAGCAGGGCGTAGGTCCGGTTGCTCACCATCCGGACGCAACGTGCCGCCTCCCCACCCTGCTGCGCCTCCACTTTCCTGAGCACCTGCCGGTAATCGGCTTCTTCAATGGAAGGTGCGCCGGCAAGCACCATCTGACAATGAGGAAACTGCCTGGCAGCAGCCACCATCATGGGCAAATTGTCCTTGATTTCCTGCATTCGGCTTCCTGCCAGCAAGGCAATGATGGGTTTCGAGGCATCCAGATGGTGGTGGCGGCAAAACTCCTCCCGGCTTTGGGTGTATGCGGCCTTGAATTGCCTCACCTCGTCGGCTGTCGGATTGCCCACATAATGGATGGGGAAATGGTGTTTTTGCTCAAAAAACGGCACTTCAAAAGGAAGGATGGAAAACAATTGGTGCACATCGCGCCTGATGCGCTTGATGCGGTATTCTTTCCATGCCCATATTTTGGGCGAAATATAGTAATAAACGGGAATCTGCGTGCGGGCACGCACAAATTTGGCCACATTGAGGTTAAAGCCCGGATAATCCACAAGTATCACCACGTCAGGATTCCACGCCAGAATGTCTTTTTTGGCCAACGCCATGTTTCTGAAAATGGTGCGCAAATGGAGCAGCACAGGAACAAAGCCCATGAACGCCAGCTCGCGATAGTGTTTCACGCAAGTGCCTCCCACGGCCGCCATCAAGTCGCCTCCGAAGAAACGGAAGTCGGCCTTCGGATCGCGCGCCTGCAACGACCGCATGAGATGCGAAGCGTGCAAGTCGCCGCTCGCCTCACCCACTATCAGATAATACTTCATGGCCTTTTCTGCAGATTCCCGAACGTCCACGACTTCATCCGCTCCATCGTCTTATAGCTCGTCACATCCATTTGCGTAGGCGTGATGGCTACATATCCATGCACCAGCGCCCAATTGTCCGTGTCCTCGGCTTCCGGCTCATCGTTCGTATAGGAGCCTGTCATCCAGAAATAGTCATAGCCGTGCGGATGACGGCATTTCACGCACTCGTTCTTCCACGTTCCGTATGCCATACGGCATATTTTCACGCCCTTGTAGGCCTCAGCCACCGGAAAATTCACGTTCAGGCAAACGCCTTCGGGCAACCCCTCTTCCAGCAAGCGCCCCACAATGCTGCGCACATACGGGCGATTGGGTTCAAAATTGGCATCTTCGCTATGGTCACAGACCGAGAAAGCCACGCTGGGAACGCGCTTCAGGCAGCCCTCCATCGTCACGCCCATCGTGCCGCTGTAATGCGTGTTCACCGAAGCATTGTCGCCATGATTGATGCCGCCAATCACCAAATCGGGCTTGCGCTCGCGGCAGAACTGGTTCCAGGCCAGTTTCACGCAATCTACCGGCGTTCCGTTGCACGACCATATTTCCACGCTGTCGTATCGGTTGCGAAACTTCAGGCGCAAAGGAGTGGTGGCGGAGAATGCGCACGCAAACCCGGAGCGGGGACCCTCGGGCGCACACACCAAAATATCGCCAAAATCCTTTACCATGTCTATCAGTGAACGGATGCCTTTCGATTGATAACCGTCATCGTTCGATATGAGTATGAACGGCCTTTTATTTTCCATAAGTCTTCTTTCCATTTGGCTGCAAAATTACTAAAAAATGGCTTGAAAACACTCTTTTCCCACCAATATTGCCCCAATTATTTTACGCGCTTGTCTTTTTCCGATTCAACTATTGCGAATTATTTTTACAATCGGCAGAAAAGATTTTTTCCCAAAGGAGAAAGAAAACCGGCAGTTTTCCAAGAATGGGGAAAACGCACAGCCTGCATCAGATTTTGGCACACGCTCTTTTTCCCACGGCCCCCGGCAAAACAGCCATTTCCCGCCATTGGAACATCCGTTACGTCCCAACGGATGATCCATTGCACCCCAACGGATCATCCACTGCATTTCAACAAATCATCCATTGCCATGCAACGAACCGTCCGCCGCTCTTCTCAGGAGGATGGAATGCCGAACGGACAAAAGGGAACTTTGAAGCGAAACTGCCGCAAAAAGGTATTCGTTTTGCGAGGGGAAAGGGAGTTTTTACTTTCAGATCAGGGGCAAGGAATCATCCGTCAGACTGTTTTTCGGGGTGGGAAAGAACAGGATTCACGGTGCGGACGATGCAAGTCGCTGACCGCAAAGCACTTGAAAAGTCCACTCATTTTTCTCGTTTTTCCCATACTCTTCCCACTTTGCTCCGAATGCTGAGATTTCAAGCCAATAAAGTGCGAAACATCTTGACAAAACACAACAGAAAGAAAGGTTGCAGGCACGGTTTGGAGACATGCCGTTTGGCAGATTCAAAGCAGCAGACAATGCACCCGGAGACAACAGCAGAGGGCGCACCTTCTGGAAAAAATATGCGCGACGATATTGGTTTCTCGCATAAAATATGTAACTTTGCAACGAATTATACCCCGTGCCATTCAAGGGAGAACATGGACCGGGGAGTTCAATAATTTGGTTTTTAAATATGGGAAAAATTATAGCATTGGCGAACCAAAAAGGCGGCGTGGGCAAAACCACGACAACCATCAACCTGGCAGCGTCGCTTGCCACACTGGAAAAAACCGTACTGGTGATTGATGCCGACCCGCAGGCTAACGCATCGAGCGGACTGGGCGTGAACATCAACGAAGTGGACAGTTCGCTATACGAGTGCATCATTGACAATGCCGACATCCGGACTGCCATGTACACTACAGACATAGAGGGACTGGACATCATACCCAGCCACATCGACTTGGTGGGAGCGGAAATCGAAATGCTGAACTTGGAACACCGCGAACAAGTAATCAAACGGCTGCTCGAACCTGTAAGGAACGATTATGACTACATACTGATTGACTGCTCGCCCTCGCTGGGACTGATCACCGTGAACGCCCTGACAGCGGCCGACTCGGTCATCATCCCCGTTCAATGCGAGTATTTTGCATTAGAGGGCATCAGCAAATTGCTCAACACCATTAAAATCATCAAGACCCGACTGAACCCCAACCTGGAGATAGAAGGATTTTTGCTGACAATGTATGACAGCAGGCTGCGCCTTGCCAACCAGATTTACGATGAGGTGAAACGCCACTTCCAGGAACTCGTTTTCAAAACGGTGATCCAGCGCAACGTGAAACTGAGCGAAAGCCCCAGCCACGGACTGCCGGTGATTCTCTATGATGCCGACTCCACCGGCTGCAAAAACCACCTGGCACTGGCAAAGGAAATTATCAACAAGAACCATTAATGCACTTGCCCTGACGGCAACAAGAAGAAAGAAACAGGAAAGATGGCTGTACACAAAAAATATCACGCTCTGGGTCGAGGACTCGATGCGCTCATCTCTACAGAGGAGGTGAAAACGCAAGGGTCATCGACCATCAACGAAATACCCATTGTACAAATCGAGGCCAACCCCAACCAGCCGCGCCGCGAGTTTGACGAGGAAGCACTGCAGGAACTGGCCAACAGCATACGCGAAATAGGCATCATCCAGCCCATCACGCTGAGGGAAATCGCCGAGAACCGCTTTCAGATCATCGCCGGCGAGCGCCGCTGGCGGGCCTCACAGCTGGCAGGACTGACGGCCATTCCGGCCTACATACGCACCATCAAGGACGAAAACGTGATGGAAATGGCCTTGGTGGAAAACATTCAGCGCGAAGACCTGAACGCCATAGAAATAGCCCTGGCCTACGAGCACCTGATGGAAACCGACGGCATGACACAGGAGAAGGTGTCGGAACGCGTGGGAAAAAGTCGGACGGCCGTGACCAACTACCTGCGGCTGCTCAAACTGCCCGCACAGGTGCAGATGGCTCTGCAGAACAAGGACATCGACATGGGGCACGCCCGCGCCTTATTGGCGGTGGACAGTCCGTCCACCCAAATCAAGCTGTTCAAGGAAATACAGAAGAACGGCTACTCGGTGCGCAAGGTGGAGGAAATGGTGAAACAACTGAAAAACGCCGGAGAAACGCAGGTGGGCAAAAAGAAAGCAAGCACCCCAACGCAGCTGCCGGAGGAATTCGACATACTGAAAAAGAGGCTCTCCAACTTTATCGGCACAAAGGTGGAAATGACCTGCTCGGCCAAAGGCAAAGGCAAAATCGTCATTCCTTTCGGAAACGAAGAAACTTTGGAAAAAATCATGAACATCTTTGACAAACTGAAATAGTGTTGAGGCGCATTGACAAGACATACAGAACGGCATTGACGGCAATTCTCCTGTTGGCGGCAACCCTTCCCGGTTTTGGGGCAGACGAGAGGCGAAACGACAGCATCGCCGTACCCGACTCGGCAATGGCCACGATGGAAGCATACTCGGACATCGTGGGCGTCATCATGGCCAAAGACTCCATGGACATGAAAAAACAAAAGAATGCCTTCAGGAAGTCCGACGCCAAAAGAGCCATGTGGCTGGGCATCGTGTTTCCGGGAGCAGGCCAGATGTATAACCGCAAATACTGGAAACTGCCCATCATCTACGGCGGATTCTTGGGGTGTCTCTATGCTATGAAATGGAATGACATGATGTACAAAGACTACTCGCAAGCCTACATGGACATCATGGACGACAATCCTGCCACACAAAGCTACAACCAGTTTCTGCATTTGGGAACGACTATCGATGATTCGAATATCGAACGATACAAGACCATATTCAAAAAGAGAAAAGACTACTATCGGCGCTATCGCGACATGAGTTTATTTATCATGATCGGCGTTTACGCCCTATCGGTCATCGACGCATACGTGGATGCCTCGCTCTCGGAATTTGACATTTCGCAAGACCTGAGCATGAAAGTGGCACCGGCGGTCATGAGAAACCACTCAATGTCGCTGAATCCGCTGAAATCAACCTCGTTCGGACTGCAATGTTCTCTAACCTTTTAAACAGAATGAAAAAATGAAGAAGAAAATAATATTGATTGTCACTGCATTTATCCTCGGTGGAAACTGCCTGATGCAGGCACAAAACACGACAGGCGACACCATCATGACCACGAACAACGGCGTAGAAAACATTGTGGACGTGCCGGAGGGAATGTTGCTGGAAGTGGACAGTTTGCTGAACCTGTACAACGCAAAAACCTATCTGAAAGAAGAAAACTGCAACTACCGCAACGTAAACCCTGAATTTTCACAGGAAATCTATATGGAACGCCTCAAACGCATCCCCACCATCATGGAGATGCCTTACAACGATATCGTAAGAAAGTTTATCGACCGATACGCCACGCAACTGCGCCGGTCGGTAAGCTATATGCTGGGAGCATCCAATTTCTACATTCCCATCTTTGAAGAAGCACTGGAGGCATACAATCTTCCATTGGAACTGAAATATCTTCCGGTCATCGAATCAGCACTCACTCCTTCTGCCACCTCGCATGCCGGTGCGGCGGGCTTGTGGCAGTTCATGATTACAACGGGAAAGCAATATGGACTGGAAATCAACTCTTTGATCGACGAACGGCGCGACCCCGTCAAGTCTTCGTATGCAGCAGCACGCTACTTGAAAGACCTCTACAAGATATATGGCGACTGGAACCTGGTGATTGCAGCATACAACTGCGGACCGGGAGCCATCAACAAAGCCATGCACCGCGCCAACGGAGAGAAAGACTATTGGGCCATCTACAGGTATCTGCCCCGCGAAACGCAAGGATATGTTCCGGCATTTATCGCTGCCAACTACATCATGACCTATTATTGCGACCACAACATCTGTCCCATGCGCACGCAGCTGCCGGAGAAATCGGACACCGTGGTGGTGAACCGCGACGTGCATTTCAAGCAAATTGCAGGAGTGACGGGCATTTCGGTGGACGAACTGCGCGCATTGAACCCACAATATCGGCAAGATGTGGTGAACGGGGTTTCCAAGCCTTCGGTCATCCGCCTGCCGCAGAACTATGTGAACGTCTTTATCGACAGAGAGGATTCCATTTACAACTATACCGCCAACGACATACAGACAAAACGCACAGAGGTGGAAGTGGCCGACAAAACACCGGGCGACCAGAGTTATTCGAGCAGGCGCGAATCCTACAGCAACAACCGCAACAGCCACTCAAGAAGGGAACGCGGCACATCATCGCGCGTGTCGAAAAAAGCAAAAAGAGGAAAGAAAAACAGGGAAACGACAAAAAGCGTGACGATAAAAGAAGGGCAGACGCTCTCGGAAATCGCACGGAAAAACCATACGACAGTGACCAAACTGAAAAAGTTGAACGGCATCAAGGGCAGTCAAATCCGGGCAGGAAAGAAACTGAAAGTGAAATGACAACAAGGCCTTTGAATCATGCCGCAAGTTGCAGAGGCATGGGCAACGATGAACAGAAAACAGATAAACACACCACACCTTAATTATATATGTACGGGAGGACATGGACATGGACAAGCAAAATACAGGCCTTGACAGAGAGGCTGCCGAGGAGAAAATGGTGAACGACGCTTTCCAGAAACTGCTGGACAGCTATCTCGCATCGCGCCACCGCAAAAAGGTGGACATCATTACCAAGGCGTTTAATTTTGCCAAGCAAGCCCACAAGGGCATTCGACGCCTTTCGGGCGAACCCTATATCATGCATCCTATCGAGGTGGCACAAATCGCCTGCTCCGAAATCGGACTGGGATCTACCAGCATCTGCTCGGCACTGCTGCACGATGTGGTGGAAGATACAGACTATACGGTAGAAGACATCGAAAACATTTTCGGTGCCAAGATTGCACAAATCGTTGATGGACTGACAAAAATATCGGGCGGAATATTCGGCGAACAGGCATCTGCACAGGCAGAAAATTTCAAGAAACTGCTGCTGACAATGAGTGACGACATCCGCGTGATACTCATCAAGATATGCGACCGCCTGCACAATATGCGCACGTTGGACTCACAACCGGCCAACAAGCAATACAAAATCGCCGGTGAAACGCAATACATATATGCACCGCTGGCCAACCGACTGGGACTGAACAAGGTGAAAACAGAACTGGAAAACCTGAGTTTCAAGTTTGAACATCCTGAAGAATATGCCGGCATAGAAAAAAAACTTGTCATGTCGCAGGTGTCGCGCGACAAACTGTTCGACTTGTTTACAGCACCCATCCGGGAATCGCTCGACAAGATGGGGGTGAAATATGAAATCAAGGCGCGCGTGAAAAGTCCCTACTCTATATGGAACAAGATGCAGAACAAGCACGTGGTTTTTGAAGAAATCTACGACTTGCTGGCCGTACGCATCATATTCGAACCCAAGAACAGGGCGGAAGAAATCAACGAATGCTTCGACATATACGTGGCCATCAGCAAAATCTACAAGAGCCATCCTGACAGGTTCCGCGACTGGCTGAGCCATCCTAAGGCAAACGGCTACCAGGCACTGCACGTGACATTGATGTCGAAACAGGGACAATGGATAGAAGTGCAGATACGCAGCAACCGCATGAACGAAATCGCAGAACAGGGATTTGCCGCACATTGGAAATATAAAGAAGGAGAGGAATACAGCGAGGACGAGAACGAACTGAACGATTGGCTACGCACCATCAAGGAAATCTTGGACGACCCGCAGCCCGATGCCATGGACTTTCTGGATGCCATCAAACTCAACCTTTTTTCTTCCGAAATATTCGTATTTACGCCCAAAGGGGAAATCAAGACCATGCCGGCCGGATGCACCGCACTCGACTTTGCCTTCCAGATACACACATTCATCGGCAGCCATTGCATTGGTGCGAAGGTGAACCACAAACTCGTGCCCATCAGCCACAAGTTGCAAAGCGGCGACCAGGTGGAAATCCTCACCAGCAATTCGCAGCACGTTGACCCGTCGTGGATCAGTTTCGTCAGCACAGCCAAGGCCAAGGCCAAAATTCAAGCGACACTGAGAAAAGAACACAGGGAAATGCAAAAACAAGGCGAACAGATACTCATCGACTTTCTTTCTAAAAGCGAAATGGAACTTACCAGCTCCATTCTCGACAAACTGTGCGAATTCCACGATGTGAAAAAGCACGAAAATCTCTTCTATGCGCTTGGCAAGAAGACCATCGTTCTCAGCGAGAAGGATCTTGACGAAATCAGCGGGAAGAAAAAGAAAGACAAGGATGGAATGTTCAAGTGGAAAAGATATGTGCCTTTTATAGGAAAGGACAAAGGAAAATCCATTAAACCCACAGTGGGCGAAGAGGCTTTGTTTACGGTAGATGGCAACTTCAACCGCAAAAAACCGATATACGTAACCGAAGACAATATATCACAGTTCATTTTCCGTTCTTGCTGCCATCTGATTCCGGGCGATGATGCCTTGGGATTCATCGACGGAAAGAACCACATTGAATTGCACAAGCGCAACTGCCCCATCGCCAACCGATTGAAAGCCAGCTACGGCAACCGCATCCTGGACATCAAGTGGGATATGCACAAACAGATGTTCTTCGATGCAAAAATCTATGTGCGCGCCATCGACCGCGTGGGCATGCTCAACGAGGTGACACAGGTCATATCCAGCCAGTTGAATGTGGACATCCACACCGTGGTCATCAACTGCGACGACGGAATCTTCGAAGGAAAGATCATACTCCGCGTTCATGACCGCGACGACGTGAAAACAATTATAGACGGACTGAAGAAAGTGAAGGGACTACAGGAAATCAGGCAAGTGATGTAACAAAGGCGGAGATGCCTGTTCCACATTCTGCTGTACGGAAAAACCGCATTGCCGCACAACAGTTAAAGAAATTCCACGCGATAGCCAAATGGTTGCTGCAAGACGGAAAAACAACATCCTATGTGAGATAGTCTAATTGCCGGCGCAGTTCTTGCAATTCGGTACGCACGTTGATAAGACTTTCCAACACGCGCGAATTGCTTTCCACTCCTTCCCTGTTCTCACGAAGCATCTTACGGGCAGCCGACAGTTTGAAACCGCGAACCTTCACAAGATGATACACCACCTTGATGTTTTCAATGTCCTTGCAGGTATATTGGCGGATGTTATGGCCTGTGGTTTTCGGCTTGATGGCAGGAATTTCCTTTTCCCAGAAACGCAGCATACTTTCCGAAACGTTCAGCATTTCAGCAACTTCCTTAATGGAATAATAGAGTTTGAGCGGTTTGTCTGAATTTAAAGCCATCACTGCCTTTTTTGAGAATCATTCAACAATTTATTTGCAAAAATAGCGAAAAGGAACTATCTTTGCAAAGTTTTTCATTGAAAATTAAATAATTAAGACAAAATATGATGATGACTGCCAACGAAATACGTGATTCGTTTAAAAAATACTTCGAATCGAAGGGACACACCATTGCGACCTCTGCTCCAATGGTAATCAAGGACGACCCCACATTGATGTTTACCAATGCCGGCATGAACCAGTGGAAAGACATTATTCTGGGCACCCGTGACCCTGAACCCCGCCGCCGGGCCGACTCGCAAAAATGCTTGCGCGTAAGCGGTAAGCACAACGACTTGGAAGAAGTTGGACACGACACATACCACCACACTATGTTCGAAATGCTGGGAAACTGGAGTTTTGGCGATTATTTCAAAGAAGATGCCATCAACATGGCATGGGAATATCTCGTGGAGGTGCTGCACCTCAACCCTGCCGACCTCTATGTGACGGTGTTTGAAGGAAGTCCGGAAGAAAACATAGAGCGCGATGACGAGGCTGCCGGATATTGGGCAAAGCACTTGCCTGCCGACCACATCATCAACGGAAACAAGCACGACAACTTCTGGGAAATGGGCGACACGGGGCCTTGCGGCCCTTGCTCAGAGATCCATCTCGACTCAAGAAGCAGCGAGGAAAAGGAAAAAACACCGGGGCACGAACTGGTGAACAAAGACAATCCGCAGGTGATTGAAATCTGGAACCTGGTGTTCATGCAGTTCAACCGCAAGGCCGACGGCTCCTTGGAAAAACTCTCCATGAACGTCATTGACACGGGTATGGGATTCGAGCGTCTTGTCCGTTCCCTGCAAGGAAAGAATTCCAACTACGACACCGACGTGTTCCAGCCCATCATTCAAGAAATCTCACGCATTTCCGGATTGCCCTACGGAAAGGACGAGACAGTGGATGTGGCCATGCGTGTGGTGGCCGACCACATCCGTGCCGTGGCATTCTCCATTGCCGACGGACAACTGCCGGGCAATGCCAAAGCAGGCTACGTGATTCGCCGCATTCTCCGTCGGGCCGTGCGCTATGCCTACACGTTCCTTGACCAAAAAGAGGCTTTCCTCTATAAACTCATGCCTATCCTGATTCACGAAATGGGGGAAGCATATCCCGAACTGCCGGCACAACGCGAATTGATTACCCGTGTGATGAAAGAGGAGGAAGACTCGTTCCTCCGCACACTGTCCAACGGCATCAAGATGATTACCGATGCGATGGAAACGCTCAAGACCGAAGGCAAGAAGGAGTTGGACGGCACACAGGCATTCCGCCTTTTCGACACTTACGGATTCCCACTCGACCTCACCGAACTGATTTGCCGTGAAAACGGATTCACCGTTGACCACCAGCAGTTCCATGCAGAAATGCAAAAGCAGAAAGAGCGTGCCCGCAACGCTGCCATCGTTGAAAACTCAGACTGGGTGACAGTGGGAGAACATGCAGACACGGAGCAACAGTTCGTAGGATACGATTTCACGGAGCACGAATGCCACATCATCCGCTACCGCCAAGTCATCCAGAAAAAGAACACTTTCTATGAATTGGTGCTCGACCACACACCGTTCTATGGCGAAATGGGAGGTCAAGTAGGCGATTGCGGCGTATTGGTAAACGAGAATGAGACGGTTGAAATCATTGACACCAAACGCGAGAACAGCCAAAGCATACACATCGTAAAAAAACTTCCAGCACATCCAGAAGCCGAGTTCATGGCTTGCGTGGACACCGACAAACGCGAGGCTTGTGCCGCCAACCACAGTGCCACCCACTTGCTGGATTATGCCTTAAAACAGGTGCTTGGCCATCACGTGGAGCAAAAGGGATCGTTCGTGAGTCCCGACACATTGCGTTTCGACTTCTCGCATTTCCAAAAAACCACTGATGAAGAACTGCGCGAAGTGGAAAGACTGATTAACGACATGATTCGGCAAGACATTCCACTACAGGAATACCGCGACACTCCAATTGAAGAGGCCAAGGAAATGGGAGCCGTTGCCTTGTTCGGCGAGAAGTATGGCGACAAGGTTCGCGTGGTGAAATTCGGTCCTTCCATCGAGTTCTGCGGTGGTGTTCATGCCCATTCCACAGGCCATATCGGCATGTTCAAGATTGTCGGCGAGTCGAGCGTTGCAGCCGGCATACGCCGTATCGAAGCCAAAACAGGCAAGGAATGTGAAGAATTGGTGTACAATCTGGAAGACGCCATTCGCGCCATCAAGTTGATGTTCAACAATGCGAAGGACTTGGAAGGAGTCATTCGGAAATATATCAGCGAGCATGATTCCATGAGAAAGCAGATAGAACAGTTCCTGGACGAGACGGTGGAGCGCATCAAGGAGAAGTTGCTCTCGCAAGGAAGAACCATCAACGGCGTGAAAACATATTCTTCCATATTACCCATCACCCCCGAAGCAGCCAAAGACCTTGTGTTCAAAATTCGTGCCGCCGAGCCAGAACACTCATTCTGCATCATAGGTTCCGTCTCGGAAAACCGCCCCATGCTCAACCTCATCATCAGCGAAGACTTGGTGAAAGAACATGGCATGAATGCAGGAAAAATCATCCGCGAAGCAGCCAAACTCATTCAAGGCGGCGGCGGTGGACAACCCCACTACGCCTCAGCCGGCGGAAAGAATGCCGACGGCCTGAGCGCAGCCGTAGATAAAGCCATAGAATTGGCAAATCTCTGATCCATACGAAGGCACTACCTTACAGGCATCCGTCCTTACTGCCTCAACATCCAAGTGACATGCGGTTCCTGCATATAAGCAAACCTCTGTTTCCCCGACCGGCAACAACAGCCTGGCAAGAAACAGAGGCTTGCTTTTTTAACCATTTACCCACCATTGACCGATATTCACCAGCAGCCAATACGCTCATGACCAATATCCTCGCAGCCAACACCCTCTCACAACCCATACCTTTACCACTGAAAAACACAGCAATGCACCTTTCGGCTATTTATAAAAGTGGTTCAACTGTTTCACCGCTTTGTTAAACTGTTTCACGTCCACTCGATAGCCGGGCAAGGGTTGCATATCAGGAGCATAGACATCAAGCCCACCGGCAGCATTCTTCTCCAGAATCGTATCACCCTGAACAATGAACGCATAGTTGAGATTACTGCCCACAACATGCCAATTGCGGGTCTGAGTGTCCGTAAGCAGATGCCCCATACTGTAATCGGAAAGTTCATTCCTAACCCCCAGATAATCTTTCATCAAGGTTGGAACAACATCATAGTGGGTAGTGCGATGCGTGAACCGCCCCACAGGCCTTCCCGGAAAATGGCAAATCAGCGGTACGGCGATCTGCCATTGTGAGAAATTGCCGTTATGCCCCCAATAGTTGCGATGGTTTTCGTTGAATTCCTGCGCATGATCGCCTGTAATAATCACGATGGTGTTGTCCATCATACGGTTCCTCTCCAGTGTTTCAAGCACCTGCGCTATCAGTCGGTCGTCGTTGTAGCAGCAGTTGCGATAAAGGTTGAAAAACGGAGTGGCATCCATAGAATTGCCCAACTTCGTATAGTCGGCAAAAGCCCACGCCGGAGAAAAAGGAATGTTTCGCCCTTCAGGCAATTCGAAACTATGTGGCAAATCATAGAACAGGAAAGAGAAAAAAGGTTTCCGGCTATCCTTCCTGCCATTGAGATATGCCATGAAATCCTTCGTAATTTGCTCGTCGCGCTCCAAAGATGTCCTGCCCGACGTGCCCGTTCTCAATCCTTTCACATCGGAGAACAGCACACGGGCAAAGTCGGGATTGGTGAGAGGCGCGCTGGGATAGGTCTGGAAATCATATCCCAAGTCGAGCAGCCGCCTTACCAACAGCGGTTTTGCATGGCTTGCCTCAAAACTTTCCCAATAATAACAGGAGAGTCCGAAAAACAGACTGAACACACCGCTTCGAGTGCCGTTACTGCCGCTCACATGGTTGGCAAACCACTGGTTTTCCTTGGCAAAACGAGCAATGGCAGGCATGCAGTCGGGTGTCAAAGCCCGCTTGCTCCACGAGTCAATCAGAATCAGCACAATATTA
>JALFBL010000066.1 GCA_022773395.1 Prevotella sp.
TCTTTGCTCATGGTTATATTTTTTCCAAAAACAAAGATAACCAAAAGGGCTGATACCTCGGGAGAAGTGTCGGCCCTAATTGTTGATATTAACAAAAGTTTTACCGGACAGCAATAATATGAAATCGTTGGGTCGTTTGACAAAAATCGTTGAGCCGTTTTTGTCTATGTTTTTCACATCGCTGATTATCAGTCGTTTAGCAAACGCCCGTAGAATCGCGTATTTTCAAGCAAGAGAGTGCTTGGTTGAAAATAACGCAAAAATCGTGTTAACGGGATTTGGGAAAGTGTTAAGGAACGTATAATTTTTCGCTAATGAAGCGGAAAACCATTCAGTAGGCGAATGATGGTCTGTATTTCTTCATCGGTGAGGATGGGGTTAAGCGGGATGCTTAGTTCCTCGTTGTGGATGCGCTCGGTAATGGGCAGCGACAAACCGTTCCATGCTTGGTAGCATTGCTGGCGGTGGGGCGGAATGGGGTAGTGGATGATTGTCTGCACGCTGTTGTCCAGCAGGTATTGTTGCAGGCGGTCACGCTGTTGGCAAAGAACGGGGAAAATGTGGTAAACATTATCCTCGCTGTATGTGGGCAATTGCAGATGGGGATGGGAAATCTCCTTGCAATAGCGGTTGGCAATGTCCCTTCGCCGTTGGTTTTCTTGGTCAAGATATTTCAACTTGACGTTCAATACCGCCGCTTGGATTTCGTCCAACCTGCTGTTCCTGCCTTGATAGTCGAAGATGTATTTGCGCGACGAGCCGTAGTTTGCCAACGTTCTTACGGTGTCTGCCAATGTCTTGTCTGATGTGGTAACGGCACCTCCATCGCCCAATGCGCCCAAATTCTTGCCGGGGTAGAAACTATGGCCTGCTGCATCGCCGAGGGAACCGGTGCGATGGCTCATCGTTTTCTTCCCGTTTTCTTTTTCTACGTTTCCGCTGGATGATGTCTCCTTGTAAATACAGCCATGTGCCTGTGCGTTGTCCTCAATCAGTTTCAGTCCATGTTGCTGGCAAATCTTTCCGATGAGGGGCGTGTATGCGCACTTTCCGTAGAGGTGAACCACCATGATGGCTTTGGTCTGGGGCGTGATGGTACGCTCAATCAGTGTGCCGTCTATCTGGAAAGTGTGGATGTCTGGCTCTACCAAGACGGGTTTCAGGCGGTTCTCGGTAATGGCAAGAATGCTGGCAATGTAGGTATTGGCTGGCACAACCACCTCATCGCCGGGCTGCATCACTCCCATTTCCATGTAGGCGCGGAATATCAGCGTAAGGGCATCAAGACCGTTCCCACAGCCGATACAATGGTCAGTGCCGATGTATTGGGCATAGTTCGATTCAAAGTCGTGCAGCGATTTGCCTTGCAAATACCATCCGCTGGCGATGACCTCCTGTGCCGCCTGCTTGATTTCCTCGGCGTGAAGTTCGGTGATTTTCTTTAATGAAAGATATTCAATCATGGCTGTCTGATGATAAGTCCCATTCATACCAGTCGTAGCATACACCCCTTCCGCCGAAGCCTTCTTTCTGGAAAATCAATCCCTCGTTGAGCGTTTCACCGTGACCTTCGGTGGATTTGCCGAAATCGAAATAGGGAACGTGTGCAAAGTCTTCATGGATGATGTGGTGGAAAATGGTGTCGATGGCTCCCATTTGCTTTCCCTCCTTTGTTGCGGAGATGTATTGCGCATGGGCAGTTGGAGGAGTAAGGTAAATTACATAGCCTCCCACCACTTCTTCATGATGCCGGGCCACATATAGGAAGATGTTGTCGGGAAACCTGCTTTTCAGGAGTTCCATTTCTTGCAGCGAGTGTACGGGGTGTGCGTTGTGTGTGTGCATAAGGTTGTCTTCCAGCACTTTCCAAAAGGCTTTCCAGTCGTTGCTCCGTTCAACCGTCAGGCCATTCCTCATCGCTTTCCTTACGCCCCTGCTACGGCTTTTCTCCCATTTTATGGGTTCGTCCCTTGCAACCACCGTGGAAATGTTGCGGCAAATCAGACGGAATGCGCACGTCCGGAATATCGCGTACAGGTCTTCCTCCGAGGGAATGCGGTGGTAAATCCACGGCACGCACTTGTAAACCACGCGCCCGATGTGCTCCTTTCGTAGATATGCGTTCATCTCCTGGAACAGCGTCACCGTGTCGGCCGCCGTTGCCTCCTTGCCCGATATCAGTCCGCCATACGTCAGTCCTTGGTGCGAATAGAGCGTGCCGTCTTGTATGTTCGCAGGCAGAACGGCATAGAGCCTTTCCTTTCGGTAAAACATCAGCGAGTGGTCGGTAAAGCGGTGGCTGTGGTAGTCCATGTATCCACGGTGCAACAGGAACGTGCCGTTTTTTGAACCGGCCACAAACCTGTTCCATTCCTCTTCATGTGTTTGATTGTATTTCCTTATATCGAACATTTTATTTCGGGATTGATTTCGCAAAGGGCGGCCACAAATCCAGCCTTGTCTTTTGGCGAGATGAGAACGAAATCACCTTTGTATTCCACCTTCAGACGGTCTATCGAGAGTGCCGGGGAACTGAGCCAGTTGCGCGATTTCGACACAGCCGTGATGCTGTTGATGTTTATTTTGCCCTTAACCAATATGCCGGATTTTACCAACAGCGTGTCCCCCTCAATGAGATAGTAGCAAGGAAACAGCAAGACAATGGGCAATACGCAAGCCACCAGCAGTACTGATGACGTTAGGATGTCGCCATCTGCAGCCATATCGTAGAAGGGAAGAATCAGCATTGCGGCGAATACGACAATCAGCCACAGGTCTATTTTCGATCTGAACTTCTTTCTCATGGTTGCTGCTGCTTCATGTATTCCACGTAGTCATCGTATTCTCTGATGTAGTCTTCTTCATCGAATGGCTCAGAAGCGAGTACCAGACAGACGGCTCCCGACGAAAAGTCTTCAAGCGTTCGCCAGATTCCTGTTTCCACCAACAACCCCTGATAGGGGTGGTTCAATAGGTATGTCTGCTTTTCCTTGCCATTGTCGAGAGTCACTGAGAAACTCCCGCCCACCGCCACGATGAACTCGCGGCATTGCTTGTGGGCATGGCTTCCGCGCCATTCGCCCGACGGTACGTCATAGACCCAATATACGCGGGCAATGTCGAAAGGCACATTTTTCTGCCCTTCCACCACCGTAAGGTTTCCGCGCGGGTCTATAATCTTCGGTAGTTCAAATATTCTTCCTTCTGTTTCTTTCATACTTTCCTTTTGTCTCTTTCATTCCTTCCTTCTGTTTCTTTTATACCCATCCTTTCATCATTTGCCATTCGGGCGTAATGGCGAGTTTCCTAAGGCTTCCGTCAATCTGTTCCATCAGTGCCTCCTCTGTGGTGTTTTGCTCGCAGGCCAAATTGATCAATGCTTCTCGCTTGTAGCCAAACAGTCCAAAATAGCGGAGCAACGTATCCTTTTCTTTCGCGGGGAGCAGCAGCATGATATGTTTGGTGAAGTGTTTGTGCTCGCTGTCCACCGTTTCGGGATGATAGGATAGTTTCACAAGGAAATCCTGCAACTCTTTTGACAAATCGTCCATTTTTATTCTTGTTTTTATGATTTGAATTCTTTTTGATGTTTTATTGAGTCTTCTTTACAGTCTGACAGGTGTTCTGTTTAATGCATTCAGGCAAATCTTTCTGCTTGACCGGACTGTCTGCCATGCCGTGCGGGGTTGTTCTCCCCATATTGAACGAGATGATTCTCCGGGTCATCCATGCGAAAACGAACGTGAACGACAGGCACAAAGCCAGCGTAAGCGCATAATTTGGATGAGGAGATATTCTGTAACCGACAACCAGCAAGAGGTTAATGACCAATTGATGCACCATGAATATCTCAAAACTTAAATCCCCTCCCTTTTGAATAAGGGGCATCCGGAATACCCGGATAAAGCCTTTGGGAAAAGCGTCGCAGGCTGTAGCAAGGATAATTATTGCCGGAAGAAACGGCCAGTAGATAAAACTTGTGCGGAGATAGGCAGGAAGATAAGGGTAGGAGAGAGCTGCCGCCACACCTGTTGCCAGCAGCAAAATACCAATGGCGTAGATGTTGTGAGAACGCATCCGGCAGGTTCTTTTCGTGATTTCCGCTTGTGTGTATATTCGGTAAGCGACAACGCCAATGGTAAAGTCTGTCATTCTTGTAGGCGGAAACACGTATAAGAGCCATTGGACTTTCGGTTCAGGAACATGCCTTGCGCAAAGTATGTAAATGGCTGCCCATAGCATAGAACTGACGGCAAGCACGTTTCCTGACAGTTTGCACACTCCTTTATAGATCCAAGGAAAGATGATGTATGCGGGTAGCAGGGAAGACAGAAACCACGAAACGCCATTGCCCGAATAGTAAAAATCGGAATCCGGTAGCCAGCTTTGCAGCAAAAAGAGGTTGGGCAGCAGCCTCAGACAGTCTCCACCGTTCATCCTGTGCAGATGAAGAACGATGAAGGCAAACAGGCAAAGCAGATGAAGAGGGTATAGCTTTGACAATCGTTTGTACAAGAAACGCTTGTGATGGAATGTCTTTTTTTCTATGCTCTTTCCATACGACAGTGACAAGACGAAGCCACTCAGCATGAAGAAGAATGCCACACCACAATCGCCTCCAAAATCAAAAGAAGTTGGAGGCAGGTTGAAGTGCGACATGAATATCAGCATGACGAACACCAAGCGGAGTGCCTGAAGCGATTGAATCATTCTGTTTCTCAGCCCCTGTTCCCGTACATTTCCTCGTAATATTTCTGGTAGTCGCCCGAAGTCACGTCCTTGATCCATTCCTGGTTTTCAAGGTTCCACTTGATGGTCTTCACGATTCCGTCGGCAAACATTGTTTCGGGATACCATCCCAGTTCGTTCTTTATCTTCGTGGGGTCGATGGCATAGCGCAGGTCGTGGCCCAAACGGTCGGCAACGAATGTGATCAAGTCTTCGTTGATCCAGTCGATCGAGATGTCTCCGTTGGCGTCTTTCTCCTGTTTTTTCAGCACCTTGCGCAGTTCCTTGTTCTCTGCCATCATGTCGTGGATGGTCTTGATGGTGAGTTTCACAATGTCGATGTTCTTCATTTCGTTGTGTCCTCCCACGTTATATACTTCGCCCTCGCGGCCTTCCCTTATCACCATGTCGATGGCTTTGCAATGGTCTTCCACATAAAGCCAGTCGCGAACGTTCTCGCCCTTGCCATAGACGGGAAGTTGCTTGCCTTCCAGGATATTGTTGATAATCAGCGGAATGAGTTTCTCGGGGAAGTGGTAAGGTCCGTAGTTGTTAGAGCAACGGGTGATGGATATGGGCATGTGGTAGGTGTCCTTATAAGCCACCACAATCAAGTCGGCAGCCGTTTTTGAGGCAGAATAGGGACTGTGGGGGCACAGTGGTGTTTCCTCCGTGAAGAATCCTTCAGCCCCCAATGAGCCATACACCTCGTCTGTGGCCACTTGGTGGAAGCGTTTGCCCGGTTTCCATACGGGATAGCCGTCCTCGCCTTTGCCCGTTACCCATGCCTTGCGTGCCGCGTCGAGCAGGTTTTGCGTGCCGAGAATGTTCACGGAGAGGAACAGCTGCGGGTCTTCGATGCTGCGGTCCACATGGCTTTCGGCGGCGAAGTTCACCACATAGTCGATGTCGTCCTCTGCAAACAATTTGTCGGTCAGTTCGCGGTCGCGAATGTCTCCTTTCACAAATTCGCATCGTTTCCCGTCGATGTCGTCCTTGATGGTTCCCAAGTTGCCGGCATAAGTCAGCGCGTCGAGCACGATTATCTTGATATCCTCGTTCTTGTACTTCTTGTTCAGCAGATACTTGATAAAGTTTGCTCCGATAAATCCGGCTGCGCCGGTCACTAAATACGTTTTCATGTCTTTTCTCGTTTATTGGTTGTTATTGTTTATTTTCTTGGTTATTCTTTCCCTCCCGTTTTTCCAGATATTCCAAGAGAGACACCACGGTGATGGAATACGCGATGCTGCTTCTGGTATATTTCGCCCAATCTAACGGTTCTTCATTATGAAAAATAAGGTCTGTCAAGCACTCCAATGCAAAGTAAACGATGGCGAAAAGCAGCATTCTTTTTGCAAAATAAATAATTTTTCCCGTCATATCTTTTATTTTTTCATGTTCATTTCTTCGGATGGTCGCTCAGAGCGATTACCTCACAATCGGTGAATTTATTGCCTTCCACGGTCAGTCTCACCAAGGTTCGCTCCTGATGCCATCCCTGCTGGCCTGCCGCCCCCGGGTTGATGTGCAACAGATTCAGCGTCTTGTCGTACTGCACCTTTAATATATGGGAGTGTCCGCAAACGAAGAGTTGGGGCGGACTGGCGAACAGCGTGCTTCGAACGCTTGGGTCGTAGTTGCCCGGATAACCGCCGATATGCTTCATCAGCACGTCCACATCCTCGCATTTCCATCGCAATCTCTCGGGGTAGAGAAGGCGCAAGTCGCCCCCGTCGCAATTTCCGTGCACGGCTCTCAGCGTTCTGAACTCCGCCAATTTCTGCGCCACCTCATACGAACCGATGTCTCCTGCGTGCCAAATCTCATCGCAAGGCTCGAAGTATTTCAGGTACTTTTCGTCCCAATATGAGTGCGTGTCGCTGATGATTCCTATTTTCTTCATGGACAATTCATTTTTTATCGTGTGGGAATCGCATTTCTTTTGGGGCGGATTCCCATATCTTTCATTCCAGGCCGAATCTCATTTTGATAAATTCCTTGAGCAGCTTTCCCGTGTTTTCAAAGCCCAACAGGCTCGTGTTCACACATAGATCGTAGGACGTGGAATGTCCCCATTTCTTGCCGGTATAGTAGTTGTAGTAGGACGAACGAACATCCTCTTTTTCGGCAATGATCTTTTTTGCCGCGGCGATGTCGCATCCGTGGCGTTCGCTCACCACTTTGGCACGCTGCTCAATGTCGGCAGTAATGAAGATGTTCACCGCATTCTTGTGGTTGCGGAGCACATAGTCTGCACATCTTCCCACGAACACACAGGAACCTTCCGATGCCGCTTTCAGTATGGCATCGCTTTGGAATTGGAAAAGACTCTCTTGTGAAAACTTGCAACAATAAAGATTGTCGTCGCCCAAATGAGGCGTGTGCATGTGGAAAAGCGATTTCAGAAACCCCTTCTTCTCATCGTTCTGTTCAAAGAATTTCTCGCAGAATCCGCTTTCCTTGGCAGCCAGGTTTAGCAGTTCTTTATCATAGAGCGTGCACCCGAAATCATCCGCCAGTTTCTTGGCGATAATTCTTCCGCCGCTTCCCAATTGGCGGCCGATGTTAATGATGATTTTCTTCTTTTCCATAAGTCTGTTCGTTATGTAATTTTTGAAACTTCTTCATGTAAACAGCCATGATGGCCAAGGCGGTGAGGAAGGCAGCGGTATCCGATGCGGGGAGCGATGCCCATACACCGTCCATTCCGAAATTGGGCGGCAGGACGACGAGCATCGGCAGCAGGAATATCATCTGTCTTGACAAAGACAGGAACATGCTGATTTTTGCCTTGCCAATGCTTTGGAAGAAATTGGTCACTACCGCCTGGAAACCGATTAAAGGGAAAGCCAGCATGCTGATTTTGATGGCATGCACGGAGAGCCTTGTCAGTTCCGGGTCGGTTGTGAACATTCGTGCCAATGCCTGTGGCATCAATTCGCTGATGACAAATCCGACAGTCATGGTGGCAATGCCGGCGATGATGGAATAGCGCAACACCTTCATCAGCCGGTCCATCCGTTGCGCACCATAGTTATAGCCCGCAATGGGCTGCATGCCCTGATTGATGCCAAAGACAATCATCAAAAAGAAAAAGGCGATGCGGTTGGTGATGCCGAACGCACCCACAGCCAAGTCGCCCCCGTGTTTCACAAGGGCAGTATTGATGAATATAACCACGATGCAGGCACAGGCATTCATCGAGAAAGGAGATATGCCAATGGCGACAATGTTTTTCACAATGTCGCTGCGCAGTTTGAAACATCCCCGCTGAAAGTGCAGCATTTCATTCTTGTCGCTGAATATCTTGAGTTGCCAAACCAATGCCGCTACTTGCGAAAGGATGGTGGCAATGGCTGCTCCGCGTATTCCCATGTTGAACACCCAAATGAAGATGGGGTCGAGAATGGTGTTCAGCACCACGGTAAAGATGGTGGCATACATGGCATGGCGCGGTTTTCCGGCTGCTCTCAGCACGGCGTTCAGCCCGAAATAAAGATAGCTGAACACGCACCCCATGAGGATTACCAGCATATACTCCCTTGCATAAGAGATGGTATTGGCAGTCGCCCCAAAGAAATACAATATCGGGTCGAGGAAAATCAGTGCCAGCAAGCCGAATGTAAAACCGACAATCACATTGAGAACCACCGTGTTTCCCAAAATTTTTTCTGCTGTCTGATAGTCCTTTTGTCCTAATTTCACCGACAGACAGGTGCTTGAACCCACGCCAATGGCTGCTCCGAAAGCTGCGCTCAGGTTCATGAACGGGAAGGTGATGGCAAGTCCTGAAATTGCCATGGCACCCACGCCCTGACCGATAAAAATGCTGTCCACCATGTTGTATAATGATGCAGCCACCATCGCCACGATAGCCGGAAGAGCGTATTGCAAGAGCAGTTTGCCCACGGGCTTCGTGCCCAATTCAAGAGTTGCTTGTCTGTTGTCCATTGATGAAAAATGATGTAAGCCATGATTGCCGTGTCCGTTCTTTTCCGTCGGCTCATGGCTTGTCTTCGGCAGCAAAGGTAGTCAAATTTTTCCGAATCCCATGTATGCTCCTGCCCGTTTTTCGTTTGGCAACAATCTTTTGGTTTAGAACAAACCGCTGCTTACCTTGACCCTTTCATTCTTTTCAAGCTTGCCATTAATTTTCCTTGTGTCCTTGTTCAGGTTGCCGAAACAATAATGAACGGAAAAAGAGAAGAATTGGTTTGGGATAATGTATTTTCCATTCCCGCATTGTGACAGGTAAGATTGATGACATTGTTGTCGTCAAGGAATGTGTACTCGGTGATACCATCTTTTTTATGCCGCCATCCCAGTTGCAGCGACGACATTATGCCGGGACAGTAGAACTCGTGCTTCAGTTGTGCATAAGCCTGTATGAAACTTAGTAGAACAACACAGAGCAATAGGAGGACTCTTGCCTTTTTCTCTTTTTTGGATGTTTTATTTCCAGGATATTTGAATATGGGTCATAATTAATGTTCACTGATTAAAACTTTTAAGGTTGATACATGTTATATGCCATCTTAAGCAGATGGTGGCACAAAGGTAATTTTTTTTAAAAAATACACAAAGAAGGCGTTTCTTTATTCGATTTCAAAAACAATGGCACTTAAAAAAATGCCCGTTTCAATTGCATCCCCTTTCTGTTAATAAAGGTTCTTGAATGTTAAACGAAGTCCCATTGATTACTTTCCGCTTTTTCCTCAAAATACAGAAAAATGAATGCCTTTTCTTGAAAAATCATCGTTTGTGGGGCCTATACTTTTCTCCTGTTTTTCAACGGATGCTTGCTTGTTCGCCAATACATCATCTGTCGGAAATCCGGAGATGCTCTGTTACGATGCAAGGAATCAGTCGTTGCGCTCTAAGGGATCATCCCTTGCAATGCAGCGGAACATCCGTTGGAAAACAATATTTCAGCCGTTTTCTTAAAGTGCTTGCTGTCAGCGATTTGTAAAAACGGTGTTTTTCTCCGAATTTCCGCTTTCAACAGAACCATTTGCAAAAACGCTCGGAAAAATGTTAAATGGATTTTGTAAATCGTTAAATTGTGTTTAGTTGAAATGCGGAAACAGGAAGGATGTGGAAGTGGGGTAATTTCAAGAATCAGCAATGGCCAAAAGTCCGCTGTTGCCCTTTTTAAACAAAGAAAATCCGTTGTCCCGTAGCACGGTAAAACTTCTTAAAACAGGGTTAAAACATCTTCAAGAGCAGAAAGAGTGGAAGAAGAGTTTGTTTGTCTGACAAATATTCTCTATTTTTGCATCTGAATAAAAAGAACAAGAAGAAATGACATTATATCCTAAATTGATAACTGATGCGCTGGCTACGGTGACGTATGCCGGCACGAAGAAGAACTTGGTGGAGAGCGGAATGGTTGCTGACAACCTGCATATTGACGGTATGAAAGTGAGTTTTTCGCTGATTTTTCCCCGAGATACCGACCCTTTCTTGAAGTCCACCGTGAAAGCTGCTGAGGCGGCAATCCACTATCATGTGAGCAAAGAGGTTGAAGTAACGATCACGACCGAGTTTAAGTCGAAGCCCCGTCCGGAGGTGGGAAAGCTGCTTCCGCAGGTGAAAAACGTCATCGCCGTGAGTTCCGGCAAAGGCGGAGTGGGCAAAAGTACGGTGGCGGCCAATCTTGCCATAGCCTTGGCTAAATTAGGTTATAAGGTGGGACTGTTGGACGCTGACATCTTCGGGCCGTCCGTTCCCAAGATGTTCGGCGTGGAGGATGCACGCCCGTATTCGGTGAATGTGGACGGGAGAGACCTGATAGAGCCGGTGGAGAAATATGGCGTGAAACTGCTGAGCATCGGATTTTTCGTGAATCCCGACACGGCCACGCTGTGGCGCGGAGCAATGGCTTCGGGCGCATTGAAACAGCTGGTGGCCGATGCCGACTGGGGCGAACTGGACTATTTCATATTGGACACCCCTCCCGGAACGTCTGACATCCACCTTACGCTGTTGCAGACCCTCGCCATTACGGGGGCGGTCATCGTGAGTACGCCGCAGGCTGTGGCGTTGGCCGATGCACGCAAGGGCGTGGATATGTACACCAACGACAAGGTGAACGTGCCCATTTTGGGACTGATTGAAAATATGGCGTGGTTCACTCCGGCGGAGTTGTCCGAGAACAAGTACTACATTTTTGGCAAAGAGGGATGCAAGAACCTGGCGAAGGAACTGGACGTGCCTTTGCTGGCGCAGATCCCTGTGGTGCAGAGCATTTGCGAGAGCGGCGACAAGGGAAAGCCCGCGGCGTTGAATACCGACACGGTGACGGGCACGGCGTTCATCAATTTGGCGCAGGCCGTGGTAACGGTGACCAATCGCAGGAACAGGGAACGGGCTGCCACGAAAATAGTAGAGGTGAAATCATAACAAGGGCTGGCGGACGAGATGTGTGTCGCTGGCCGTAGGACGATAAATCAACATGGTGGGAAAAAAGGGTATAATCAGACCGTTTTTCGGTCTTGTCGTTTGTGTCGTGATGGTTCTGGCAGTCTCGGTGCAACGCGACAAAAAAGTGTTGGGGCACGACTTGGGTGGACGGAAACCGCCGCAAAGAAGCGCTGCCCCTGCCGACACCCTGCGGACGGAAAAAGACGGAACGGTGGTGGTGAACACCGCTGTCCTGGCGCGCGACATCACGGGCTATGCCGGCACCGTGCCGTTGGAGATTTATATCAAGGACGGAACGGTGATGAAGGTGGCGGCTTTGAAAAATCAGGAAACACCCGAGTTTTTCGAGGAGGCTTCCGTTCTGCTGGAACGGTGGAACGGGAAACCGCTGGAGGAAGCCGCCAGCCTTGAGGTGGATGCAGTTTCGGGAGCCACATTTACATCGAAAGCCATCGTGGGCAACATGCGACGAGGGCTGCAGTATGCCCGCAAGCATGCCGTGGAGAAATCGCCGGGCGAGAAGGTGGATCTGTCTCCCAGGTTTTTTGGCGGACTCCTGGTGGTGCTGATGGCAGCCATTCTTCCGCTGTTTTTCAAGAACAAGCGCTATTATCTGGTGCAACAGGTGCTGGACGTAGGGGTGCTGGGCTTTTGGTGCGGCTCGTTCCTGTCCTGGTCGTCCATCGTGGGCTATATGTCCAATGGCATGAACGTGGTGGCTTTGGCCGTTCCTGTGGTCATGCTCGTCACCGCTTTCGTCTATCCCCTTTTCGGAAAGAAATCCCATTACTGCACCTACGTGTGCCCGTTCGGTGCTCTGCAGCAGCTGGCGGGCAAGTGCGTGAAGCGCAGGGTGGTGCTGACGCCTCGCATTGTAAAGAGGCTGAACGCCTTCCGGCAGATACTTTGGGTGGCGTTGATGCTCTGCCTGTGGAGCGGTGCATGGTTCGAGTGGATGGACTACGAGCCGTTTTCGGCCTTCCTCTTTCAGTCGGCATCGTGGGTGGTCATGGCCATAGCCGTGGTTTTTGTGCTGCTGTCCGCCGTTGTCGCCCGTCCTTATTGCCGTTTTGTGTGCCCCACGGGATCGCTGTTCAAGTTCAGCCAAAAAGGATTCTGAGCAAATGAGCCGCAGTTGGGAGGGCAGGCTGTGCTTGGCCGCACAGCGTTTTGCATACTGATTTTTTGTTAATGCATGGCCTTCTGGCATTTGTCTGATTGAAAGAATGTCAAATTTCATATATTTAAGTCTTTTCGAATTACTTTTAACGCGGAAAACTTTGCATTTTGGCTTTTAATTGTTATATTTGTGCGTGATAGGATGGAATCCCGCCATCCGGTTTTGTTGGACAGGCTCAAACGGGAAACGGGCCGTAAAAAGGAGGAACAAATATGATACGCAAACCCAAGATGTTCAATCAGGAAGACTATGAGTTGGACAATTATCTGAACGAAGAGGATGAGCGTTGCACGTCATCCAGCATTTCAACGATTTGGTACAGCTGATGGAAAACCGTTGTTGCAGAAGCCAAGGCTGCTACGGAAAACAGCCCGGGCCATAGGCGGATTCGTGATGAAAAAACGACCAGAATCACAAATCCGCTTTTTCGTGGAACGGAGGCGGCTATGGGCCGGATAAGGACAGCTGTTACTTTCTCTTTTAATAATGTGGTGCCGAAAGAGTGCCGATAATATTTTTTTGCATAATTTGTTCGGGACATTCATCATTATTTTGTAATTTTGCACGGATTATTGTGAACCAAGAACAGACTGCCCGCCCATCCATGACGCATGGAGTCCGCTTGGACGTTTTCGCAATACACATATTAAATTTTAGGTATAAGTATTTGTATATGTCCGCAACAAAGAAAATCAAGACCGCATTGGTATCGGTGTTCCACAAAGACGGTTTGGAGGAACTCCTTGCAAAACTGAACGCAGAAGGCGTGGAATTCCTTTCTACGGGTGGAACCCAGAAGTTTATCGAATCGCTTGGCTATGAATGCCAGGCCGTGGAAAATGTCACAACCTATCCGTCTATATTGGGCGGCCGCGTGAAAACGCTCCACCCTAAAGTCTTTGGAGGCATTCTGGCACGCCGTGAAAACGAAGGAGACCGACAGCAAATGGCGGAGTATGAAATACCGGCCATCGACCTGGTGCTTGTGGATCTGTATCCTTTCGGGCAGACGGTGGCCAGCGGAGCGAACGAGCAGGACATCATTGAGAAGATAGACATCGGCGGCATTTCTCTGATCAGGGCTGGTGCCAAGAACTTCAAGGATGTGGTGATTGTGCCGAGCAAGGCAGAATATGCCCTGTTGCTTGACATCCTGAACAGGAAAGGCGCTGAAACCGACATCGAGGACCGCAGAATGTTCGCCACGCGGGCTTTCGGCGTGAGCAGCCATTACGACACGGCCATCCACGACTGGTTCTGCAAGCAACAACAGTGAGACATCATGAATTAAGATACAAATAAAACTTTATAGAATGGGATTTTTTTCGTTTGTCCAGGAGATAGCGATGGACCTCGGCACCGCCAACACCATCATCATCAGTGATGATAAAATTGTGGTGGACGAGCCGTCTGTAGTTGCTCTCGACCGCCGCACCGACAAAATGATTGCAGTGGGCGAGCAAGCAAAGATGATGTATGAAAAGACACACGACAATATACGTACCATCCGTCCGCTGCGCGATGGCGTGATTGCCGACTTTACGGCGTGCGAACAGATGATGCGCGGGCTTATCAAGATGGTGCACAGAGGTTCGCGCCTCTTCTCGCCTTCGCTGCGAATGGTCATTGGCGTGCCTTCTGGCTCTACCGAGGTTGAGCTTCGCGCCGTTCGCGATTCGGCCGAACATGCAGACGGACGCGATGTGTATCTGATATTCGAGCCAATGGCAGCCGCCATCGGCATCGGCATTGATGTGGAGGCTCCCGAGGGAAACATGATCGTGGATATAGGTGGCGGCAGCACCGAAATTGCAGTCATCTCGTTGGGAGGCATCGTTTCCAACAACTCCATCCGAACGGCGGGCGACGATCTGACAGCCGACATCCAGGAATATATGAGCCGCCAGCACAACGTGAAGGTGAGCGAGCGTATGGCCGAACGTATCAAGATTCACGTAGGCTCGGCCTTGACCGATTTGGGAGAGGACGGACCTGAGGATTATGTCGTTCATGGACCGAACCGCATCACGGCTTTGCCGATGGAGGTGCCGGTATGCTATCAGGAAATTGCACATTGTCTGGACAAGACGGTGGCGAAGATTGAAAATGCTGTGCTGTCCGCTTTGGAGAATACACCGCCCGAATTGTATGCTGACATCGTGAAGAACGGCATCTATCTGTCGGGGGGCGGTGCCTTGTTGAGAGGTCTCGACAAGCGTTTGAAAGATAAAATCAACATCGACTTCCATATTGCAGACGATCCCTTGCACAGTGTGGCCAAGGGAGCGGGCATAGCGTTGAAGAATGTAGATCGCTTCTCGTTCCTGATGAGATAAGCGGGAAGAATGGAGAATATATGAGAAACCTGTTGGCATTTCTTGCGAAATACAATCACTGGTTTCTCTTCGTTTTGCTTGAAACGCTCTGCGCGGTCATGCTGTTTCGATACAACAGCTATCAAGGCAGCGTATTTTTCTCGTCGGCCAATGTGGTTGCCGGCAAGATGTACGAAATAAATTCGCAGGTGGAGACGTTTTTCAGTCTGACGAAGATAAATGAGCAACTCACGCAGCGGAATCTGTACTTGGAGAGACAGGTGAAACTGATGTCGGAGAAAATGCTGGACTTGACGCGCGACAGTAATTATGTGAAACGAAGTCAGTTGCAGCTGCTTTCCGACTATCAGCTGATTCCGGCGAAGGTGATTGGTATTTCATTGGATAGGAAAGACAATTTCATCACGCTCGACAAAGGTAGCGAGGATGGAGTGCGCAAGGACATGGGGGTGGCTTGCGGAAATGGAATCGTGGGCATCGTATATATGGTGTCCGCCCATTATTCTGTTGTTATCCCTCTACTGAGCAGTCATTCCAACATCAGCGTGGCCATCGACAAAAGGGGATATTACGGATTTTTGCGTTGGAAGGGCGGTCGTCCGGACTTGGCATACGTAGAGGATGTTCCCCGTCATGCCCGCTTTCGCATAGGCGACCGCATTGTGACGAGCGGCTATTCTACCATCTTCCCGGCGGGAATCATGGTGGGAAAGGTGCTCCACGTGTTCAATTCGGCCGATGGCCTTTCCTACAGAGTGCAGATTGCGCTGAGCACCGACTTTGGACATCTTCGTGATGTGTGTGTCATAGACAACAGTGTAATGAAGGAACGGATCGACCTGATGAGGGCTGCCGAAGACTCCATCAAGCCCAAGGAACATTGATTCCTGAACCGGGGGACTGGAAAAAACAGGGAAAAGACTTGGGAAATCAGTGGAAAGGACTTGGGAAATCAGTGGAAAAAACGATATGAAAAAGATGAACCGTAAAACAAGAAAAGGCAAAAGTGTATGACTACGGATGTGCTGAAACGTTTATTGATGTTTGTAATACTGGGCTTGGTGCAAGTGTTGGTATGCAATCATATTCATCTTTTGGGATATGCCACGCCCTTGTTGTACGTCTATTTTGTTATCACGTTTCGCCGCAACTATCCTAAATGGGCGATTCTTTTGTGGAGCTTTTCATTGGGCTTGAGCATCGATGCCTTTTCCAATACACCCGGATTGGCAGCGGGTTCCATGACATTGCTCGCTGTTGTCCAACCTTATCTTTTGGAGGCTTTTGTGCCAAGAGATTGTGCCGACGATTTGGAATCGTCCATGTCTGCACTGGGGTTCACCAAGTTCTCTTTGCTGACGGCTCTTTGCGTGTTCCTCTACACCTTTGTGTTTTTTACCCTTGAAGTTTTCAATTTCTTCAATTGGCAGCAATGGTTGCTGTGCATTGGAGGAAGCACGGTGCTTACCATCGTGTTGGTTCTGGTGTTGGAGAATGTGCGTCACAGATAAAGCCGTTGGAGTACAGATGTTGAAAGCAAAAGTAGAGCATTGGAAAGAATAGAAGATGGACGTTAAAAGCGTAAAGTTAAACATTGGAAAGAACAGAATGAGAAAAGGTTGATGCGCAAATGATGAAGGGCGACTATGAGTTGGAAAAAAGGCGATACGTGATAGGCGGTGTGGCGATAGCCATCATCGTCATCTACCTGATACGTCTTTTTGCCCTTCAGATTCTCAGCGACGACTATAAGAAGAATGCCGACAGCAACGCTTTCCTCAAGAAGATTGAGTTTCCGGCACGCGGTGTCATCACTGATAGAAATGGCAAGTTGCTGGTGTATAATCAGCATGCTTACGACCTGATGGTGGTGATGAACGAGGAAAGCGGACGATTGGACACGATGGATTTTTGCAGTGCCTTGGGTATTACCAAAGAGTATTTCATCAAGCGGATGGATGAAATAAAAGACCGCTCGAAGAATCCCGGCTATTCAAGATTCACGCAACAGGTGTTTATGAGTCAGCTCTCCGACAAGGAGTTTAGTGTTTTTCAGGAAAAGATGTACCGTTTTCCGGGCTTTTATGTGCAAAGGCGCAGTCTGCGACAATATGTCTATCCCTATGCGGCACATGTGTTGGGAGATGTGGCGGAAGTGTCGGTTTCTGACATTGAGGACGATAAATATTATCAGGCGGGCGACTATATCGGAAAACTCGGTGTGGAGAAATCGTATGAAAAGGAGTTGCGTGGCGAGAAAGGCGTTCAGATTTTGTTGCGCGATGCACATGGAAGAGTGCAGGGAAGTTACCAGAACGGGGCATTGGACAAAAAACCGGTGGCAGGAAAGGATCTTACTTTGAGTATTGACTTGAAGTTGCAAGCCTTGGGAGAGAGGCTGATGGAAGGGAAAATCGGCAGCATCGTGGCCATCGAACCCTCCACCGGTGAAGTGCTTTGCATGGTGTCATCGCCTACCTACGATCCACGCCTGATGGTGGGACGGCAGCGTGGAAAGCATCACAAGGCCTTGCAGAGAAACGTATGGAAACCATTGCTCAACCGCTCCATCATGGGGCTATACCCCCCAGGATCCACGTTCAAGATTTCGCAAGGACTCACCTTTGTCACGGAAGGAATCCTCAGTCCTTCAAATACACATATCTCTTGTCATCGCGGCTTCTACCATAAAGGATTGCATGTGGGCTGCCATGGGCACGCGTCGCCTGTCAGTCTGGTGCCTGCCATCAGCACTTCTTGCAACGCATACTTCTGCACGGGTTTGTATTACATGATGTCCAACCGCAAGAAATACAAAACCGTGCAGGATGCAATGAATATCTGGCGCGACTATATGGTCAGCATGGGATTCGGCTATAAATTGGGCATCGACTTGCCGGGAGAAAAGCGAGGTATGATTCCCAATGCCCAATTCTACGACAATGCCTATCATGGCTCGTGGAATGGACTGACCGTCATCAGCATTTCCATCGGGCAAGGCGAGGTAAATCTTACGCCATTGCAAATCGCCAACTTGGGTGCTACCATCGCCAACCGCGGCTATTTCTATACACCCCACGTTGTAAGGAAAGTGAAAGGGGAGCCGCTGCGCAAGGAATTCAGGGAAAAACACTACACGAAAGCCAGTCGGTTGGCATATGATTACGTGGTCAAAGGCATGCGCTCTGCTGTTCTCGGGGGCACGTGTCGGCATTTGAACCGTCCCGACATCATCATCTGCGGAAAGACGGGCACTGCACAGAACCGCGGCCATGACCACTCCGCTTTTATGGGATTTGCCCCTATGGACAAGCCTCGGATAGCCATCGCCGTTTACGTGGAAAACGGCGGAAACGGTGCCGACATTGCCGTACCTCTTGCCGGCTTAATGATGGAACAATATCTTCACGGGAAACTTTCCGACGCTTCGGGCAAGCGGGCAAATGATTTCCAGCATAGACGAATAGCTTATGGTTCGACAAACAGATAAACAACCCAGTGTTCTCCGGTCGTTGGACTGGTGGACCATACTCATCTATTTGGCACTGCTCGCTTTTGGTTGGATCAGTGTCTGCGGTGCCAGTTACACCTATGGCGACACCGACATATTCAGTTTGGACACCCGTTCAGGCATGCAAATTGTTTGGATAGGCACTTCCATCGTCTTGGGTTTCGTGTTACTGATGCTCGATGACCGCTTCTACGACACGTTCGCCTTCTTCATATACGGTGCGTTGGTATTATTGCTGATTGCCACCATCTTCAATCCCCATGAAATCAAAGGTTCCCGTTCGTGGTTGGTTTTAGGCCCTGTGCGTTTGCAACCGGCCGAGTTTGCCAAATTTGCCACAGCTTTGGCTGTTTCCAAGCTCATGAGCACTTACGGCTTTATGATGGGCAATTGGAAACATTTCGCTGCAGCCTGCGGAGTGGTTCTGCTTCCGATGCTGTGCATTGTCATGCAGAAAGAAACGGGTTCAGCACTCGTTTATTTCTCATTTTTCCTCATGTTCTATCGCGAGGGAATGGCCGGAAGCATTCTTTTCACAGCCGTTGCGATGGTCATCTATTTTGTTGTGGGCATCCGCTTTGAAGATGTGATGCTCTGGTCAACGCCCACTTCCGTGGGAAAGTTCACCGTTTTGCTTTTGGTGCAAATTTTCACGGCCTCCATGGTATATGTGTATTGCCAGAACAGGAAACAGTTTTGGCAGATTCTGCTTTACACATTGGGTATCACCGTTGCATCGCTGCTCTTTTCCAGGTTTGTCATTCCCTTCGACGTGGTGTGGGTGCAGACGGCTCTCACAGCATTCCTGATAGGCTTTTTGGTCTATGAAGGCTTGGGCACGCGCGTTCGCCACTATTTTTTCATCGCCCTGTTTGCCGTGGGATCCGTGCTCTTTTTCAATCTCGCCGATTATGTGCTCAACGATGTGATGCAGCCTCATCAGCGTGTTCGCATCAACGTGTTGTTGGGATTGGACGAAGATTTGTCGGGTGCGGGCTATAATGTCCATCAGAGCGAGATTGCTATCGGTTCGGGAGGCCTGCAGGGAAAAGGATTCCTCAATGGCACGCAAACAAAGTTGAAATTTGTGCCTGAGCAGGACACCGACTTCATTTTCTGCACGGTGGGCGAAGAAGAAGGATTCTTGGGCAGTTCTTTCGTGCTGCTGTTGTTTTTGGCATTGATTCTCAGGCTCATCAAGTTGGCCGAGCGGCAGACGTTCAAATTCGGCCGGGTGTATGGTTATAGCGTACTCAGCATATTTCTTTTCCACGTCTTTATCAATGTAGGCATGGTGTTGGGGCTTACTCCCGTCATCGGCATTCCCCTGCCGTTCTTCAGTTACGGCGGCTCGTCCTTGTGGGGATTCACGTTCCTGCTGTTCATTTTCCTGCGCATAGATGCCGGCAGAAATCTCATTCGGACGTAAACTTTCTTCCATGCCCTGGGCTTTCAAAGATGAAGTTGAAGCCTGCTGCCAATGATGTGCGGGCAGTTTGGCGATGATGCCCGGAACCGCCTTAAACGATGTTTAGGTCAGTTTGTCCTGTTGGTTTCTTTTTTATCTTGAATCCCACATCCGATATGCCGGGCAGCGTTTCCCTTCTCATGGCATGCCTGATGCTCACTTGCAGTGAATCGCCACGGTTCAGGCGGATGTCCTTCAAAGGAAATTTGTATTGGTAAAAGTTCACCCCATTGCCTTTGATGTATCCTTTCTGGTTTGTCAGTTCACATCTGATGGTGTCCGTCATGACGATATTCGACGGGTACAACCGCTGTTCAATCACCAGCGAAATACTTCTGAAAGGGAACGATTCGTCGGTGCGCAGTCCCACCTCCATGCGGAAATCTCCTGCGTGCGGCATCTTGGGAACGCTGAAAAACAAGGTGTCGTTCTTTTCCCAGCCCGCCAATGGCGTATGTTGGTATTTGTCGTACACCGTCTTGAACTCGCACGAGGTCAAGAGGGCTGCCATTGATAAAACAGCAGCCCCTATATATAATAAGGTGTACGCTCTCCTTTTCATTCTTTCTTTTCCTTTTGTCCGTTGCCTGCCGACTGTCGGTTGTTGCGTGCACCGCGTGGAGACCGTTGTCCGCTCTGCGGCTGTTGCCTTTGCCTGCGTTCCTGAGCGTTCTGCCCTTCCGGTCGGTTTGTCCGGTTTTCGGTTCGGTTGGGTCGTCCCTCCGGTTTGTTTGTCCGGTTCTCCTGCTTGTTGGGCTGTCCTTCCGGTTTGTTCGGCTTTTTCCCCTTGTTTCCGTTTTTCCGTTTCTTGTTTTTGTTCTTGTCAAATCGCGTGATGCTTTCACCGGCCAGCAAGTCCACCGGTCTTTCCTGTTCCCTCTCCGTGTGGTCATCCGTCAGCGACAGCGGGTGTTCGCCCCTTTTGTTCATTTCGATTACCTGCAGGGCACGCTCTGCCGAGATGGTTTCCAGATTGGCGGCCACGTTCTTGTCGGTGGAGTAGGTGACCAGTCCGGCCAATATGTCCGTCTTGAATATGTAGTAGTCGCTGTCTTTGGTGTGCAGCACCATTTCCTTGCTCGGCATGCGTCTTCCGGCTTCCATATAATTGTCCACCTCGTAGTTCAGGCAGCATTTCAGTTTGGCGCACATGCCCGCCAGTTTCTGTGGATTCAGTGAGATGTCCTGAAAGCGGGCAGCGTTGGTGCTCACGCTCACAAAGTTTTTCATCCATGTGGCACAGCACAGTTCTCGCCCACACGGTCCCGTTCCGCCAATGCGGCCCGCTTCTTGTCGGGCACCGATCTGTTTCATCTCGATTCTCACATGGAATGTTGCCGCCAGATCCTTGATCAGTTGGCGGAAATCCACACGTTCGTCGGCAATGTAATAGAAAATCGCCTTGTTGCCGTCGCCCTGGTATTCCACGTCGCCAATCTTCATCTGCAGCCCCAGATCCTTTGCTATCTGCCGGCTCTGAATCATGGTGGAATGTTCCCTGCTCTTCGCTTCGTGGTATTTGTCCATGTCGGTTTGCTTGGCAATCCGGTAGATGCGCTTGATGTCGTCTGCCGATTTCAGGTTGGCTTTCTTTATTTGCAGTTTCACCAGTCGTCCTGTCAGCGTCACCACCCCAATGTCGTGTCCCGGATTAGCCTCTACCGCCACCACGTCTCCTTTCTTGAGTTCCAGGTTGTTCACGTTGTGGTAATAGCCCTTGCGGGTGTTTTTGAACTGCACCTCCACCAGATCCGTGCTCTCGTCGTTTTCCGGCACATCCGCCAGCCAGTCGTATGTGTTCAGCTGCATGTTCTGCCGTCCGCAGCCCTTGTGACACAGTCCGCGCGCGCATCCTGCACCTATTTTGTATTTCAAGTTCTTGTAATCCACTGTTCTAAAAATTATATGTTAATCTGTATATCGAGTTGTCATGTTCCTTGTTGGGGCAGCGGTGGTGTTGCCCCGTGGGCGTTGTTCCTCATTTTTGCAGCAGCAGGAGGGTTACTTGCAGTGCCAGGTCGAAGAACACGATTTTGGGATTGGCGTTCTGTGCGATGTCGCGTATGGTTTTTGAGAACAGTTCCGCCATTTCCACCACATTCGCCTCGTTGATGAATTTGGCGAAGTTTCTGGCAAAATCCTCCTCCCCCTGCGTCATGTAGATGAGTTCCGGCCGGCCGAAATTGTACATGAAGTTCTCCCTGACCAGTCTCAGGAAGTAGGTCATCATGCGTTTCTGTTTCTCCCGTCCGTAGCCTGCCACCGTTTCGCTCCATTTTTTCAGTTCCTTCACGTTGCGCATGTATGCCAGGCGCATCAGCATGATGAACACGTCCAGAAACTGCCGGTTTTCGTTTCCCGCATCCAGTTCTTCGAGCGCTTTCAGCCAGTTTCCGTTGGCCGTGCGTGCAATGCGGTGCGCCGAGCTTTCGTCAATGCCCCTTTGTTGCACCAATGCCTTTACCATGGTTTCCGTCCCGATTCTTTTGAAATCTATGCGTTGCGTGCGGCTTCTGATGGTTTCTATCAGCCGTTCCGGTTCCTCGCACACCATGATGAACACCGTTTGCCGTGGCGGTTCTTCTATCAGTTTCAGCAGTTTGTTGGCACATTCGGCATTCATTCTTTCAGGCAGCCATATTATGCACACCTTGTACCCCCCCCTACTGGATTTCAGCGACAGTTTGCGTGCCAGTTCATCGCTCTCGCCGGCATAGATTACGGCCTGCTGATTGGCAGCGTGCATCTGTTCCAGCCATTGGTCGATCGAGAAATAAGGCCCCTGCATCAGCAGTGTGTTCCATTCTTGGGCAAAGTCGTCGCTCACCATCTTGTGGTCGGCACTTGTGCCCGCAGGCTTGATGACGGGATAAGAGAAGTGCAGGTCGGGATGCTGCCATTTCCTGAGCATCACGCATGACTTGCATTCGTTGCAGGCCTGTTTCTCCCTGTTCCTGTTCTCGCACAAGAGATAAGAGGCGTATGCCATGGCCATGGCCATTTTGCCGCATCCTGCCGGACCGCAGAACAGCAGCGCATGCGGCAGACGGCCTTTTTCCACCATCTGCACAAGCCTTGCCCGGATCTCTTCCTGTCCTATCACTTCGTCGAATCGCATAGCCTGTTCACATTTGGTTGCAAATTTACGGAAAAACGATGTAAATAACGAATGTTCAGCCCATTTATTGGGAGAAGTTTTGCAGGCTTTCTTGTCTTTGCCGCTCATGGCCAGCACCCTGCCTGTGAAACGGGCGAGGCCTCGGAACCTTCCGGCAAACAGAGCCAGCCAGCGAAAGTTATTGCCCTTTTCCCTGTGTTTGGCACGTGTTTTGCAGGAAGAACATCAACAAACCATAAGAAAGAGCATCAACAAGCGATAAGGATGGAGAAAAAAATCATACCCGTGGTGGGAATGGCCTGTTCGGCCTGTTCGGCGAATGTGGAGCGCAAACTCAACGCTTTGAAGGGCGTGCAGGCGGCAACAGTGAACCTGCCCGGACGCAGTGTCACGGTGGAATACGACCCGAAGGAAATCACGCCAGAACAGATGAAGGCGGAAATCAGCGCCATTGGCTACGACCTCGTGATAGAAACCGACCGCTCGGTGGTGGAAATCGAGCGCCACGCCACCGCCGCATTGCAGCAGAAAACCCTCGTTTCGTGGCTGCTTTCCCTCCTGTGCATGGCGGTGTCCATGGGGTGGGTAGGCGCAGGAGGGCGCGGAGCGGCCCATCAGGTGGCCATGATGCTGGCGGCAGCCAACCTGTTGTATGGCGGTAGGCCGTTCTACGTGGCTGCCTGGAAACAGTTGCGTCACGCCACCGCCGGCATGGATGTGCTTGTGGCCTTATCTACGGGCATCGCTTTTCTCTTCAGCGTGTTCAATACTTTTTGGGGCGATGCCGTGTGGGGAGTCCGGGGCATGGAATGGCATACTTATTTCGATGCATCGGGCATGATTGTCACCTTTGTGCTCACCGGCCGCCTGTTGGAAGAAAAGGCCAGAAACGGGGCAGCGGGCAGCATACGCCAGTTGATGGGACTGTCGCCCCGGACAGCCCGTCTGGTCAGGGGCGAGGAGGTGCAGGACGTGCCCGTTTCCACCATCGGCATCGGCGATGTGCTGGAAGTAAGGGCTGGCGAAAAGGTGCCGGTGGATGGCGAGGTGGTGAGGGCCGGCAGTTTTATGACGGCCGACGGCGCCTATGTGGATGAGGGTATGATTACGGGAGAGCCTGCCCCCGTGGTGAAGCGGCAGGGCGCGCTGGTGCTGGCAGGAACGGTGGTGGCACAGGGAAAATTGCGCTTCCGTGCCCGGCAGATTGGCGAAAACACGGCGTTGGCCCACATCATACGCATGGTGCAGCAGGCCCAGGGCAGCAAAGCACCCGTGCAACGAGTGGTGGACAAGATGGCAATGGTGTTTGTGCCCGTTGTGGCAGCCATCGCCCTGCTCACCTTTATACTGTGGTGGATGGTCGGAGGCAGCGAAGCCCTGCCCCAGGCCTTTCTTTCTGCCGTCTCGGTGCTGGTCATCGCCTGTCCCTGCGCCATGGGACTGGCCACGCCCACGGCCTTGATGGTGGGCATGGGCAAGGCGGCGCAGAACAACGTGCTCATCAAAGATGCCACTGCCTTGGAAGAACTGCGTAGAGTCGATGCTATGGTCATCGACAAAACCGGCACGCTGACCATTCCCAATCGGGACATTGATTTCACCCGGGCCGACCATCTTCCTTTCGAGCAACGCGAAACGTTGAAACCCAATGCACGCGAGGCCATGGCAATGCTTCAGGCGCAAGGGGTGGAGGTGTACATGATGAGCGGCGACCGGGAAGAGGCCGTGGCCTATTGGGCCGAAAAGGCAGGCATCGGCCACTACCAAAGCAGGGTGATGCCTCAGGACAAGGAAAACCTTGTGCGCCGACTGCAAGCCGAAGGAAAACGGGTGGCCGTGGTGGGCGATGGCATCAACGACACGCAGGCACTGGCTTCGGCAGACGTGAGCATTGCCATGGGCAGGGGCACCGACGTGGCCATGGATGTGGCTCAGGTAACGCTCATGGGCGATGACCTCGGCCGTATTCCCCAAGCCATCCTGCTGAGCCGCCAAACAGTGGGCATGATTCGCCAGAACTTGTTCTGGGCGTTCATCTACAATCTGGTGTGCATCCCCCTGGCGGCCGGCGCGCTCCACATTTTCGGCATCCAGTTCCAAATCACCCCCATGTGGGCGAGTGCCCTCATGGCGTTTTCGAGCGTGAGCGTGGTGATGAACAGTTTGCGGCTGAAACGCAAGCGGTGAGCGTGCCCGTTGCTGCATGGTTATGCAAAAATCCTGCCCTTCCATCCGCTTTTTCTCCTTGGAAAAAGCGGATGGAAGGGCAAGAACCTTGCGGATTTTAACACAAAAGCACCGCTTGTTTCAACAAAACCAATTCCCCGCATGTTTTCCGCATTTCTTTTGACGTTTTGCAACCGACTGGCAACAAGCAACTTGCAAAATTGTTTCAAACGCCGTTTTTCAACGCATCATCCGTTGCACTTCAAGGCATGATGCGTTGAAAGGCAGCCGTTGATTCCCTGCATGGCAATAGACGGGCGATAATTTTGCAACGGATGATGTTTTGCACGCCCAGCCGGTGCCCGTTGTCCTCTTCCGGTTGGCGGAAAACTTTTCAAGTCTTCATCGTTTTCCTTCCGTTCATCCCTTGTTTCCCGCTTTTCCGCTGTTCTCTCCATCCCCAAACCACCCCGTTTTAACAGTTGAAAGGTTCGTTAATGCCGCGCGAAAACAACAGTTTTCTGAAATTTTTATTCAATTTGTTGCAAATAAAAAAAATATTTTTTATCTTTGCTGCCATCTAACAGGATGATTCGCAGCAGAATCTAACATACACGTGCAGCCCCGACTTTGGCAATGATAAACAGGAGAGAAGCAAGGAAGGGCACAGAAGCAGAAAAACTATATTATACCCTTATTATTTATAACTTTAATTATTTCGACTTATGAAAAAGACAAAGAACACAGTGAGTGGGATGCGTCCATGCAACCCTTCTAATCCAAGACAGTCTTTAGGGAGATTCCTGATGACATTGATGGTCATGCTGTCGGCCATTCCAATGCACGCATTGGAATGGGAAGATCCTGTAACCCATTTGGTTTATAGCTATTACGGATCATGGTCAACGACGGCTTCGGTGGAAAAAAGTCCTGACTTTACAGGAACGGTTCTGGAGATACCCAACACGGTTACGGTAGAGGGGAACGAAATGGATGTCACTGACATTTCGTTTGGGGCATTCGAAGGAAACACCGTCATTACAACGTTGAAACTGAACGACAACCTGTCCTACATCGGGTCCTACGCATTCTCGGGCTGTACAAGTCTTGCCGTAGTAGAGTGTACGCCAGGCTGCCAATTGAATTATGCTCCTGTTGATGCGTTTGAAAACACTCCTTTCCTGAATGCGCAAACGGGTGTTTTTGTCATCAACAATACGGCTTTGGGATGGATTGGAGGCATTCCTGCCGATGGAGTGATTGCCTTTGCCGAAGGCATAAAGGCAATAGGGAATGAGGCTTTTGCAGGAAAAACAGAATTGAAGGAAGTCAGATTTCCTGAGTCTTTGAAAAGAATCGGTAGCGGTTCGTTCTATGGATGCACGGGGTTGACCGGTGTTGTGATTCCGAAAAATGTGATAGATATGGACGGCTCAAGTTTTGCCGCTACGAGTGTCAGTGCTTTCGAGGTTGATCCTGCCAACACCGAACTTAAAGTGGCAGAAGACGGTTCCGGTGCCATCATCACTACAGACGGCACATTTTTTGTGGCTTATCCGCCGATGAACATACAAACGGTCTATACGGTTCCTCAAGGTGTAACCAGCATTTACTCTTGTGCTTTCATGGATAATGACAAATTGCAGCGTCTCGTCCTGCCTGAAGGGGTCGAGAATGTGTACGGGGATGCCATTAAGGGAACTGCTCTCCAATATCTTGACATACCCTCAACCATAAATTTTATTGTTTCCGGTGCAATTGCCAACAATGAAAACCTTGTGACATTGATTTATCGGAACACCATGCCAATTGGCTCGTATGGCTCTCCGTTTAGTACTTATTCATTCGATCCGGCTGGTAGCGGTACTTGGAAGAATGGCACGCTCTATGTTCCTGAAGGCTCTATGGCAAACTTTACGCCGAAGAAAGAATGGTCCGAGAATTTTTCGGGTGGTGTGAAGGAAGCTGCCCTCTTCAACATGCCGGCCGTATGGGCAACGGTGAGCAGCAGGCAGGCGCTGGATTTGAGCACTGTGGGAGAAGATTTTGAAGTGTATGCGGCTACGGCTTACGCCGACAACAAAGTGGGCGTTACAAGGCTTACAGGCATAGTGCCCGGCAATACGGGACTTCTCGTCAAGAATGTGAAGGGAGTTGCCGGCAGCAACTGTGCCATTCTTCCTTCTGCAGAAACAGGTATGGCTCCTGCGGCCAATTTGCTGGTGGCTGTAACCGATGCAAAAGCGGTTGACGCATCAACGGGCAATTTCTATGTGTTGAAAGACAACATGTTCCACAAGATGGGCACGGGCACCATGCCGGCGTTCAAGGCCTACCTCGACCTCACGGGTAAGGTGTCGGGCAAGAGTGTTGACATCACGTTCGAAAATGTAACGGGCATCAACCATGCTGTTTCTGAAGAAAATGCTGAGGACGTATGGCACACATTGAATGGTGTGCGCATAAAGAGACCTGCAACCAAGGGTATTTACATTAAGAACGGAAAGAAAGTGGTGTTCTAACGGGTTTTCATCACACTGCTGGAAAGATGCTTCAATGAGAATGAAAATAGTTTCAAACAATTAATAAAACAAGATATACAATGAAAAAGAAAGAATATGCAGCACCGAAGACTGCTCCAAAATATGTGGAATTTGAAAGTTGTCTGCTGGATTCATCCGGCCCCGGAGTAGAATCCGACCTCGTAGACCAGGGCGAAGCTCAAGGCAAGAGCACCATTTGGGAATACATGGATTACAGCGATTGACCATTATGGCATCTGTTTCTTTACAGGCCCATTCATGGCTCCCGCGCATCGCAAGATGTGCGGGAGTCTTGCCTTGGCTCTCTGCCTTTTCTTGTCGGTATGTCTCTCTTGCTGGTTTCACTGTCTTCTGATGAACTGTCCTGTCGCACACCGAAGCGCAAAGAAAAGAAAGGAATGCACAAAATACAATGTTGTCTTGACAATTTTTATTCAATTTGTTTGCAAATGAAAAAATGTTTTTTTATCTTTGCGCCCATCTAACGTGGGCGATTCTCTGCGCTGCGGCAGAACCCGGAAAACACTTGATCCTACCCGGCCTTGAGTATGAAAAATGGAGAGAAACGAGGGGCGGGAAGCATAAAAGGCATAAAACTATTTCTTACCTTTATTAATAACTTTAATTATTTTGACTTATGAAAAAGAATTTACAAACCATGGTGACTGCCGTATTATTGGGTGCGTCAACCACAGCGTTTGCACAATCGGGGAATATCACATTTGCCGATGAAGAAGTGAAGAAAATCTGTGTGAAGAATTTTGACACAGATGCTGACGGAGAACTCAGCTATGACGAGGCGGCTGCCGTGACCGACTTGAAATCTTTCTTTTATGGGAACACTTCCATCACGAAATTCAATGAATTGGTTCATTTCAAGGGGCTTGCGGAACTTTCTTCGGCTCCGGCAGGTTATGGCTCTTTTAAAGGAACTTTTCAAGGCTGTACGGCACTGCAGGAAATCACATTGCCGGAAGAATTGACCAGCATCGGAGGCTCTGCTTTCTCATCGACAGCAATCACTTCAATCACTATTCCCGGGAATGTGACCAGCATCGGAGCTGATGTCTTTTATGGTTGCTGGGCATTGGCTGCTGTTGAAGTAAGAGGCAACGTTGCCAAGATAGATCAAAATACTTTTAGAGATTGTAGGGCATTGATAAATATCGCATTGCCGGAGAGTGTGACAGAAATAGGAAACTGTGCGTTTTTTGGATGTTCTTCATTAAACGAAATCGTTCTCCCGTCTGGTTTAACGAAGGTGGGTACAAATGCTTTCAATAGTTGCATCCGGTTGACGACCATCACTATTCCTGAGAATTGTAAGGCCTTCGGATTCAATAGTTTTGCTAAGTGTGAGCAGTTGAAAGAGGTTATTGTTCTCACGAAAGAATATGCCAGAGATTTGGTAAATGCTTTTCTAGATGTTGATGGAAGAAAAACTTATTTCGAACATCATGTGTTCGGTGACTATAAAACCAAGACAATGCCTACAAGAATATCAAGATTTGGTGAAATGCTTCCTTGCGTAAAACCGGCATACGAATATACGACTTTTGCTTGTGACGCAGACGTTGATTTTGGTGGGGTGAGTGGTTTGAAGGCTTATGTGGCTTCTCACGAAAGTGGAAGCAACAAGGTGAATTTGACAGAGGTGACTGCTGTTCCTGCTAAAACGGGTCTTGTAATCAAGGCAACTGCGGGCGAAGTTTACAAATTGGCCCTTGCTGCAGGTGCTGTAGCACCGTCCGCCAATCTTCTGAAAGGTGTAGTCGCAAATGCAACCGTAATGGCTGTGGATGGTGAGAATACCAATCTTATCCTGAAAGACGGCGCATTCTTGAAATTGGCTGCTGATGGTGTGCTGGCTGCCGGAAAGGCATATCTTTCTGTGCCGACTGCCGAATTGCCCGTTGGCGCCAAGGCATTTGACATTGTTTGGGACAATACCACAGGTATCAATACCGTTGAAAGCACGCAGACCAAGATGGAGAACGATGCATGGTACACGCTCGGCGGACAGCGCATTGCAAAGCCGGCTAAGGGTGGCATTTACATCCACAATGGCAAAAAGGTAATCTTTTAAGCAAAAATCATCAAACAACGAATCACAAGAAAAATTTTGAAAATTACGATTATGGAAAAAAAAGTTTATATAAGCCCGATGGCTAAAGAAAAAGTTGTTGAAATGCAAGAATTGTTGGGTGCTTCCGGAGAAGAACTGGGAATCGGTGAAGGAGTAGGATCGACCGACGAAGCCCAAGGCAAGAGCACCATTTGGGAATACATGGACAACGATTAGTTGTCGCTAACTCTGTTTCATTACAGATGCATTCATCTCACTCCCGTGCGTCGCAAGATGTACGGGAGTTTTTATGCCCCACTTTTTCTTTCCGGTTTCCTTGTTCAATATTACCGTTTCTCATTTTTTATATTTATCTTTGCATATATTTAATCAAGATTATGAATATAGACAAAGTAAGAGAACTGATAGAGAAACAGTCTAATTTATCCACGGTGCTCGGCATGAATTTCATTTCAACGCCCGACGATGACACGTGCATTGCCACGATGGAGGTGAACGAGAGCAATCGGCAGCCGTTCGGATTTTTGAGTGGCGGCGCATCTCTGGCATTGGCGGAGAATGTGGCCGGAGTAGGCTCTACGGCTCTTTGCCCGGGAAAGATATGCGTGGGAATCAGCGTGAGCGGTGACCATGTGAAGGCGGTGGCCGAAGGCGACACGGTGACGGCAACGGCACTGTTGGTGAGCAAAGGCAGGAAACTGCACGTGTGGGACGTGAAAATCACCAACTCTTCGGGCGATTTGATTTCCAATGTGCATGTGACCAATTATGTGATTTCGCCTAAAAAAGAGAAATGATGACCGCCTTTGCCGTCTATAGGCTGCCGCGAGAGAAGGAATGTGTGGTGATGGTTCAGCGGAATGACAGTCCGCTGGAATTGATGTCGTGCACCGAACTGAATGGAAAGAGCGGTTTTGTGATGTGCCCGTTTGCGGTTGCTCCCAATCAGCCCATATTGCTGTTGCAGCCCGACAGCACCTCGATGATGCCGGTGGACAGGCATTTGCTGCGCGAGTCACTCGCTCTGGAGGATGAGGCAATGCACCGTTTTGCTGGTCATCTTGAACCGGAAGACGAACGCGCGGCCTATGCCCGCGACTTCTCCGCTTTCCATTCGTGCCTGACGGATGGCAGGTTTTGTAAAATTGTATTGGCACGCCGATGTTTTGAACAGGGAGATGAGGATGTGTTGCAGCTGTTTTGCAAGGCGTGCGCCGGTTATCCGCAAATGTTCGTCTCGCTCGTGTCGATGCCGCAGAGCGGCACATGGCTCATGGCCACTCCCGAGGTGTTGCTGGAAGGTTACCATGGACAATGGCGAACGGTGGCTCTGGCAGGAACCATGAACAGGAGGGGTAACGGTGGCTCATGTGGCAATCCTGTTCCAGACCATAGACCGGACATGCACTGGAGCCGGAAGAACATCCGGGAGCAGCGCTATGTGGTCGCCTATATCAAGGAATGTCTGGAACGTTATGCCGAAAATGTCGTGGAAAAAGGACCCTATACGGTGCAGGCGGCTCATTTGGTACATCTGTGCAGCGATTTCAGTTTTACGCTTTCCCATCCGTCATGTGTGGGACAACTGTTGGAAGCCTTGCATCCTACTCCTGCCGTTTGCGGACTGCCCAAACAAGAAACTTTCCGTTTTATCCATACGCATGAAAGTGCGGCGAGAAGGTATTACAGTGGATTTTCCGGTCCGCTCGATGTGGAGGGGGCAACCCATTTGTTTGTTTCCCTCCGTTGTATGGAAATGGTGGGGGACGGCTACTGTCTCCATGCCGGCGGCGGTTTGCTTGCAGACAGTGTTGAACAGCAAGAGTGGGAAGAAACCGAGGCAAAGATGGAAACCATGCGCAGGTTGCTGAAATGAACGGAAGCCCATGGAAAGGCGTAGGGAGAGAAGTGGAGGAAATGGAAGAATGAAAAACAACCATGTATAGCAACAAAGACAATGTGAATATGCTCACGGCACTGCTCGTGAAACACGGCATCAGACATGCTGTGGTTTGTCCGGGGTCGCGCAACGCACCGTTGGTGCACAATCTGAACGAATGTCCCCACATACGATGTGTGGCAGTTACCGATGAGCGGTCGGCAGGTTTCTACGCCATCGGAATGGCGCAGGCTGTGGGTGGGGGCGTGGCTGTTTGCGTGACATCGGGAACGGCATTGCTTAACCTTGCACCTGCTGTGGCAGAGGCTTACCATCAGCATGTTCCATTGGTGGTGGTGTCGGCCGACCGCCCCGAAGCGTGGATTGACCAGCAAGACGGACAAACTCTTTGGCAGCCCGATGCTTTGGGGCGGTTCGTGAAAAAGGCCGTGACGCTGCCCGAACCGAAAGACGAAACGGAACGCTGGCACTGCAACCGGCTATTGAACGAGGCCTTGCTGTCGCTCCACCGTCATGGTGCGGGGCCGGTGCATGTCAACGTGCCCATTACGGAACCGCTGTTTGATTTTTCAGTTCCGGAATTGCCCGAAGAAAGGCACATCGTGTTTTTGCAGCACAAAGGCACAAACCTTGGCCATTTTGAGGAATTTGCCAACGGTTTTCTGTCTGCCAAGCGTCCCATGATGGTAATAGGGCAGACGAAACAAGGGGAGGTGAGGGCCGAAGACCTGAGGGTTTTGAGGAGGCATGCCGTTGTGTTGGCAGAACCGCTAGCAGGCATTGCCGGTGTAGCACCAAGTGCGGACGATGGAGTTTGCCACTTCGATGAAGTGCTGTACAAGGTGGAAATGGACGAGAACTATCTGCCCGACCACCTAATATACATAGGTGGAAATGTGGTGAGCAAGCGACTGAAACATTTCTTGCGCACGACAAAGGATAGGCAACAGTGGATTGTAAATGAAGGGGGAGAATTCTATGATACGTTCATGCACCTGTCTGGCGTAATAGAGGCAGCGGCCGGAGAAGTGGTGAGCGAGTTGGCGCGTATGTATCGGACATTGGCAGCGATGGGCGGTGGCGATGGTTCAGGATGTCGGGCAGATGCCTCTTCCTCCTACATCGCCTTGTGGGAACGCGTCTTGCAGCAGACTGCCCGCCATGCCTTGGCCTTTGAACCTCCATACTCGCAAATGGCAGCGGTGAAATGTTTTGAGGAAGGACTGCGCAACTTGGATTATCCCTGCGAAGTGCATTATGCCAACAGCACGTCCGTGAGGCTGGCCAATATCTATGCCAACCATTTCGTATGGTGCAACCGTGGGGTGAACGGCATCGAGGGTTCTTTGTCGGTGGCAGCCGGAATGTCAGTGGCCAGTGAAGGGATGGTGTTCTGTGTGATAGGCGACTTGAGTTTCTTCTATGACCAAAACGCATTATGGAACCGCTATTTGAGTGGCAACTTCCGCATACTGCTGCTGAACAATGGTTGTGGTGGAATCTTCCACCAGTTGAAAGGGCTGTCGGCCAGCGATGCCCGTGATGAGTATATTGCTGCCGGGCACCACACCGAAGCCCGCGGCATTTGCGAACAAAATCGTGTGGAATACATGGTTGCAAGAAATGAGGCGGAAATGAAAGAGGGTATCCATTGGCTTTTGACGGTGCAAGGGAATGCTCCGATGCTACTGGAGGTTTTCACCCGTCCTGATGAAGACGACAAGGTGTTCAAGGACTATTATAGACAATTGAAACGGATGTAGGAGGTGGAAATCATGCCAACACCCAACAGAAAGATCATCATCAACAACAGAATATATGAAAAAAAGAGAATGGAAAACCATTGAAGGTTTTGATTTTAAGGAAATCCTTTTCGAGGAGTTCGACGGTATTGCGAAGATCACCATCAACCGTCCTCGTTATCGAAACGCCTTCACACCCCGTACAACGTGGGAAATGAGCCAGGCCTTTTCCTATTGTCGTGAGGCGCAGGACATTGGCGTGGTGCTGCTGACGGGTGCCGGTGACAAGGCGTTTTGTTCTGGCGGTGACATGCACGTGAAGGGAAAAGGCGGATATGTGGGAGAGGACGGAGTGCCCCGTCTCAATGTCCTTGATGTGCAAATGCAGATTCGGAGGTTGCCGAAACCTGTCATTGCGATGGTGAACGGCTATGCCATTGGCGGCGGACATGTGCTGCATGTGGTATGCGATTTGACCATTGCCAGCGAGAACGCCATCTTCGGACAGACGGGGCCGAAAGTGGGATCGTTTGATGCCGGATTTGGCTCCTCCTATCTTGCCAGGATGGTTGGACAGAAAAAAGCGCGCGAAATATGGTTCCTGTGCAAGCAATACACCGCCCGGGAAGCGGAACGGATGGGCATGGTGAACAAGGTGGTGCCTTTGGAACGTCTGGAAGACGAGTGCGTGGAATGGGCGCAAATCATGATGGAACGCAGTCCGCTGGCACTCCGCATGATAAAGGCGGGCTTGAATGCGGAACTTGACGGACAGGCGGGTATTCAGGAATTGGCCGGCGATGCCACTATGCTTTACTATTTCTTGGACGAAGCACATGAGGGCGGTCGGGCTTTCCTTGAAAAACGCAAGCCCAATTTCAAGAAGTATCCCAAAATGCCTTGATAGTGCCTAAAATGCGTCAAAGCAATTTGACAAATAATTTTCAAGAGCAAGGGCTTATCGCTCTTGCTCTTCCATAAATTCCCAAATGGAGTAGGGTTTTGTTTCCGCTTCGCTTGCATCTGCCGAAGTTGAAGCGTCTAACTTTGCCGATACGCAAATCATTTCGAGTGTATCAACTTCTTTTTCTAAAGTGGAGGGCTTTGTATATTTTTGTTTCATGGTCTGTTGATTTTGATGAAATGAATGTAGGAAAAATGTTTAAGGAATGATGATTTTTTTACCATTCGAGACGTAGATCCCTTTTTGTGGATGTGATACTTGAATGCCGTAAAGATTGTAATATGTGTTTTCCCCTTGTTTTTCTGTTTCAGTGTGTTGAATAGTGGTAGGTTCGTTGGTGTCGAAAGAAATTTCTTTTGCTTCGCCGATGATTTGGGTTGACACGGGCAGGTATGCCTTGTTCGCTTTCAATATACCGCCACTTACTTTCACGAACTTCCCGTTTTTCAAGATGAAATTTGTTTTGTCTTCCGTTTTTGGATTTAAAATGATGTCGGTGCTTGTTCCCATTAAGAGATTCATGCCTATGGGATTTGCATTAGGAATGGAAGGGATGGTGTAAGTTCCTGTATTTCCTTTTAATAAGACGGCAGTGTTGGCTGGAATCTTTTTGTCGGTGATTTCCGTGAGTATTGCATTTGTCTTTGAGATCGTGGAAACGACGTATATGTTTTCTATGCCATTGACATGACTGAAATCCAAGGCCTTGTCCGAATAGAAAGTTCCGAATCCCGATGGAGAGATGGTGGCATCGAGAAAGGTTGCGGCATCGGCTACCGTCAGTTTCACGTCAAAGTCGGATGGATTTTCACATTGTCGGTCTTCTTCCACAAAATACCACATGTACGATATGTCCTTGATCTTTACGTCGTAGGTTCCCGTTGCTGTTTCCGCATGGCAGGTCAAAGGGAACACCATGACATATTCGTCCACGTTCTTGAACGGCAGGTCTTTGATAATGTCCACCATCACCATTACCCTGTATCTGCCATCTTCCACCATGTTGATACCGCCGAAATGCCCGTCTGTCTTGTTCGGGTTCAGTTGTGTTTTAGTTTCGTCGATGGAGAAACCGGCAGGCAGATAAATGTCAAAACCGAAACTGTGGTAAGTTCGTGAAGGTTCACCTATAAATATAGGTACGAGAATGGTTTCTCCTTGTCTTATTGCCAGATTCCCGATGTGTGGGCCTACAGGAGGAGTTTGGGCGTTGGATCTTGCTGTTCCTGCCAGCAGGAGAACCGCCAATGAACATAGTAAATGAATGAAAGTTTTCATGGTTTTTTATTTAAGCATTTTGAAAATACGAATGGAGAGGGCAATGTCGTTGGTGTCTATCTTCCCGTTACCGTCCATGTCATGCAGTTCGCGGTAGGGTTCAGATTTTCTGTAGTGCCGGATGAGCAGGGCGATGTCGTTGGTGTCGAGTTGCCCATTGCCGGACAAGTCACCGAGAAGAAGTCCGGCTGTGTTTGATTTCCGCAAGAAATGCCGCCATCCCGTTGCGTGCGCATAAACCGACATGGTGCCTTCTGTTTTCGGCACCACCAGCATGGCGTGTGCGTATGCCGAAACATGGAACGTGTTTTCTTCTATCTGGAGTGGCATGCTTGCAGAACATGTCACAGTTGCAAGGTTGCGGGCGTAGGAAAAGGCTTTCGGTGCAATGCGTTGAACGGTGAACAGGTCGGCACCATGGGGAAACCGGTTCACGATTTTTATACTTATCTCGCTTTTCCCTTTGTCTGCATCCGAAACGCCTACAATCTTTGCCATGGGGCGCGAAGGGTCGGAAACATCCACCACTTCGTATTTCAGACAGGTGCCGGCTTCGTTGTCGTCAAAGACATCACCTACGGCCAGTCCTGAAAGCGACGTCGTGCTGTTCTCGTTCTGAAGGTTTCCCACTTTTGTGAGTTCGCTTTGCGCATTTGCGTGTACGCAGAGCCATAATGCAAATGCAGCCAATACATGTGTTTTCATCGGTGTTTTCTTGGGTCATGGAGTGCTTCCTCCAGAGTGGTTTTTCGTATTGCAAAAGTAATGAAATTATTCCACTTGTCAAAATTTGTGGGAAAAAAGGAGTATCTTTGCAGAAAAATAAGTGGCATTTCGGTCATTTTAAGCGAATTTTGTTTACGTTTGATGGTATGGGATGGCAGTAAAGATTGGATAGAATGAAACAAGTAGCACCAAAGAAACATCTGGGACAACATTTCCTTACGGATTTGGGAATAGCCAAGGCTATTGCCGACACGGTGGATGCCTGTCCGGACATACCTGTGCTGGAAGTGGGGCCGGGAATGGGAATGATGACGCAGTTCTTGGTAGAGAAACCGAGACCGCTGAAAGTGGTGGAGATTGACAGGGAAAGTGTGGCTTATCTCAATGATCATTTCCCCAGGTTGAGGGAAAACATCTTGGGCGAGGATTTCCTGCGAATGGATTTGAGCCAGACTTTTGAAGGCAGGCAGTTCGTGCTCACGGGGAATTACCCTTATGACATATCGTCGCAGATTTTTTTCAAAATGCTCGACAATAAGGACTTGATACCCTGTTGCACGGGCATGATTCAACGCGAGGTGGCACAGCGCATGGCATCGCAACCGGGTACCAAGGCATACGGAATATTGAGTGTGCTCATCAGTGCTTGGTATGACATAGAATATCTCTTCACGGTAGATGAGCACGTGTTCAACCCACCGCCAAAAGTAAAGAGTGCGGTAATCAGAATGACCCGCAACGGAACGGCCGATTTGGGGTGTGACGAGAAACTGTTCAAGCGAGTGGTGAAGACGGTGTTCGGGCAGAGGCGGAAGATGCTGCGCGTAAGTGTCAGGCAATTGTTCGGCAACGGATTGCCGGAAAAGGATTTCTTTGAGCATGAGTTCATGACAAAGCGCCCCGAACAGTTGTCGGTGGCACAATTCGTGGAGTTGACAAACTGGGTGGCAAAGGCTTATGCTGCCAGCAGCGAATAAACCAGAACGGAGAGCACCGTTGCGCCAACCGCGAGGATGATGGGCCAAGGCTCTTTCTCTTGATAGACGGTTTTAAAAGGCGGCATGGGACGGTTCTCTGCCTCTCTCTGGTAGAGCCGGGAGTAGAAAAAATAAAGCAGCGTTGAAAACAAGACGCCCAAAATGGCACCTGCCAGAATGTCGGTGGGGTAGTGCAGTCCCAAATATATACGGGAATAGCAGGAGGCCATTGCCCATAGAAATATGCAGATGATGATTCCGGGCTTACGGAAAAGAAGCGCAAAAAATGTAGCTATGGCAAAACCGTTGCTGGCGTGATTGGAAGGAAAGCCGTACATGCCTCCCCGGTAGCCGTGGACATAGAACAGTGCATCCATGATGCCAGACTGATGGGAGGGGCGCAATCGGGCCACGAAAGGTTTGATGGCGGCAGATACAAAATAGTCGCTCAATAGAAACATGATGATGACGGATGTTCCTAAAATGAGGGCATGGCGCCATCCGATGCGGTGCAAGAGGTAATAAGCGGAGACAACAGCAAGGGGAATCCACGTGTAGCGGTTGGTATAGAGCATCCAGAAGGTATCGTATGTGTTCGAACCGTCGAAATTGATGGCCGTGAGTATTTCTTGATCGATGGATTGGACGGTTTGCAACAGGGTGTCGCTTGTGCTGTTTGTCATTCTGCTATGTTGTTTTGGCGGCAAAGTTAGTTCTTTATTTATAAATAGAATGTGTAATCTTCAGAATTTTTATATATCAGAATGGAAAAACAGAATAAACAAGAGAAATATCAACGGCTGGAAGCGCAAGTGAAAAACCTGGTAGAAGGCGAGAAGAACATCGTGGGCATATTGGCAAACGTATCGGCAGCCTTGAAGGAAGAAATGGATTATTTTTGGGTAGGGTTCTATCTGGTTGACAACGGTGAACTGGTGCTGGGGCCTTTCCAGGGAAGTGTGGCATGTTATCGCATAGGCTTTGGTAAAGGAGTGTGCGGTACGTCATGGAAACGTGGAGAGACGCTGGTGGTGAAAGATGTGGAAGCATTTCCCGGACATATTGCCTGCAGTTCGTTGAGTCGTTCCGAAGTGGTCGTGCCTGTTTTCGATGATGAAGGGAAAGTGGGGGCTGTGCTCGATATAGACAGTACGGAACTTGCCGCTTTCGATGAAACGGACAAAGAGTATTTGGAAAGGATTGTCAAGCTCATCCGATTCTGAATCTGCCTACGGCCAATAGATTTAGGGCTTGTAAACATTTTCGCTTAATTAGTTGGATAATTCAAAAAGAATCTCTAATTTTGTATTTCAGTAACCTAATACGATTAAAATGATAGACGTAAAAACGACATTAAAGGACAGTGAGGAAAGAATGGAGATGGCGGTCATGTTCTTGGACGAGCAGTTGTCGCGTATTCGTGCTGGACGTGCCAACATGGCTATCGTGGCCGGCGTGAAAGTGAACAGTTATGGCTCGATGGTGCCATTGAACCAAGTGGCAAACGTCACGGTTCCGGATGCCCGCACCATTGCCATACGCCCATGGGACAAGAAGGCGATACGCGATATAGAAAAGGCCATCATGGATAGCGATGTGGGCATCACACCGGAAAACAATGGCGAGTTGATTCGCCTGAATATTCCGCAGCCAACGGAGGAACGCCGCCGCGACTTGGTGAAGCAGTGTAGCAAGATTGCCGAAAAAGCCAAGGTGGAGGTGCGCAACGTGCGCAGCGACGTGAAAGACAAACTGAAGAAAGCCATCAAGGATGGATTGTCGGAGGACAATGAAAAAGATGCGGAGGATAAATTGCAGAAGATTCACGACAAATATATCAAGCGCCTTGACGATTTGCTGGAGGCAAAGAACAAGGAAATCATGACGGTATAGAGGAATGCGCGGTCTTGTCATCAAAAATACGGGCAGTTGGTACACAGTGTTCACGGACGACGGTCGGAAAATTGACTCTAAAATCAAGGGTAATTTCCGTCTGAAGGGAATACGCAGCACCAACCCGGTGGCTGTGGGCGACTATGTGCGTATTGTTGTCAATCAAGAGGGCACGGCCTTTATCAGTGAGATTGAAGACCGGCGCAACTATATCATCCGGAAATCGTCCAACCTGTCGAAACAAAGTCATATCATTGCCGCAAATGTAGATCTGGCGGCTTTGATTGTCACTGTGAACTATCCGCAAACCAGCACCACTTTCATCGACCGCTTTCTTGCTTCGGCAGAGGCCTACGGAGTGGAAGTGGTGCTGGTGTTCAACAAATTGGATCTGCTCTCTGACGAAGAGCGGCAGTATCAGGACATGATGATAACCCTATACCATCATGTTGGGTATCGGTGCTTCCCGCTTTCGGCAGCCACGGGCGAAGGAATCGATGGGCTGAGGGAACTGCTCAGGGGGAAAGTGACGCTTTTCAGCGGAAACAGTGGAGTGGGGAAGAGCAGTTTGCTCAACTTGCTCATACCTGGCATTGCCTTGCGCACGGCCGAAATATCGGATGCCCACAACACGGGCATGCATACCACTACTTTTAGCGAGATGATTCCCCTTCCTGAAGGAGGTTGGGTCATCGACACGCCGGGCATCAAAGGTTTTGGAACGTTCGACATGGAGCCGGAGGAGATTTGCGGTTATTTCAAGGAAATTTTCCGAGTGTCGAAAGATTGCCGGTTCAACAATTGCAAGCATACCAACGAACCCGGGTGTGCCGTGAGGAAGGCGGTGGAGGAGCATCATATCAGCCAAAGCCGTTATGCCAGTTATCTAAGTATGCTGGAAGACAAAGACGAAGCCAAGTACAGGGAAGGGTACTAAGGACGGATGGGCATGAAAAATGCCATGGCTTTTCTGCATGGAAGCGGAAGAGCCATGGCATTTTCTTTTGCTTTCAATCACCATTCGCTGCGGTTGTGATTATATCTTTCTGGCCACAAGTGCCATGCGTAAACATAGCCGTAGTGGTCGTAAAGTTTCGCAAATCTTGTCATGCGGCTTTTGAATTGTTCAAAATCTTTTTTTGCAGTGGGAGTCCATTGTATTTCTGCCAAGGCTGCCATGCGGGGCATCACCATGTATTCAGCCTGGTTCGGACAGGTGATGTATTCTGTCCAGAGGTTGGCCTGAACACCCAGAATGTGTGTTCTCGACGATTCGGGCAATGTATCGGGTGCGGGGTCAAGTCCGTAAACCTTCTCAATGGGTGAGTATCCGCCGATGGCCATAGGCTCAGAACCCGTGGATTGGGTCTGGTAATGGTCGAAATAGAGGTGTGAACTCGGTGTCATGATTACATCGTGTCCCAAGCGGGCGGCCTTCTCTCCAGGTTCGATGCCCGTCCAGCTCATGATGGTGGCACTCTGGTTGATGTCGCCACCAAGAATCTCGTCCCAGCCAATGATGCGGCGTCCTTTCTCATTGACATGCTTTTCAATGCGGTTGGTGAAATAGGCCTGAATCTTTTTCATCGGAATGTTGCGGTCGGTTGCCAGCTTCTGGCAGCGGGGGCACTCCGACCAGCGCCTGGTGGGTGTTTCGTCGCCACCGATATGAATGTATTCTGAGGGGAAAATGTCCAGCACCTCGTCAAGAATATCCAGCACGAGTCTATAGGTCTTTTCCTGTCCTAAGCAAAGTACGTCGAAATACACTCCCCAGGTGTGCCCTACTTCATAGGGACCGCCGGTGCATCCGTATTCCGGGTAAGCGGCGAGGGCGGCACGGGTATGGCCTGGGAGATCGATTTCGGGAATGACGGTGATGTGGCGCATACGGGCATATTCCACAATTTCTCGTGCCTGTTCCTGTGTGTAGAATCCGCCGTAAGGAATGGCATCGTCAACATCCGAGTTGTGCCCCATCACCGTTCCGCTGCGCATAGAGCCGATTTGTGTCAGTTTGGGATATTTCTTGATTTCCAAACGCCAGCCTTGGTCATCGGTCAGATGCCAGTGAAACACGTTCATGTTGTGCAGTGCCAGAATGTCGATATATTTCTTCACGAAATCGATGGGGAAAAAATGACGGGCACAGTCGAGGTGCATGCCGCGATAGCCGAAACGTGGCTGGTCGTTGATGACAACGGCTGGCAGGAGCACTTCTTCGCCTGGCGCTACTACGGGCAATGCCTTGCGAAGTGTCTGTATTCCGTAGAAAACACCGGCTGCCGTGCTGCCGGAAATGGTAATGGTTTGGTTGGAAACTTGGATGCGGTAGGCCTCTTTCCCCTTTATTTTGGAATCGATGGTCAACACAACTGCCGGAGTCTTCTTGTTCTTTTTGTCAACCACATTGAGTTTTACTCCTGTGATTTTCTCCACGTATTCAGAAAGGAAACCGGCGTTCTGTTTCATCTGTATGTCTGCTCCTGCATAAACGATGCAGGCCGAAGCATCGAGTTTGAAAGGTGCTCCCTTTGCGGCAGCGATGCTCTGCGGCAATGGAATCACGTTGTAGTCGGCTTCTGCCGCATTCGTGGTGAACAGTGTGGTGCAGAACACCATCATCATGAATAGTTTTTTTCGCATAATCTTACTGTTGTTTTATCGTTGTTATGTATTTTTTCCTGTCAAAAAATGGCTCTTTCTGTTTCATTTCATGTTGAACCCCGTTACTTCCACCATGGGTTTGCTGCCGCGTGTATCTTCGTGTTTCCAACTGATGGCAACGGTTTTCTGGTCGCCAGGCATAAGATGGAAGTAGTTGTCGCTGTAGATGACTGGAAGAATCTGCTCACCGTCTGCTCCTTTCAGATTGACACGCAGCATCATGGCCGGAACGGAAGAACGGTTTTCAATCTGTACCGTGGCTGTCCATTCTTCACCGTTCCGCCGGATGTCGGTTGCCATTTCCGGTGCCACTTTCGGCAGTTTGTTCAGGGCTTGGTAATTGTCTGGAACGGTGGATTGAATATAGAAATTCTCTGAGACTGGTTTTCCGTCGGCATCGGTGAGGCGCAACTGGATGAAATAGACACCCGTTTCCGGGGTCGGCTCCGCAATGTTCATGCATGTCTTTGTCATGTCGTTGTTGCAGTCGGCGGTCTGTTCCTCGTGCCACTGCGGTTTCCCGTTCATGTCGAGCAGTGTGGCAGCGACTTTCAAATTCCTTTTGTGGCCGGCACAGAGATTGACGATTTCCACGTTGCGAGTAAGGGCATTCCATTGAATGTGGAGTGGTTCGCAGGCTTTTTTTACGCCAAAATAGGCGGCTGTAGGCTCAAAATAATAGTCGTATGTCTGCCAAACCATGGTGGGCCAGCAGGGATGGCTCATCCAGATGAGAAGTCCCATGCGGTCACGGCTTCCCGATTCATACATTGCCCGGTAGCCGTCATAGTTGATCCATTGTGCAAGTGTGGTGAAGTCCTTGGCATTTTTGGGCATCCCGAAACCTTTCTCAATCAGTCCGTTGAACGAAGCCCCACGCTGTGCGCCCTGCAACGTGTAATCGTGTTGTCCCCATTTGTTGCTCTGTGGCCATAGGTCGGTGTGGATGAGCGTGCGTTTCAGACTTTCATAGTTCATGACGTTGGGCATTCCGCGCTCCGAATGCAGTTTGCCTGTTTGCCGTTCAAAATATTCTTTGGCTGGCAAAGCCCAATAAGGGCCGTGTCCACTCACTCCATCATCGGCAGAACTTGAGATATAGGCCAGACCAGGATGCAGGGTTTGCACATATTCTTTCAGTTTCTTGTCGATGGCAGCAGGAGGATAGCCTTCGTTTCTGCCGCAGTAGATGCCGATGCTCGCATGATGGCGGATGCGTTTCACATAATCTTCGGCATTGTTCAAGAACATGGTGTTGTCATCGGGATCTGGCCCGTCGGCAGGGTTGGCCAGCCAGAAGTCTTGCCACACCATGATACCGTATTTGTCGCAGGCTTCATAAAATTCCTCATCGCCAGTCTGTCCCACCCAGTTGCGAATCATGTTGTAGTTCATCTCCTTGTGGTATCGCACGGCTACGTCATACTCTCTGCCTCGGTAGGAGAGATTGTTCTCGCTGAATCCCCAGTTTCCGCCCAATGGAATGAAACGTTTCCCGTTGATAAACATCTTCAGTCGGGTGCTTGCATCCTCGTAGGTAACTTGTCGTATGCCGGCCTTGTAACGGATGGTTTCGGGCTGTCCGCCTTCCTTGGTAATGGTGAAACCTGCATTGTATAAATAAGGTGTACCGTAACCGTTCGGCCACCAAAGTTGCAATGGCTGTCTGTTGAGCATCTTGAATGTTTCGGGCGAGAAACTGACTTCCTGCGTAGAATTTGCCGGCATGTTGATGGTCTGTTCAAACCGGATGTTGCCAATCCATCCCGACAGCAACGCTTTCACGGGCATGTTCTCGTGGTTGGTCACCAGCACACTTGGTGTAACGGTGGCAAGTGTGTCGGGCAAGTTGAGCGACGTTGTTACCAATGGGTCGGAAAGGCTCACGCCATTGCTGGCTGTCAGGTAAACGTCGTTCCAGATGCCCATGTTGCGTCCACGGATAGAAGAAATCCAGTCCCATCCCACTGTGGCATGAAACGTAGGATTGTCTGCCCCCAAAATACCGCCGTTAAAGTCGGTATTCAGTTCGTTTTTTTCTTTCACGGCTCCAGGATGGGCATTGGCCACAATTTCAATGGCAAGCGCATTCTTGCCTTTGTGCAGCAAATGGGTAACGTCTGTCTTTCCACGCACAAAAGCACCTTCGGTGCGGTTGATGAATGTTCCGTTCAGATACACGTTGGCTTTCCAGTTGATGCCGTCGAGATTCAGGAATACGTGTTTTCCGTCAAATTCGTGAGGCACTTCAAACTCGTTGCGGTACCAGAAATTGGAATTGAAGAACGACTCTGAGATATAAAAAAGATTGTCGGCATAGTTGGGGTTGGGCAGCGCGCCGGCATTGACATAGCTCATCATTACCGTTGCAGGAACGGTTGCCGCCAACCAACTGTTGTCGTCAAAGCCCGTTTTCGACAACATTTCTCCAGTTGCCGTCACTTCCGATTTTCTCTGCAGATGCCAGTTCCCACCGTTGAGCATGAATTTGCCCATGCTTCTGTCGATATTCCGGTTGTTGGATGAGGTGTTGCCAAAGCCGGCCAGAGGCTGTGCTTTCGGCAAGAAACCGCCTTGCCCCATCACTTCCATTTCGGAGAGTACATAGCGGCCGAATGGATTGGGCTGTTCCATCAACACACGTACATAGCGGGCATTGCCCTGACAGGCAATCTCGTCAGTGGGACGCTTGCCTCCTGGAAGCGGTGCCAATGGTTTCCACTGGTGACGGTCGTCGGACATTTCGACGAACCCTTTGGTTGCCTTTTGAATCCAATGCAGACGGATAAGGTCGAAACGGACTTTTGCCCCCAAGTCTATGTACACCCATTCTTTTCCGCTTCCGCCGCTCATCCATGCACTGCCAAAGTGGCGGGCGGGCAGATGGTTGGTTACATATTGGTCGGAAGAAATGTTCTCCGGGTTGTTGGCGAAGAATTTCACCTCCGTTACAGTCCAGTGTGCAGCCCCTTTCATGCGTAGCAACACTTTGAGGTGATGGAATGGTGGTGTTTTCAAATTGATGGATGTTTCCACCTGTAGGGCAGGCAGCATTTCGCTGTCCGTCACCTTGTTGGGGTCGGAATGAACCGTATGCGACAATGCCTTTCCTGGCAACCCTTCTCCCCGCTCAGCCCCTATTTCCTTCCATTTCTTTCCGTCTTTCGAGGTCATGCATACAATTTCATACCCTTGTGTGGCGAGTTCCCGGCGGTATGCCACCTGCATGGTGATTTTCAGTCGGTTGGCGTGAGTGTTCATCTCGTGCCAGTCGTATCGCAGGTAAGTTTCCTCGCCTATCAAGATGTTGCGGGTATATTCTCCGCCGTCAATGCTCCATTCGCGCTCCCTTTTGGGCAGTTCGCCATGAGGTGTGCTCACGGTGATGTAGGCCGGTTGGCGGTGGGTGATGATGCCGTCGGTGATGAGTTGCGCTGTGAGGTTATAGTCGTAGGAAGAGGAGTGGTAGGCCTTGCGGTGTAGCGCAATGTTGCGGTAGTGTGTGTCCGGTGTCCATTGAGGTGCGAAACTTTCCGATGTTTTTCCCGGATAAATGCCTATTCCCTTAGTGTATGTGTCTTCCTGTGCCATGGCCTGCCCCCCCAATGCGGTAAGGGCAGCAATGATAAAGGCCGCTTTTTTTATATTTGCCATATCTGTTTGGAAAAGATGGATGATGTCCGTTCAAAACGGCTTGTATTCCACGAATGCCTCCATCGCCTCGTAGCAGGCCAGTCCCAGTTGGTCGTAGAGAACGGCAGTGCCTCTGTTTCTGTCTTCCGAACGCTGCCAGAACAGACGTTCGTCGTTGCCTAAGAACGGGGCACTTTCCATCTGCGACTGGTGCTTGAGGATGGAGTTGCGTTTGGCGCGCAGTTCTTCTGGACTGATGGGCACGCACATTTCTATGTTCTCGATTTCCCACTCTGCCCATGCACCTCGGTACATCCAAATGCGGCAGTCCTCCAACCATGCAGCTTCCTCTTCTTTTTCCAGATCGATGGCGGCAAGAACAGCATCGGTACATTTGCGGTGTGTGCCGTGTGGGTCTGCAAGGTCGCCTGCCACATAAATTTGGTGGGGCTTGATGTCGGCAATCAGCTTGCGCACAATCTCCACGTCCTTTTCTCCCATCGGCAGTTTCTCAATCTTTCCCGATTCATAGAAAGGCAAGTCGAGGAAATGTACATGATCCAGCGGAATCTGGTTGTAGGTGCAGGCAGTACGTGCCTCACCACGGCGAATAAGACCTTTGATGGTGCGGATGTCCTGGCTGTCCATATCGTCCTCCTTCTTCTCTTGCAGGAATTTCTTGATTTCCTTGTATTTGCTCTTGATGACCTCGTCTTTCTCCTCACCGAACAGTTGGTTGAAGCCATTGATGAAGTGCATGAACCGAACCACCTCTTCGTCTCCCACGGCAATATTGCCCGAAGTTTCGTAAGCCACGTGCACGTCGTGCCCCTGCTGAACCAGCCGGCGTAATGTGCCTCCCATGGAAATCACATCATCGTCGGGGTGGGGAGAGAACACCACAATGCGCTTGGGGAAAGGTTTGGCACGTTCCGGCCGATACGTGTCGTCTGCATTCGGTTTGCCTCCCGGCCATCCCGTAATGGTGTGTTGGAGGTCGTTGAATATCTTGATGTTGGCATTGTACGCCGAACCGTAGAGTGCCAGCAGTTCGCTCAGTCCGTTCTCGTTGTAATCTTTGTTGGTGAGTTTCAGAATGGGTTTTCCTGTCTTCATGCAGAGCCATACAAGAGCAGAGCGCACCAGCTTGTCCGTCCATTCGCACGAGGCCACCAGCCAAGGGCGCTCGATGCGGGTAAGGCGTGCTGCGGCTGCCAGATCTATGATCACGTGCGTGTCGTTGTGAGTTTGGAGAAACGAGGCCGGAACGGTGTCTGATATTTTTCCTTCCACGGCATTGCGTATCACTTCTGCCTTTTCCTCTCCCCATGCTGTCAGGAAAATCTTGCGGGCCGATAGGATGGTTTGAATGCCCATTGTGATGGAACAGGGAGGAACTGGCTCTTGTGAACCGAAACTCATGGTCATTTCCTCGCGCGATGTGGCATCAATCAAAATCAGGCGCGATGTCGAACTGCTGCTCGAACCCGGTTCGTTGGTAGCGATGTTGCCGATTCGCCCTATGCCTAACAGCATGATGTCGATTCCTCCGAAGGTCTTGATGCGTTGCTCGTACAGGCGGCAATGCTCCTGCACGCAGTCTTGTCCGATGGTTCCGTCAGGAGTGAAAATGTTTTGGGGGTCAATGTCTATGTGGTTCAGGAATCTTTCTTTCAGTTGGTTGATGCTTCGGTTCTTGCTGTTGGCTGTCAAAGGGAAATATTCGTAGGCGTTGAAAATCACCACATTCTTGAAACTAAGTTTTTCTTCTCGGTGCCTTCGGATGAGTTCCTGAAAAACGGGAGTGAGCGAAAGTCCTGTTCCCACGCCAAAAACAAAATATTGCCCGTCTCTCTGCTTGATTTTTATTTCCATGGCAATTTGTTCTGCAATGTAGCGTGCGCCCTCATCCATCGAGGCAAAAATGTCTGTGGCAATTTTTTCAAAGCGGGTTCTCTCCGAGCGTTCTATAGCAGTTCTCGGCTGGTAAAATTCCATCGGAACTTTATTCAATACGATTTGTGAACTTAAATTCAGTCTCATAAATGTTTATCCTTTCTCTACCTTTTGGTTTGTTTGTCTTTATTGCCTGTTCAACTCCGGTTTTTGCCTCCTGCTGCCCATACTGGTGCATAACGAATGTCGTGGCCTGTGAATAGGCAGAATAGCCCTACAAAATTACGAATAAAAACACGAAAACGCACATTTCCATTCAACAATAAACAAATTTTCACAATCTTGTTGGGGTATTGTTGAACCCAACAAAGGTTAATTCCGTTAAATTTTCGGCCGAATTTTTCGCAGGATTTACTCGCAAAATAGAAAAGTTGGGGATGATCCGTTGGAAAACCGGGAAAAACGGCGGAGCGGTTTTTGGGGGGCGTTCCGGTAATTTATGCCTACTTACATCGCAATTTGGCATATTTTACCCGGTAAGTAAGCCTTACTTACATGGTAATTTGGCATAAATTACAAGGTAAGTAGGCATAAATTACCGGGCAGGATTTGTCAATATTTTTCAACTCGCTGTATGCCAGTCGTTTGCCAAACGCCCGTAGAATCGCGTATTTGGGCGCGCGGGAAACTTTTTTCGGAAAACGGCCGTTTTTCGTGTTAAAGGATTTCAGCCGTTTGTTAATATTCGTAATATTCCTGTGCTCCAAGAAGGTTTTGGCACACAGGAATAGGCAGGCTATTTTTCGGCTTTTTCAAGAATGGCATCCCTGCATTCCTCCATCAGCCATTTGGGCGTGCTGGTTGCTCCGCAGATACCAACTGTTTTTACGCCTTCGAGCCAATCCATGTTGATTTCGTCGGCACTCTCTATCAGATGGCTGTTGGGATTCACGCTCTTGCATTCGTTGAAAAGCACTTTTCCGTTGCTGCTTTTCCGTCCGCAAACAAACAATACCAAATCGTGTCTGGCAGCGAAGCGGCTCACATTGGGCATGCGGTTGGCCACTTGGCGACAAATGGTGTCGAAACTGCGGAAGGCCGCATCGGGCGAAATGTGGGCCTGGATGTACTCGATGATGCGGTGGAATTCGTCTAGCGACTTGGTGGTTTGCGAATAGAGATAAATGTCACGGTTGAAATCCAGTCTTTTCACATCCTCGAAATGGGCTATGACGATGGCACGGCTTTGCGTTTGTCCCACCAGTCCCAGTACCTCGGCATGGCCGGGTTTTCCGAAGATAACAATCTGTGCGTCGGGATTGGTGTCGAATTGTTTGCGAATCCTTCTCTGTAGCTGAAGTACCACAGGACAGGTGGCATCTACAATCTCGATGTTGTTTCTCCGGGCAGTCTCGTATGTCTCGGGCGGTTCGCCATGGGCGCGCAACAATACTTTTACATCGTGCAACTCTTTCAAGTCATCGTGATTGATGGTGACCAGTCCCATTTGGCGCAACCGCTCGCACTCCATGCCATTATGCACAATGTCGCCCAGGCAGTAGAAAGGATGGCCTTGGGCCAACTCCTCTTCTGCTTTGCGGATGGCAGTGGTCACTCCAAAGCAGAACCCGCTTCCATTGTCAATTTCAATCTGTACCATCCGCCTTTATTTCATTTCTTTCAAATGCTTGAAATACATGTCCAGCAGATCGTTTGCAGCGGCAAAAGAGGTTTTTTCGCCCATCAGCACTTTCTGTTCAGCCCGTGTGATATGCTCGTCGATCAGCGGGTTGTGGTAGAACGAATTGCGCAGGTGCTCGTTGATACTCTCGTACATCCAGTATTTGCTTTGCTCGTTGCGGCGGTAGGAGAAATAGCCGTTGGCCTTTACAAAATCGATGTATTCGTAAATCATGTCCCATACTTCCTTGATTCCCAATCCGTAGAAGCCGCTGTAACAAAGCACTTTGGGCATCCATCCGCTTTCGGGTTTAGGGAAGAAATGCAGTGCGTTGCGGAAGTTAGTGGCTGCCATCTGGCATTTGTCCACATTGTTGCCGTCGCATTTGTTGATGACAATGCCGTCGCTGATTTCCATAATGCCCCGTTTGATGCCCTGTAGTTCATCGCCCGTACCGGCCAGCTGGATGAGCAGGAAGAAATCCACCATCGAGTGGCATGCCGTCTCGCTCTGTCCCACACCCACCGTCTCTACGAAAATCTTGTCGTAGCCGGCTGCTTCGCACAGGATGATCGACTCGCGGGTTTTGCGGGCAACTCCTCCTAAAGACCCTGCCGTAGGCGAAGGACGGATAAATGCCTCCTTGCGCTGTGTCAGTTTTTCCATACGGGTTTTGTCGCCCAAGATACTTCCCTTGGAGCGTTCCGAACTCGGGTCGATGGCCAGCACAGCCAATTTGCCACCTGTGCGGTCGAGCACGTGGATGCCGAATTCGTCGATAGACGTGCTTTTGCCGGCTCCCGGAACGCCGCTGATGCCGATGCGGATTGAACGTCCGCTATAGGGCAGGCATTTCTCGATGACCTCCTGCGCTTTTGCCTGGTGGGTGGGGTTCACGCTTTCGATGAGCGTGACCGCCTGACTGAGGATGGTTACATCGCCTTTCAGAATGCCTTCAACCATTTCTCCCACCGCCAGATCACGTCGGCGGAAGTGGCCTCTGCGCAAGTATGGGTTGACAATGGTTTGTTGTGCTACGCCTGCATTTACTTGCAGTCCTTTGTATTCTTTGCTGTTTTCTGGGTGTTCCATGTTGTTTTAGTGTATATTTATGTTTATCACGACCTTCGATTTGTCGGGGTCGTTCGTTATCATCAGGACACGCGGCTTGCTGCGGGCTGTCTTGAGTGCCTTGGCCTCTGCGGTGATTTTCAGTGTTGCCTTTTCGTTGGGCATCAATTTCGTCTTGTTGAGCTTCACCTTCAGCCCTGTGGTGAACATTTGCAGCGAACGGATGTCCAATGGAGAACGGCCGGTGTTCTCTATCGTGATGCTCTCGGTTTTCTTCAACGATTTTTTGAAATGGATGTCGATGTTTTCTCTCGACAGGCGCAGTTGGGGAGCATTGGCATATTCGGTTTCCGTCATTTCCGTAAATGCAGGCAGCAAGACGGCAGAAACGGAAATTTCTTTGGCAGGGCTTACTTTGTCGCCCGGAAACATTCCCAAGAAGATGCTTGTCTGCGTCAAGCCGAAATCGCGAAGTTTCTTGGAGTCGAGGGTGACAGTCACCACGCCCTGTCTGCCCGGTGAAATGGTTGTGGGCGACACGGTGGCTTCAAGGTAGCTGGGGAGATGCATGACCACGGGACTGATGGTTGCTGTACCCTTGTTCATGATGTGTATTTTCTTCACCGGACGTTCGCCTCTGTTCACGTCGTCAAACTCAATGTTGTTGATGTCTGCCTTTACCTGGGCAATCTCAAACGGATAGGTTCCGGAGAAATCGATGATTTCCTCGACAACGGCACCCCTGATGGAAAGGTAATAGGGCTTTGGCCCGGCATTGCTGTAAATGCCAATGTCTTTTATGAAATGCCCCAACTGGCGGGCATCGTATGTGGCGGAGACTGTGAAAGCACTGCCAGGAGCAATTTTTCCTTTGGGAAAATCTACCGTGGTGCAACCGCAGCTTGTCTTGATGTTCTTGATTTGCAGATCAGCATAGCCACTGTTTTGCAAATCGAACTTCACCGTTACGGGATGATTGTAGGTGACGCTTCCGCAATCGATGATTTCGTTTGTTGCGGTTATTTTCTGTGCATTGGCGTTCCATGCAATGGAGGCCAAAGCGGAGAGGACGATTATCTTTTTATTCATATATGTTCTATTTTACAGTCAATGTTACAGAAGCAGCTCTTGCCGAATATTCGGGCGAATATGCACACTGCACCGTGCACAGTCCTGTTTGATATGTTCCAGCACGGTCTGTATAATATTCGGTTTCTACGACATGCTTTCCTTTGGGCAGTCTGTCGAAATAATAATTCGTGGTATAATCTTTTGGTGAGCAGTAGTAGCCCCAAAGGTAGCCGCTCAGCGGACTGACAGGCTCAAGGCAGGCGGCCCGCTTGTCAACCAACTGTACGAAGTCGTAGTCCCTGTCGGCCTGAATGGTGAGCCTTACCTTTATTTTGTCGCCCACTTTCAGTTGGGTCAGCCATGCGGCATCTGCCTTTTCGTTGCGGTTGGCCGGCAATATTTCTCGGGTCACCGCCAATCCTGCAGAATGGTTGGTCACCTCGGCCGTGTTCTGCATGAACTGTGCATATATAGTTCCCCACGACGTGCCTTCGGAAGTTTTTTCGGCAGTGAGAGCCTTGAGTCCAACTTTATTGGAGGACAAGTTGCCGTCCACGTTCAGCGATGTTTTTACATATCCGATCCCTGCCGTGGCCTGTGGCATGCCCAATCTGTTTCCGTCTATGGCAAGTTTTGTCTGTTCTTGATGGGTCAGCAGGTGGGCTCTTCCGTTGAGGAAAGCATATACGGCGTTTACGCTATTGATGGGCGTGTCCCAACTTTGAGTACGCTTTTCCTGCAGCAGCCACCGCTGCATCTCTATGACCGTGAGGTCGCTTTGTGGAAGAATTTCTTTCAATGCCTCAATTGCCACCACTTGGATGGGAATGCGGTAGTCGTACCAAGAGTAACCGGCACGGGGCGTGTCGTAATAGCGTCCCATTTCCTCTGTGAACACGGTGTACTCTTTCAAACTCTGCGCATACTGTTTCGCCTTGGACGCTTGTCCGTTTTTATGGAAAATGGTTGCCATCATGGCCTTGTCATACAACGACTGCGACTTCTTTTGCTTTTCGAGATAGTTCATTAAGAAATCGGCCGCCCCTTTCTCTTTCGCATTCAGCGTGCGACCGGAAATAGCGTTGAGATATATCCATTGCAAGGCATGGTTGTGGTGAATGTAAATCTTGCGGCCTTTTTTCAAATCGGCTTTCATTTGTTTCACTTCCTCTATGACAATCTTGCTCAAATATTGGTTCGCCCGAGAAAGCATGTCCGTTGTGCGTGGGTCGTTGCCTGTCAGGAGATTCAGGCGGGTGAGAAACTCCATGACTTCGGCAGTCATGCCTGGTGAACCTTTCATGCCTTTCCACCATGAGAACGAACCGTTGCTGTTCTGCAATTTGGCCATTCCCAGCAAAATGCTGGTTTGTTTGCTGACAAGCGTGTTCTCGTCAAAGAAATTGGCCAATGCCTTTTTCAGGTCACTTTCGTTTTCGGCCTCCATGATCCAAGGTGTTTCCTCCAAGACAAGATTCTTCAAATCCTGGTTTTTCTGCAAATGGCTCATCAGCGAGGCCTCGTTGCCTTTTTCCATTTGCCACAGCTTGAATACGTCCTTGATGTTGTCCGACTGTTTGAGCAGATAGGCACCGATGCTATTGGCATAATAAGCTGCTGCCAGGCTGATGGCATTCTCTTCATTGGCATTTCCCACAAACGGCAACGCTTGAACCATGAGCCATGCTGGGTTGTTGGTGTATTCCACCGTCAGTTTTCTTTGTTTGGCTGTGTTTGGGAACAGTTTGGTTAAATCCACCGTTTTTATTCCCGGTTCATGTTGTGTGAACGGCAGCGTGTTTGTAATCAACTCACTGTTAGGCAATATGGGCAAATAATGCTGCTCTCCATCACTGAAGCCATTGGCCGATGCCATGATTTTGCAAACCAGCAGGTTGTATGCTCCGTCGGGCATGCAGTTGAAAGCCACATTTCCCGTTTCATTGGCTGCCACGGCAAATTCTTTGCTTTGCGTAGAAACCACCTCTTCTGTTTCCGGGTCAATCAGTTGAAGTGTTGCCGTACCGGCCAAGTCTGTCTCGGAGGCATTGAATATCCTCGTTGATATGATAGCCCGGTCGCCCATCCGTACAAATCTCGGCATGTTTGGCTGTACCATGATTTCTTTTTTTGCAACAGTCGTCCCGTCAATGAACCCATAGTTCATGTCCTTGTCGTGCGCAAAGCCTTTGAATTGCCAGGTGGTGACACTCTCCGGCAGTGTGAACCGCAGAATTGCATTGCCTTTCTCGTCTGTCGTCAAATCGGGATAGTAGAAGGCGGTCTCATTCAAATTCTCACGAAGTTGTATCTCCGTTTTCTGGGATGATGGCTGGTTTTCTGTATTTGCATCGGCAACGGTTCCTGTCTCTTCCTGTTTCTGGTAAGTGCTGCCTGCGGATTTCTTTGCGATTCCATACACCGTCTCGTCCAATGCGAATTTCTCTTTTGCCATCATCATCATCGGCATGGCCTCCACCATTCCTCTGTTCCGGTGGCGGCCATATCCATAATTGTATCCGTAGAGCGACAAGACCGTGTTGTCGAAATGGGAGAATGTCAAGTCGCTGACACTCAAATGCCGGTATGTTCCATTGCCATAAAAATTAAGACTTGGAATTGACGGATGGCTCCATTCCGTATAGGGGAGTTGCTGATAAATGCCTGTACTGAATCCCCACCAGTGCTTTTTCAGTTGGTCGAGGCTTTTGTCATACATCGTTGCCAGCAATTGGGCGGCAGCGGGTTGCCCGTCGGGAGTCTGCACGTTCAGTGTCCATTCTTCCTTTTGTCCCGGTGTCAGTCGGTCGCGGAATGTCACCCATTTCATCTTCAAGTTCTTATTGGGCAACTTTCTGCTGATGGTAGTCTGGTGTGTGTAGCAAATGCCGTTTTTCACCCATGCGTATGTGAGCAGCACACCGCTTCCGTATTCCTCTTTGTAAGTGAACCTGCGCGTTTGTATGGCATTGCTCAAATCCAGTATTCCGCTTTCCAGAAGGCGGTTTTCCGAAATCACCGTATATAATATATGTGTATCGGCATCAGAGGAGCCAACCTGAACGAGTACGGGCGAACCGTTGCTCGGAAACTCTTTCTCAGTCTGGTAGAACCAATCGTGCGTCTCAATACACGGTTTTTTGTCCTGAATGGAGAATACCACAAATTCCACCTGTACCGTATCGCTGCCACAAATGGCCTTTATGGCGTGTCTGCCTGCTTCCAAGGCATTGCCGTTGATGTTTATCATCTGGTTGGCCTTTGTCTCGGGTTGGGATTTGCCGTCGATAGTATAATTTACACGACCGTCGATTTCCTGTCCTGCGGCGTTTTTCAGGACAAAAGAGAAATTCTTCAGTTTGTCTTTTTCGCTTAGTTCCACGATGTCGCAAACAAAGGTAGTGGGTTTGCTTCCCAGAGGAATGCCCATACTCCCCTCGTGCGTTTCACCGCCTTGGTCGGTTACTTTGGCATGGATGTCGAACGAATAGAATCTTGTGATGCGGTTGTATTCGTCCTTGGTGATATTGTCCTCGTCGCTGTCCCATTCCGGCAGATCCATTGCTACCTGAATCTTGAATTCTCCTTTCTCATCGGTTGTTGCCTCATTTTCTGCAAGCAGGGCTTGTGGATGGGACGATCTGTACCAATGATACCACTGTACCTGCCGGCGGTTGACCGAATATGCCACCTTTGCCCCTTGTACGGGCATGCCGGTATAACTTTTGGCCCTTCCAACAACGGTTATGGTATCACCATTTTGGTATTTTTCTTTCACCGGGTCGAATTCGATCAAGAAAGTGGGGCGTTTGTATTCTTCCACTTGAACGGAAGCATTGGCAGATATGGTTTCGCACTGCAGCATGAATGTTCCTGTGAGTCCCGATGCCGGCAAGGGAAAATCCGCGGAGGCCGTGCCATATTCATCGGTAACAATTTGCATTTCTTTGATGGTTTTGTAATTGGCGTCCCTCAGTTTTAATGTCAACGTTTTACCTTTCAGAGCCTTTGTTTCCCATCGGTCTTTATTGGCAAATGCAAGGATTGTGGCATGGACGGTTTGCCCGGGGCGATAGATGGAGCGGTCGGTATAGATGTTGCCTCTTTGGGTAACACCCGTATCTTTGTTGAAATCGAACGAGTTCCATCCATGGTTTGTGCGCAGGAAACACCGGTCATTGTCGGTATAAGGATATATCGTTTTGTAATAAAACTTTTCGTTTTCCCGCTTGTCTGTCACCTCGCCCTTTGCATCGCATGTAAGCGTGTAGTTATGGGATGGGCGTTTGTAGTCATCGCTTTCTTTTATGTTTATTTTTGCTCCTGCAACAGGCTGCCCCGTTGTGCTGTTCACCACCACATACCGGGTGGCATTGCCGGGAAGAGCTTGTGAAACAAGATGCAAATCGCTGATATACAAAAGTCTGCGTTTGGGAGTGGGGTTGTTCCTTTCTGTGATGATCTCCACGAGATATGCACCCAAGGGAAGTCCTCCTACCGTTATGCTATCGTTAGTCTTTTCATAGTCTTTTAGGTGTGAGTAGTCGCGTTTATACTCTTTTGTCGTTCCTGAAAGCATCTTTTTCTTCACTTCGGCAAACGTTTTTTCGTCATTGATGTCGATGGGATTGTCGCCTGTGATGTTCACTTTTGATATTCTCATGGTAAGTCTCCCCACATTGCGTATTGATTTCAGCTTCACCACAAAATCTTCATCTTTGCGCATCACGCTCTTTTCTATTTCAGCATAAAAAGCGGGCTGTGCCATTGCTGCCCTGGCATTGCGCAATACGTTCATCCTTTTCCACGTTCCCCATTTGGCTAAGGCCTGTTCCAGAAAATCCACCTTTTGGTCGTCTGTCGCATCGGGACATTTCGACAGGAAGTCGTATCTCTCGATAGCTGCTTCGCCGCACATCTCCAAATCCTTGTACTCCTCTATCAGAGAGTCTAATGCCACAAGATAGGGATTGAGCGTTTTCTTCTCACTCGCGGCAGAAATGCCAAGACTTTTCCTGTTGTCTGTATACATTCTGTAAGCCCGGTTTTGGCTCGACAGCATTCTCAATGCCGTCAGCAATGTTGCAGGCCGGTTGCCCACGGAATGGTAATAATCATGCAAAGTTTTGAAATCACCGGCTTGGTATCCCAATACGCTCAACAGGTCGTTGTCGAAAAACCTGCTGTCCACTCCTGTTTCAACCAGCGGCGAGAACTCGCCTGCCTTGTGGAAGGCAAGTATTTTGGGATTGCTCAAAGACTTCTTGAAGAACACTTTGCTTTGGGGTTGACGGTCTGTCCGGTCGTTGTCTCCGATGTATTGGTTTTCATAGATTTTGCCCAATATGTTATTGTAAACCGCTGCCAATGCAGGATTTTTCCTTTCTGTCTGTACGGCTTGTGCCTCCAACCTCGTCAATGCCGGTTTCAAAGAGTCTGGCGCAACGGTCACCATGAGTTGGGAATGCATCAGTTGCGCTTTCAGCAAATGCCCATATTGTTGCTCTTTCGTTGCTTTCTTTACGATTTTTTCCAATTCGGTCATGGCTGTCTTGGGAAGATCGGCATCTGCAGCCTTCTCCACTTGTTTCCACATGGTCGAATAGTCCTGTCCGAACATTGAAATGGGAATCATCATGCCAATGATTAACAATGAATGAATAAATTTTCTCATCTTGTATAGTTTTATATAAGAGATAATGCAAAAGTAGGAAAAATCCTGCACATTCCAAAACGAAAAATCCTTTATTTACGTTAAGATTCGTCTTTGCGTGCCTTCTGCATAAAGAGTAAGAAGGGATGAAGGGGCAGAATTTGGCAATGGTAAAGAAAATGTGAATTTTTCCATTCAAAATGAGAGTCTTATCGAAATATTTTCGTAATATTGCATCTGATGTGCGTTTCAAAACCTTCAAACGGATGGAAAGCGGACAGGATTTGACTGAAAAAAGTGATAACTTTAAAAAAATAGAACAGAATGAAAGTTGGAGACAAGGTGCCTTCCATATTGGGGTGCGACGAGAATGGAAATGAAATCAAACTGAGTGATTTCGCCGGCAAGAAATTGGTATTGTATTTTTATCCGAAAGACAGCACAAGCGGTTGTACGGCAGAGGCTTGCAGTTTTCGCGACAACTACGGTGCCTTGAAAGAAAAGGGCTATGCCGTGGTGGGAGTGAGCGTGCAGGACGAGAAGTCGCACAAGAAGTTCATTGAGAAATACGAGTTGCCTTTCCCGCTGATTGCCGACACGGAGAACAAATTGGTGGAACAGTTCGGCGTGTGGGGCGAGAAGAGCATGTACGGAAGAAAATACTTCGGAACATTCCGAACCACCTTTATTATTAATGAGGAAGGTGTTGTGGAAAAGGTATTCCTGCCCAAGGAAATCAAAACCAAGACCCATGCGGAGGACGTGCTGAAAATGGAACGATAAGACAAAGAATGGCTTCTGAAAATGAAAAATCACCGTCTTATGCGACAAAAATCGCCTTATTGTGAACTGGGTAAATTCAAATTGCTTTGATAAGGAACTGATGCGCCTCATTATTGCATTATAATATTTTGATTTTGTTGCGTTTTTTCGCTTTTCATGTTTTGAGTATTGGATAGGTGTGTTGGTTGTAATAATTAACACACTCTCAAAAAAAACATTATCTTTACAAATAATTAATCCTATTCTTGTTACTCATTTTTTTAATGCAATGCGTATGAAAACTAAAATGATTTTATTTACTGTAATTGTAATTGCCCTATGCATGATAGAAATTACAGGGTACGACAAAGATGAAAAATGATAAGATTTCTTATTCAGGCACAATCGTACCATTAGGTTCTGAAAATAATTGTTTTGATATTATTAGAATCGATGATACACTGCAAGGCGGATTACAACAGGAACTTTAATGCCGGTAAATGCCTGCGAACAGAAATTGATAACCGACTGATTATCAATTGATAATATTTTCGGATTTCGTTTTTTTCTATTGTGGATTATCCGTTTTTTGATTGTTTCTGTACCATATTTGTAACTCGTCATCACCGAACATCTGCCCAAGATCACCCTGAGCAACAACTCAATGTTGAACTGGCTGGACTATCTGGGCACCGACCTCAATCCATGGGATAAGGAGTATCTGTTGAAGACCTTGGAGCGAAATGCTCCTTATTACATGGAGGGAGAGCAGGATAAGGATGGGTAAAACAAAAATAATCATATCCTATGACAGGTTTTGGCAGAAATAAGCATTAACTTTGCACACGGAAACATAAAAATCGAAAAATATGAAGTTAGCAGAAGCGTTGAGCCTTAGAGCCGAACTGAAAAGTAAAATCAACTTGCTCAAGGATCGCATCAAGGAGAGCGCGAAGATACAGGAGGGCGACGAGCCGGTTGATGATGTCGGTGAGCTTCACAAGGAACTTGACGACTGTCTCAATCAGTTTGAGAATTTGATTTACCGCATCAACATGACCAACGTACAAGCCGCTGTTGACGGTGAGTCGCTGACACGGCTGATCGCCCGTCGTGATGTCCTTTCCAAGCGTGTGTCCATTATGAGTGATGTCGTCAATGATGTCGCCTCCAACGATACGCGCTATGGCAAGAATGAGATACGGTATGTCCGCACGGTGGATGTCAAGGAACTCCACAAGGAGGTGGACAAATACTCCAGGCAACTCCGGGAACTTGACTTGAAAATCCAGGGACTCAACTGGACGGTAGAGTTGGTTGAATAAGTCATTAGACGGTAGTTTTCTGAGCACGATAGTGGCGGCAAGACAGACGACAGCACCCTAGGGGCTGAATATCCACCTTATGCACGGGTACGCACAGCGCATGGGGCACAGGGTACACGAGCATGCCTTTCATAAGTTGTAATAGAATATGGGGCGGCACAATTCATAGCGCACTACCATTTGCCGGCTATGAGCTACAGAAAACGAGGGTGGGAAGAGGGAAATCATGAGTTATGAGTTAGAGGTAAGTTGGAAATTATATGATGTGTTACAAAGGGTAGTGATATGAATAAAATCATCACAAAAACATATTAACAATGGAGTATTATAAGTTAAGAACAACCACTGAAAATGGTTCATCCCCGAATTGCGTTGGTTTTGTCATGCAATCCGAGCAGTAGTAGATTGAAGTATTCGTGGTCTCTATAGCCATAGGCCCTGCGCTTCATGACCTTGATTTTATTGTTAATGCCTTCAAGGATGGCATTCGT
>JALFBL010000100.1 GCA_022773395.1 Prevotella sp.
GTGTAGAAGGAGATAAACTGATGTTGACCTATAGGAATACATCTCAAAACCAATATTATGGCACTTTTTTGCAATCTCAGATTAAGCCATTAGGAAATGAAATACTACAAGTCGGTTTGTTTTTGCAACCTTTTTGGCAACGGGCAACAACTCCGGAAGGAACTCAGAGAAATTTCTCTCTTGAGAATCGTTTCTCATTAAATCTAAATTACAAAAAGTTCACACTCAGTTATCAGTATGTGATACCATACTATTCAATATCGGGGATATTCCGTTCCTTGAGTGAAAACAACAATGATTTGACGATTTCCTATAAGTTGAAGAACTGGCAATTTAATGCAGGTGTTCTCTTTATGGGTAAAGATGCTCATTACAGAACAGAAACCATAGACACATCATTTGTTAAGTACTTTGACGACCGTAGAATACGAGATAATAAATCTATGTTCATCATAGGATTTTCCTACAATTTCCAATCTGGGAAGCAAAAAGAGGTTTCAAGGAAATTGAATAACAAGGATAATGCAGCCCCAGTTTTTTAACTCTGTAAAATGACTTAATATGATATTTATTCCTCAAATTGATGCTAACGACTGTGGTTTTGCCTCATTGTCTATGATTGCTAAGTACTACAATAGCAACTATAATAATGAAGCAATTCACTCAATGTTTCACATTGAGAAATGCGGGGTTTCCTTACTGCAGATTAGTAAAGTTGCAGAGAGAATTGGCTTCAAAACGATTGGGGGACTTTTAAATTTCTCATCTTTACGCAAGTGATGTCCCTGCCCATATAGACGGTTTCCAAGTTGCCGCAGCCGAACGAACTTTCGCCTTCCACCTCAAGTTTCATCGGCTTGTCGCTGTCCTCTATCGTCAAGGTCTTCAATTCTGGACAACCGATGAACGGACTGGCACCCACGGTCTCCACCGATGCGGGGATTGTAACCGACGACAGCTTCTCGCAATAACGAATCCAGACTCTCGTATTGTCGAGTTTTGCTTGCTACAAAGTTATGCAAAAAACAAGTAGGAATGAAATTCGTACGGGAAATACTCTCAAATCATAAAAAAATACTCTCAAATCGTAAAATAGTGTATTTATACGCCGTAAATTTACAAGAGTCTAAGTTAAGTTGTCGGGAATTAATAGTATGTTGAGATTACCGTTGGGGAGCAGTGAGTCGCAATGTTCGTGGCAGTGGCGGATGATGACTTTGGCGAGACTTTGCATATCTCCGGGCGATAAGGTTGTCCACAACTCGCGCGCCATGTTAATCTGCCCAATCGCTTGCAAACTTTCTTGGCAAATGCCTGCCTCTTCCGCCATCTGGCGGACAAAGGCACGGTTCATTGTCACCTTGTGGCTGTGGGTGTCGAGGTTTCCTTCTGCCAACTTCACCGCCTTGCCTATCATCAGTCCCATCATGAGGTCTTTCACGCCCAACTCCGCTGCAATGGCGATGGTCTCGCCGATGAAATTGCCGTAATGGATGAATGCCTGTTCGGGCAATTCTGGGTAGCGGGCGCGGAGGTATTTTTCGCTCTTGGCTCCGCTGTTGATAACGATGCGACCCTTGCCCATGGCAATTCCCACAGACATTTCTTTCCGAATGCTGCTGATCCATGCGTCTGCCGAGAAAGGACGGACAATGCCGCTTGTGCCAACGATGGAGATGCCGTTTACCACGCCAATGCGAGGATTGAATGTCCGTGCGCCCACTTCTTTCCCGTCAGGTACAGAGATGACAACTTCTGCGCCTTTCCCGTTTAGCAGCGGTTCTATATTTTCACGAATCATTTTTTGTGGTACGGCATTAATGGCGGGTGCACCCATTTCCAAGCCCAGGCCGGGCAAGGTGACGACACCTACGCCTTCGCCTCCCAGAATACGGATGTCTGGCGTTTCTTTCAACTTCACCGTGGCACAGATTTCCAGACCATCGGTCACGTCGGGGTCGTCACCGGCAAATTTGACAACCGATGCTCTGCCATCATGTGCTGCATGCACCTCAATATCAATGTCCTCGCCATTTGGAATACGCACCCAGACAAATGGAGGCACACGGTTTTCCAGCAGGCTGGTCACGGCCGCCTTTGCGGCTGCTGTCGCACAAGTTCCGGTAGTGATGCCTGTTTTGAGCGGATAAAATTCTGGAAGCAATTGCTCTATTTTCCTGCGCAAACCATGCGGTCCGTTCACACAGACAAAGTCCTCGGGCAAAGGAGGACGGCATACCACGAACACTTTGATATGGGCATGGCGTGCTGCTGTAATTTTCTCGTCAAAGCCACCACTGTCACCGCTCTCTTTGGTAATGATGGCTTGTGGGCGGATTCGGGCAATCAGTTTGGCGGTGTTGTCGGCTTGGTAGTACACCAAGTGTCTTGTATCAAAGCCTTGCGACAGGGCCATCTGCTGAGAGTCGTCACGGTTGAGAATGCGGAAATGACAGTCCACAGCAGGAGCATTCCAATAGGGTTTCAGTTTGCTGATGGTCTGTACGCCGGTCAGTGCCAGTAGCCGGTTGATTCCGTGCTCGTTGAGTTGCCGCACGGCATCATCGTAATCCTTGCACCACACAAGATCCTTGTCTCGTGGCGGATATTTCCGTTCGTATCTGATGGCAGGAATTTTCAGTTTTCGTGCAGTTTGCATCACGTTGCGATGCACGTTCACGGCAAAAGGGTGGGCGGCATCTACCAACAGGCGAATGCCGTGTTCTTTGCAAAACGTTTCCATGTCGGAAGACTCCAGTGCACCGTATATACGGCTGCCGTGCACACAAGAAATGTCCTGCGCACGGCCACGTGTGGAATAATAATAAGTGGCACCTGCATCATCGAGTACCTGTACCGCTTGTCTTCCCTCCGTTGTTCCTCCGAAAACCAATATCATGCTGCCAACGGTTTGTATTCAGATATTTTTATGCGGAACGTCACTTTCCCTCCCGGAACAAATGCGTGAAATGCCGGTCGTAGAGTTTCGACAAATTCTCCCGGTTGTCTATGGCATCGCCTACCACAAGCATGGTGGTCAAGGTGAGGTGGTTGTCCTTTACAATTTGCGCAAGGTTCTTGAGTTGTCCGCGGAAAATGCGCTGGTCTTTCCAGGTAAGATGGTAGCACACGGCAACCGGCGTGGTTTCGGGATATTCCGTCAGCAACTCCTTCTGCACCTCGTCGGCAATGGCTGCGCTGAGGAAAATGCACATAGTGCTGCGGCTGCGTGCCAGCAGGTGCAACTTCTCCAAATCGGGCATGGGCGTTCTGCCCTCTCCACGGGTGAGGATGATGGTCTGCACCCTCTCCGGGATGGTGAATTGCGAGCGCAATTCGGCTGCCGCTGCCAAGAACGACGATATGCCCGGCGTGATGTGATAACTCATGCCGTGCTTGTCGAAAAATGCCATCTGCTCTTGTATTGCCCCGAAAATACAGGGGTCGCCGGTGTGCAGGCGCACCACGAATTTTCCCTTGTCGTAAAATTCCTTCATCATGGCGCATTGCTCTTCCAATGCCATGGATGCCGACGAGCGCACCACGGCACCGGGTTTTGCGCAAAGCGTGAGTTCGCGGGGAACAAGACTGCCCGCATACAATATCAGGTCGGCTGTTTCCAGCATCTTCCTTCCGCGCACCGAAACCAAATCGGGGTCGCCCGGTCCTGCGCCCACAATCTCGATATGTCCGCCCTTGTGGCGCAGATATTTGCGGTCGATGGCCACTGCCACGGTGAATTTCTCGCCTTTCTTCTTCGTCATCAGCAGTTCGCCGTGGTTCGAAGCCAAGAGGGCAGAAGCCTCGCTCACGCTCGATGTGCCCACATGCTTTGCCACCACATCGCTCGGCGTGGGCACTTCCACCTCTGCCAACTGTTCTGCCGTGAAGAAGCGGGTGGCAAATCCCTGTTCGCCCAATGCCTTGACAACCGGTTCGTCGCTCTTCAGGTCGATGCTGCAATAGTTTTCTATGCCCTGCATCAGTCCGTTTTCCGCCATCACAGCCTTTATCTCGTCAATGATTCCAGCCACGGGTTGCGCCTGATGCGCCAAGCCCAGACCAACGGAGAACACACGGGGAACAAACTGCAAGGCGAGCATTCCATGGGGTATGTCGAGGACGAAGGGCGAAACGGCTATCAGCAATTTGAAAGAACCGCTTTTCAGTTCGTCCGTGTTTTCTATGCGTGTGACGTGTTCGGGCAGCGTGCTTTCCAAAAAATCCGTGCCCTCGTCGCGGATGTCCAGCAGCAATGCCGTAGGCTCCTTGTTCACGAAAGCGAAGATGATGTCGTTCAGTTGGTTGCCGCCCGGCATTTCCCAACCGTATTTCTTTGCCAAAGTGTCCAATGCCCACAGTCCGCTGTTGTCGCTCTGGGTGGTGACAACAGGCTGTGCGCCGATGGTGGAAGCCACAAGACGGGCGAGTTCGTTGGCACCCCCCACATGACCGGACATCACCGAAATGGCGAAATTGCCCAAACTGTCCACGCACACCACGGCAGGGTCGGTGTGCTTGTCGCCGATGAGCGGTTTGATGCTCCGCACGCAAATGCCCAATGCCGAGAAGAATATCAGGGCGCCGAAACCGGCGGCTTGCTGGTCAACGAACGCCTGTAACGACTCAACGTGCTCTGTTCCGGGCAGTTCGGATGTGGAAAACAGGTGACTGTCTTTTATCTCTTTCTGCAAGGCACTCGCCTTTTCGAGGCTCACCTTCGACAATATGATGATTGCTGTCTTCATAAATTCATTCTTTATTTTTCATTGAAAAGGCTTGTGCGCCTTCATGATGTCTATCGGGTTGTAATCGTTTACGGCTATGTGGAGCAGTTCTTCCATGACGAGTCCCGTGGCAGCCACAGCCTCTTCAAACTGCTGCCGGCTGTCCGGCGAAACGCTGTTGAACACAATCACGCCGCCCGCCTGCAACTGCCGCGCGATTTTCTCCACCATCTGTTTGAGTTTGCCGCCGTGCCCTCCTATGAACACGGTATCGGGACTGCGCATATCCCCGGTGTCGAGGGCAAGGAAATCGCCGATGTGGCAGTCGATGCCCGGTGCGCCAAAGCGGTGCGAGTTGATGTCCATGAGTCGTCTGCCCTCTTCGCGAATCTCAAACGAAGTGATGTGAAGATGCGGGAATTGCAGTTTTGCCTCAATGGAAATGCTGCCCGTGCAGAAGCCCACGTCCCAGAACGAGTGGCGGTTTTGCAGTTCCAAAGCCGATAGGGTGAGCAGCCGGATGGATGCTTTCGTAATCATTCTCGCCCGTCCTTCCAAAGGTTCAAACAGCGAGTCGGCAATGCCGAAATAGCGTTCACGCCGTTTGTCGGTGGTCAGAATCAGGCAGTTGGGGTTCTCGAAACTGCGGTGGGCAGCCTCTTCCAAGGTCAGGGTGCTGATGCGCTCCTTCTCTTTGTTGCCCAAATGCTCGCCCACGCACATCGTGTAGTCGTTATATCCGTAGTCCATCATCCGCTGTGCGATGCTTGTGGGCGTATGCTCCTTGTCGGTGAGTGCGCCGATTTTGGCAACTCCCTGTATCAGTGCCGTGTCAAACTCGTGCCAAGGTCTGCCCGTCAGCGACACGATGCGCATATCGTGATAGGGCATGATGAGCCTGTGGGCAAGTGTTTGCAGCGAGTTGAACCACGGGAACAGCACGATTTCCGCTCCCGGGCACTTGCGCTTGATGGTGTTGGCGAATCCGAAAAACAGCGGGTCGCCCGAAGCGAATACCACGATAGGTTCGTGGCATTCCTTGTAGTGCTCGAAAACCGAATCCAAAGGCACGGTGATGTCTATCCACACATACCCCTCCGGCAGATGCTCTTTCACGATTTCATGATGGCGTTTCCCGCCGGAGAACACACGGTGTGCATGGATTTTCTCCTGTATTTCGGGACTGAAATACTGCTGCCGGTTGTCGTCTATTCCTATGACAATGAACTGGTTGCCTTCCATTTCAAAATTCTCCATCTTCCCTTCCTTATGCGCCTACACGTCCCTTCCGGGTTTCAACTGCTTGGCATCGTCGTAGGCAAGAATGCTGTTCACCAATGTGGCCGCTACGTTGCTTCCGCCCTTCCGTCCCTCGATAATGATTTTCTCGGTGTTGGGGAATGTCTTTACCATGTGTTTCGACTCGCATACGTGCACGAAACCTACGGGCGCAGCCACCACACCCACGGGCGTTGCCTTATGCTTGCGCATCAGGTCGCAAAGTTCCATCAGTGCCGTGGGGGCGTTTCCGAAAACGAAAAGCGCGTCGGGATGCTCCTCCACAGCCAGTCTGATGCCGGCTTGCGTGCGGGTGATGTTCTGTGCCTTAGCCATCTCGGCCACGCGTTCGTCGTGCAGGTAGCATTTTACCTCGATGCCGTAGCGTTGGCAAGCCGCCTTGCGGATGCCCGATGCTGCCATCGTTACGTCGGTGACAATGGTCGTGAGCCGTCCGTCCAAAATGGCTTGGTAAAGGTTGGGAACGGCGTTCTCGTCGGTGTAGAGCCACTTCTCCATTTCAAAATCGGCGGTGGTGTGTATGGCGTGCAGCAACGGCCACTTGCGGCTTACGGGAATGTCGGGGTTGTGCAACTCGCGGTTGATGGTTGCAAAGCTTTCCATCATGATTTCCTGTCCGATGTTTGTCCCCTTTTCCCCGTTTTTTTCGCGGTAATATCCACGTGGTGTGATAAAGTGGCCGTTCCATTCGTAGGATTGCGAATTGCCAATCACCACGATGGTGAACATATCCACGTCTTCAGGATTGAAGTCTTTCAGGCAAGTGAGTTTCATTTCTTGCTCGGGTCGCCCGGCTTGCCGTACATACCCCACCGGTGTTCTGCCAGTCCGCACTTTCAAGAACAGTTCTTTTAATCGGTACAGTTCCCAATAGCGGCCGTTGCTCTTGGGATTATAGACTGCTGTCACGAAATCAGCCTCGGCAGCCGCCACGATTCTCTTTTCTATCGTTCTCCATGGGGTCATCAGGTCGGAGAGTGAAATTACGCAGAAATCGTGTCCGATAGGCGCACCTAATAATGCGGCTGCCTTTTGGAAAGCACTGATTCCGGGTAGCGACACAATCTCGATGTCTGCTTTCCGCTCCTTCTTCATTTCATAGACCAACGGCACCATGCCATAGATACCGGCATCGCCACTGCTAATCACCACCACGTTTTTTCCGCTCTCGGCAAATTCAAAAGCCTGGACCGCACGGTCGCGTTCCTTCTTCATGCCCGTGTCGATGCACTGTGCGCCTTCGCGCAAATAAGAGGTGATAAACTGAAAATAATATTTATATCCGACCACCACGTCGGCTTCGCGCACGGCATTCAGCACCGCAGAAGTCATATCCTCCGCACTTCCCGGTCCGATGCCTGCCACCGTAATTTTTCCTTTGCTCATATTATATAAGAACGGCTTGTTTTCCCGTCACTGCAAAGGTATTCATTTTTTGTGAGAAATGGGAAGGGTTTCCCAAAATAAACGTAAGTTCGATATAAGCCCTGTGCAATAAGTTTGCTTTTATCGATAAAGTCAATAAGGGTGTGCCAAAAACTTTTGACACACCCCTTTCCGTTGTTTATACGGAGAAATCCCCGTTAGTCTTCCATAAATTCCCAGATGCCCTGCTTGCTGTCCGCATCGCTTGGTGTAACAGCAGAACCGTCGCTTGTGTCAACTCCCATTGAAGCCGCCATCATTTCCTGTGTTTCCACTTTCTTCTCTTTCGCCATGGGGCGAATATATACTTTCTTTTCCATGTCCGAATAATTATGAATTATGAATTATCAAAATATCACTTTCTTTCCGTTGCGCACATAAACGCCCTTCGTGGGCTTGCTCACCTTGCGTCCGTCCAAGGTGTACCATGCGCCGTTGTCCTGTGCCCCGGCACTTTCCGTCACGGCGTTGTCGATGGCGGTTGTCTCGCCCTCGAACGTGAATGTAAGCTCCTTGGCACCGGCGATGTCAGCCGTGGGCAGTTGCAGGTATGCCTTGCTGGCATCGATGATGTTCTTCGCAGGGTCGGAATCGGTCTTCACCTTCACGAACTTTCCGCCATTGAGCACGAAGTTGGTGGATGTGCCGTCGGTGGATGCCAGTGTACAGCCGGTGGTCGTCACGCCCTTCAGCAGGTTGGTTCCCACGGGGGATGCGCTTTCCCTCGTTGCTTTCAACTGATAGCTGTTGCCGGCAGTGGCTTTGATGAGCAGTCCCGTATTTGCCGGCACTTTCTCCACTTTCGTCAGCGTCACGCTCTTCTTTGCCTTGTCGTATGCCGAAACCACATACGCCTCGATGCCCGACATGCCCGTGAAGTCAAGGATGTAGTGGCTGCACAGCGTAGTGTATTCCTTGCCGGGAACATAGATGCCGGGGTAAAGAATGGTACCTCCATCGTATCCCAGTGTAGTCCATCCCTTGGCGGCTGCAGCCATGACGTGGCGGGGAGTGAACACGAAGTTGCTGTAGCCCACAGCAGGGCTGGCTGTGAACACAGACAGGTGGCCTTCAACTTTCCCAGTCCTGTCCGGCAGACTTTCGAGGAGTGCCGTAACGGACGTTTCGGGGAATGGATTGCAGCTGCAGTCTAAAGAGCTCAGTTCTGTGTTGCTTCCAACGTTCAGCGTGGTGATCTTGTTGTATTGGCAGGAAAGAGCGTTCAATTTTGTGCATGCGCTCACGTCAAGCGTGGTAATCTGGTTATCGTCACAATGCAGATATGTAAGATTCGTGTTCCGGCTTACGTCCAGTTCGGTGAGTCCGTTTATGTAGCAGAAAAGTTCCTCCAGTTTCGTGTTCCCGCTCACGTTCAGTTTGGTAAGGCTGTTGTTATGACAAATCAATTTCGTAACGTCTCCCTCAATGGTCACGTCCTGCCCTTTCAGCTCGTAGTGAAGCCAATCCCCCGATGTGGACACGGGGATGGTTTCAGTCCCGCTCTTGATGGTGACGGAGCCCGTGAACTCCATGTAGAGTTCCATCTTATCTCCCACGGTTCTCGTGGTGGTCATCTTGATGACGTTTGTCTGCGCCATCAGTTGCAGCGGCAAGGCGAGCAGCAGCAGTGCCGCCATGCGCTTGGTTCTGTTTACAAAAGTTTCTTTTTTCATGTTGTTTAGTGTTTTAAAGTGAATGAGTAGATTTTGTGAATACTCTCTGTTATTCCGTATAAATACGGTTGGTTGGGTTAAATGGGATTAGCCGCCCCGGTAGGGCAAAACGCACGCAAGCCACTGCCGATTCTTTCGGCAGTGGCTTGTACGTCTGTTATTGTTAATAAAACTAAATTTTCGGGGGTAAAATCAGCGGACACAAAGTGCTGACGGCACATTCTGCCATACATTCCCTGCCCGCCCTTGCCTTGGGGAGCATAGGTAAAAACAAGCCCGTCAGAGTGCGGATTCGTGTTTCGATGTGTTAGTGCGACTTGTGCCATGTTTTGTGTTAGTGCGACTTGTGCCATATTTTGTGTTAGTGCGACTTGTGCCATATAAATCAAAGGCAAAGGTAATAAATATTGGGTTCATCCCCGAATTGCGTTGGTTTTGTAGTTTCCTATCATATGAAAAGCTGACAAATCATTATCTTTGTGGTTCCCCAACCATATCAGATATGAATGCCAGCTTATTATATCAGGCCTACGGAGTCAAGAACTATTCGTATGGCAGTAC
>JALFBL010000092.1 GCA_022773395.1 Prevotella sp.
GAGCCGATGCCTTCTTTGCCATACACTCCATTGCAGATACAGCATGGAAAAACAAACAATCACAACTCGAAGCCATCAGTACTATCCTGGCGTTATAGGATAGGACTGAGGCCTACCCATTGACTATTGCTGTATAGTTACGTTTAGCGGACAGTAATATAAAAAAATCTTAATCAAATGAACATATGAAACGAAAAGATTATATGGCTCCGCATACGGAGTTATTGTACGTGAACACAAAGTCCATGATGAATCCAATCAGCGTAACCGAGAACGGACAAACTTCCCCCGATATGGGAATCGGTGGTGATAGCCCCGGTGGCCAGGATGCGGATGCCAAACAAGGATTCTTCGAGTATGAGTTTCCATCCTGCAATTCATGGGATGACTGAGAATGGAATCACAAAGCACTCTTCTCTCTCGTAAAGAGCTATGCTTTTTATCGTAAAATCAGCCAGGAAATCCAGGACAACACCACCGCCAAGCAGGCGGACATGTATGCAGTGCTGAAGGAACTGGTGAACGTGATGAACCGACACCTGCACAATGGCAACCGCGTGGTGCTGGACGGCTTCGGGTCGTTCAAGGTGGGACTGAAAACGAAGGGAGCCGACACGGTGAAGGACTTCTCACCGGCAACGAACATCGTTGGCGCGCGCCTCAACTTCCAGCCCGAGACCCACAGGAACGCCGCCGACCGTACGCGCCGCAAGGCCTTTATACAGGGCATAGAGGTGAAAATGGTGGGCGAGAAGAAACCCACGGGTGCGGAAAGCGGAGAAGGCGGAGAAACGCCATAAACGCCAGACCCGCCAAGGATGACGGCACTCCCTCTTACTTTTATCTAATCCCTGCGTGTCTAAAACATAACAGACATGGGGGTGTCAACAGCGGTATGCGCATGATGTGCATACCGCTAAATGTTGCAGCCATATCAGAATTTACCAGAAGTGGCATTTTTTTTTCTGCTTTTGAAGAACAAGTCACGCCAGTTGTTGAAATCGGTCTTGATAATCAGACCGATTCCCTGTGTGTTCAGGCTCGATTTGGTGAAATAGCGGTCGTTGGTTTGGTTGTAGACCTTGATGGACAAGTTGCCGTTCGGAAAGAGGAGATACCTTACATCGAAATCGCCGATAAAACCGGTTGTGGCGTTGGCATTGTCACGGTAGCCGAACTGCCCGTTGATCAATAGGCGGTTGTTGAGCAGTCGGCCGCTGAGCAGTCCCTCGTATTCAGCATTGTTCCATCCCTCGTCGCCGGTCGAGATGTTGGTGCCGAAGTTCCAGTTGTTCGATTTGACGAGCGAGCCAAGTACGCTGTTAATTTGCTGACTGATGGTGCCGCTCAACAGGGATTGCATGGCGAGCGAGGTCTGGCTCTGATTGGCATTGTCTCTGGCGTTGTTGGTGCCCTGCGTATAGAATCGCCCGATGCTGAGCAGATAAATTACTTGCTGGTTCATCTCCTCCTCGCTGTTGATGAGTGAGCGCACCATCTGTTTTGCCTCAGTGTTGACGGTGGGCAAGTCCAGATCGAAATCAACTCTTGGCGATTGCGGAGTGCCGCCGATGTTCATCATGCAGTCCACACGGATGTTGTTGCTTGAAAAACTCTTTCCTATCTGCAAGTCGGAGAGCGAAACGCCGTTTACCACATAAAGGGCTTTCAAATTGAGTGCAGCCAGATAGGGGTCACCCCCGAAAACAATAGTGCTGTTGGGCTGAAATTGGAATTCTTTCTTGATGATATTCTGGACGGTCAATCTGTAAACCCCATGGTCAACACGGTAAGTTCCGAACATGTCGAATGCCCCTTTATTGTAATAGGAAGCGCGGATGGCACCCGTTCCGTTCAGGGCAATCAAGTCTCCGCTCGCCTTGTCCATCAGCACTCTCAAAGTGACATCAGGCGTGGCATTGATCAGGAAGTTGATGTGCAAGTCGCTTTTTACGTCATCCTGCTCCGATGAAATATCCTTTTCCATGCTGATGTCTTCCGTCTTCACCTCGTCTGCCATTTTGCTCCTGCTGTCGGTCTTGTCTCTCCACGTAATAAACTCCTGGTTGGTAATGGCATCTGGGCTGGTGGCATCGTATTCGATGAACGATCCTTTACCGGGCGTTACGTTCACATCGAAATCAATGCGCCCATTTCTTCCTTTAATGGCACAGTTACCGGTTCCATACACAGTGCCATAGAAAGTGCTTCCTCCATAGTCGTGAAAGTCGTAGCACAGCAAGTTGTGGGCAGCAATGTCCAGGTCGAAGGTGAGCTGCGTCAGATGCTTGTGGTGCAAAGCTCCGTTCACAATCCCGATGTTCCCGTTTCTGTCATAAACAGTGTCGTTGTTGAAAACGATTTCGTTCGGGACAAGACGAATGGTATCATTTTCCAGTCGGTAGCGGGTGTTCAGACTTGTAATGTCCAGATTTCCATTGGCAACCAGGAGTCCCGTCAGGTTGATTTCATCGAGAGGCCCTGCCAATCTGACTGTTCCGCTAGCGCGTGCCTCGATGTTGTCCATGAAACTTGCGCAGAAACTTTTCAGAAATCCCAGCCGCGTGTCTTTCGCCGTGATTTGCAGGTCAATGTGGTTTTGCACAGGCGACACATGGCCTTGAATCACGGTTTTCGCCTCTTTTTCATCGTGTGCCAACGCCTGGATGTAGATTCTCTTCTCTCTTTTGTTCCAACGGGCATTGGCCGACAAAGTGCCCATTCTTCCTTCTTGGAAACAAAAATCCCTGACGGAAAGATTGGCGTATGCCTCCGGGTTCTTGAATGCCGATTTCACGCAAGCCTTTCCACTTGCCTTTCCGCCAAAATCCACGGCGTGGAAATTCACCACTTTCAGAATGTAATCCACATCTACATCCTGCAGGTCGGCCACGATGGAGTCGTTCTCATTCTGCGTGGCGAGTCCAGTGACAATGACATGCTGCCTGTCGTGCTCAATGGCGAAATAATCTACCAACAAACGGTTTTTCTGGTAAATCACATCCGAAGGCTGCACATGCCATACCGTGTCGTTGACAATGATTTTGGAGGGATGTATTTTTATGTGTGCTGCCGAAACGCCCCTGTCGGTTTTAAAAAAGTCGGTAGTGCTGTTGAGCGTACCTTTGATAGGATGGGGGAGGTTATTAGTCCAATTGATACTGGTAATCAATTCATTGTTTGCCGCATTGGCATTCAGGCTCAAATCCAATTTATGTCCGTTGTCCATCAGTTTCCTTACATGGCTACTCACCACAACCTCCTCCACATCGGATGTCCTCAGATTGAGAATGGCTTTTTCGTATCTGCTTCCATTATACGAGAAATCGGGCAGATGAGCCTGAAGATTCATCTTTCGCGCATCATCGTCCATGCCCCCCTCGATATGTGCCGGTTGTGTCAA
>JALFBL010000121.1 GCA_022773395.1 Prevotella sp.
AGAGAGAGGGGGGGGGGCTGTGTTTAGAAGAAAAGTGTTGCCGCTGGATGAGATCTTGGGAAAGTGTCTTCGGCAGAACGGATTGGAAACACCCATGTTGCAAATGCGCATTCTTGAGGCCTGGAGTAAAATTTCCGGCACTGTCGTTGGTGGCTGTACGGAGGAAAAATACATCAAGAACCAGAGACTTTATGTGAAAATCTCGCGTCCAGCACTTCGTTCAGACTTGTCAATGATACGTTCCGAATTGGTGCAGCGGCTGAACCGGGAAGTGGGGGCGACAGTTATTGTTGATATTGTTGTCTATTGACGGTTCTTATGGAGGAAATCGTTGCCGTCTGCCGCAAGTTAAATGATTTCGTCCATCTTGATGTCGTGTGCATCGGCAGGTATGCCAGGCATTTTCTGAAAATCGAAGCATACACCAATTTTATAGACTTCTTGCATCTTTACGAGCAATCGGTCGTAGTAGCCTTTGCCTCGCCCCAATCGGTTGTTGCGTGAATCGAAGCCCATGCCTGGAATAATCGCCACGTCTATTTTCCCATATTCTTCCTCTTGAATGGCTTTTCCCACGGGCTCCATAATGTTGAAAAATCCCCTTTCCACGTCTTTCGGACTCTCGTAATACCTCAATTCTATGTTTTCTCCGTCAATAATGGCAGGCAGCAAAACTTTTTTTCCCTCGTCCGCCAGTTGCTGTATGGTGGTATGTGTGTGCACTTCATCCTTGAGCGAATAGTAGAACAAAACGGTTTGAGCATGTTTTACTTTGGGGTGAGCCATGAGGCGTTTCATGATGGGAAGCGACAATTCTACCAACGCTTCATCGGTGAATTGCTGCTTCTGCATTCTAATGTACGATCTTAATTCCTTCTTGTCCATGCGTATAACCAATTTATCCCAAAGCCACCATGTTGAGGTTCCGCTCCATTTCGTGGTTGATGAGATGCACTTCTTTGGCGTATGCCGTTTTTTGCTTTTTCATATCGTTGGCAGTCTGTGGCTTTTTCGGGAATGCTTCGTTCTTTTTGAATACGCCAATGGCCGCTTTGATAACCGGGTCTCCGATATTAAGATATTGAATCCATGCATCCTCGTCCAATATGTTGTAAATGATGCGACTGTTGATGTAGCGTTCCAACAGATTGTGGCTCTTCTGAATCATCAAATTGCGCCGTTTCAGCCCATGGCTGTCAGCATACGCTGCGAATTGCTCTACCGAGTTTTGTTTCACCAAATAGTCGGACAACTCCATCATCTCTTTGAAATTATTCAGTTTCAGCCGGTTGTCATCTGTATAGATGAAAGCGAATTGAAGAATCAAGCCGCTCATGCTTGCCTGTTTGTAATAAGAAGTGATGCCCAAGGTATCTTCCGGCACGAAAATGTCGGGAGTGATGCCTCCTCCGCCATACACCTCTCTTCCTATGCCCGTGTGGTAAACAGGACCTGTGTGCTTGATGCTGTCTTGCGAGAAGAACTCTCCATGTTGGTATCTTGCCAGCAGGTCGCTTTCATAATTCAACGGATCTCCTGCTGTATAAGGTTTTTGGATGCAGCGCCCTGAAGGCGTATAATAGCGGGCTACGGTGAGCCGCACCATCGATCCGTCTGGAAAATCAATCTGTTGCTGTACCAACCCCTTTCCGAAAGACCGACGGCCGATAATCGTTCCACGGTCATTGTCCTGTATGGCACCTGCAAAAATTTCAGAGGCCGATGCGGAACTTTCGTTGATCAATACAATCAATGGCATTTTTTGGTAACTTCCCCTACCGTCCGTCCTGTATTCTTGTCTGGGCGATTTCCGTCCTTGCGTATAGACGATGAGTTTGTTTTTGGGAAGGAACTCGTTGGCCATCTGCACCGCCGATTTCAGGTAGCCTCCCGTATTGTCGCGCAAATCAATGACGAGGTTGCCGAATCCCTGTTGCGAAAGTTGCGCCAATGCTATGAGCAATTCAGGGTAAGTGTTTTCGCCAAAACTCTTGATGCGGATGTAGCCGGTGTCATCGTCCAGCATATAGGTGGCTGTCACACTTCTGGTAGGAATTTCGCCGCGCGTCACTGTAAATTCTTTGATTTTCTTGTCGCCGTATCTCACAACACCCAGTCTCACCTTGGTGTCCTTCGGTCCTTTCAGTTTGTGCATGGCTTCTTCGTTTGTTACCGTTTTCCCCACGAACGGTTGCCCATCTACACGCACTATTTTGTCGCCTGCCAATATACCTGCCCTTTCGGCCGGTCCGTTCTTGATGACCCCTTGCACGTGGATGGTGTCTTCGCGAATGACAAACTCTATGCCAACGCCCGAGAACGAGCCGCGCAAATCGTCTGTGGCAATCTGCACGTCCTTCGCACTGATATAGACAGAGTGGGGGTCGAGATCGCTCAATATTTGCGGAACGGCCTTTTCCACCAGCGAGTCGATGTTCACGTTATCTACATACTTGTCGTCGATGATGTGCAGCAGATTGTTCAACCGGTTGCTCCCGCTGTTGATGATGTTGAGGCGGTTGCTCGAAAAATGGTTGGCAAAGAAAGTGCCGATAATGATGCCGACCACCACGCATAGGGCCATCAGCAATGGCATGTAACGATTGGATTTATTTGATTTCATAATCTTCAGATTGATATTGATTCGTAATCGTCGGGATTGATATATTCCACTTCAATGCGGGCTTTGCGAAGCAGGTTGATGCCGTCTTCCAAACGATATTGTTCACCGTAAACCACCCTTTTGATGCCTGATTGTATGATGAGTTTTGCACATTCGATGCAGGGAGATGCCGTAACATAGAGCGTGCTTCCGTCGCTGTTGTTCGAGCTGCGCGCCAGTTTCGTGATGGCATTGGCTTCCGCGTGCAGTACATACGGTCTGGTCACGTTGTTTTCGTCCTCGCAAGCGTTCTCAAATCCGCTGGGCGTTCCATTGTAGCCATCGCTGATAATCATTTTGTCTTTCACCACCAGTGCACCCACTTGTCGGCGTTTGCAATAACTGTTTTCTGCCCAGATGCGTGCCATCCGCAAATAGCGCAAGTCAAGTTTCAACTGCTTCTCGTCCATACCAATGGTTGTATTATTGTTTCTGTTTTCCTATCCCGTTTCTTTTCAGCAACGCGTCGATTGTGGGCTTTTTCCCACGGAACCGCTCGTAAAGTGCCATAGGGTGCTCTGTGCCGCCTTTGCTCAGAATGTTGTCTCGGAAACTCTGTGCTGTCTTGGGGTCGAATATTCCCTTTCGTTTGAACACTCCAAACGCATCGGCATCAAGCACTTCTGCCCATTTGTAACTATAATAGCCGGCGGCATAGCCTCCTGCCATGATATGGCTGAATTGAACGGTCATGCATGTGTCGAGATTGGTGCCCTGACGGGGCAGCATGGCTTTCTTCCAAGCCGTTTTCTCAAACGCGATGATGTCTTTTGTAAACTCCTGCTTTTGCGTGTAATAGGCCATGTCCAAGAGTCCGAGGCTCACTTGTCTGAGGCATCCCATGGCCACATTGAAGTTCCGGCTCCTTACAATGCGCCTGATCAGATTCTCCGGCAGCGGTTCGCCCGTTTGGTAGTGGAAAGCGAATGTGCGCAGAAATTCTTTCTCAACAGCGTAGTTTTCCATGAACTGTGACGGAAGTTCCACAAAGTCCCACCACACGTTGGTGCCCGAAAGGCTCTCAAAGCGGGTGTTGGCGAACATTCCGTGCAGCGAATGTCCGAATTCGTGCAGGAATGTTTCCACCTCTCCCAAGGTGAGCAATGCGGGTTTCTCTTCGGTTGGTTTCGTCAGGTTCATCACCACGCTGACATGCGGTCTCACGTTCACGCCTTTCCGGTCAATCCACTGTCCCTGAAATTCAGTCATCCAGGCTCCTCCCTGTTTGCCTTTGCGCGGATGGAAGTCGGCATAAAACACGGCAAGGTAGGAACCGTCTTTGTCGAAAACCTCATACGCCTTGACATCTGGATGATAAACCGGAATTTCCTTGTTCTCCTTGAACGTGATGCCGTACAGGCGGTTGGCGAGACCAAACACCCCGTCGATTACTTTTGACAGTTCGAAGTAAGGGCGCAGCATCTCCGAGTCGAGGTTGTATTTCTTTAACTGCAACTTGTGCGAATAATATCCCAGGTCCCACGGTTTCATTTCAAATCCCTTTCCTTCGGTCTTTTTTGCCAGAATCCTTATTTGTTTGTATTCCTGGATAGCGGTGGGCTTGTAGGCTGCAATGAGGCGATACAGCAGTATATATACATTGCGCACTTTGCTGGCCATGCGGTGTTTCAGCACATAGGAGGCATAGGTCTTGTAGCCCAGCAATTGTGCGATTTCGCGCCTCAGGTTGACGATGCGCTTGCAAATTTCCAGATTGTTCTCATTGTTTTCATGCATGCACACTGTGTTGCGCGCCATATACATTTCCTTGCGCAGTTCGCGCTGTGTGCTGTAAGTCATGAACGGGCTGTAGCTGGGCATGTCTAATGTGAACACCCATCCTTCCTTGTTCTGTTCTCTGGCAGTTTGTGCCGCTGCCTCGCGGGCGGTTTCCGGCAGTCCGTCCAGTTGCTTTTCGTCCGTGATATGCAGGCAGAATGCCTTGTTTTCTTTAAGCAGGTTCTGTGAAAACTGCAATGAAAGCATCGAGACCTCTTCCGTGAGTTGGCGCAGTTTCTCCTTTCCATCCTCATCGAGCAGGGCGCCGCTGCGCACAAATCCGTCATAGCAGTTTTCCAACAGCATTCTTTCTTCCGGCGTTAGTTTTGAACGGCGTCGATACACTGTCTTTACACGTTCAAACAAACGCTTGTTCAACCGCACGTCGTTGGCGTGTTTTGTCAAAATGGGTTGCATCTTCTGCGCCAGCGCATCCATCTCGTCGTTGGTTTCTGCACTCAGCATGTTGAAGAACACGGCACTCACTCTTCCCAGCAAATCGTAATATCCGTCTTTGTCTTCCTCGGTGTTGACAATCGTGTTTTCAAACGTTGGTTTCTCGGGATTGCTGATTGTTTTTTCTATTTGTTCATTGTCGCGTCGGATACCCTCCATGAACGCTTCCTCAAAGTCTTCCACACGGATTCGGTGGAACGGCACCGTGTCGTGCGGTGTATGATATTCTTCAAAAAAAGGATTCTTTCTGCTTTCTTTCTCTATATATTCTTTGCCTGACATATTCTCTCTTTTACAATGAGTTATTAATTGCATGCAAATTTATATATATTTCTTGGATTATCCGTTGGTTCGGCCGATAATATTCTTCTTCCAACGACTTCAATGGCGATAAATTTCGTTAAAATGAAGGATTTCTTCCCGAAACGAATGGAGAAAAGAAAAAAATGTGTACGTTTGCAGTATTAAACAATTAAAATATGAAAGTAAAAACCATGATGATTGGCCTGTTTGCCGCATTGTCGGTATGGCAGGCCAGCGCACAGGTCGAGGAGCAGGACGCTGATGCGAAATATGCCACTGAATTGTTGAAGAAAGGAATGCTTGCTCCTGATTTCAATCTGAGGAATCCAGATGGCAAAATGTTGAATTTCAGGGAACTGGCTGAAGGAAAGTATGTGGTGCTGGACTTCTGGGCATCGTGGTGTCCTGATTGTAGGAGAGACATTCCCCATCTTCAAAAAATGTATCAGAAATTCGGTGGGAAAGGTGTGGAGTTCATCGGCGTTTCGTTCGACACGGACAAGAAAATCTGGAAAAATGCCATCCGGCAGTACGAAATCGTGTATCCGCAGGTAAGCGAACTGAAGAAGTTGCGCGAAACGGGCATTGCCAAGGCCTATGGCATTCAGTGGATTCCGTCCATGTATTTGATTGGCAAAGACGGAAAAGTGCTTCTTGCCACGGTGCTTTCCGAGAAATTGGAGAAGGCCTTGACGGAACTTTTTGGCGAATAACCGGTTTTTCCATCGTCCTGAAGTGGAAAGGGGCAGCCACATGGTTGATGTGTGGCTGCCCCTTGCGTGTTCCCCAAGAGCCGTTGCCTTTGTTGCCGGTTGGTTCGGTGCCGTTATTTGGCCATGGCCGTGCTCTTCTTTATCTTGTGGACGTAGGCATCGATTACGGCCACGGCCGTTACATTCACGATGTCGCGCACGCTGCTTCCAAAATCGGTGAAGTGTATGGGTTTGTTCAAGCCCGTTTGGATGGGGCCGATGATTTCCACATCCGAGGTGAGTGCCTGCAGCATTTTGTAGGACGATCGGGCACTGGCAAGATTGGGAAAGATGAGTGTGTTCACGTCTTTTCCAGCCAGACGGCTGAACGGATAGTGTTTGTCGCGCAGTTCTTTGTCCAGCGCAATGCCAATCTGCATTTCTCCGTCGATGGCCAGGTGCGGATGCTGTTCCTGCACTTTGGCCACGGCGCGGCGTGCCTTTTTGGCATCTTCCGAAGTGTCGGACCCGAAGTTGGAATGGCTGATCATGGCGATATGGGGTGTCTCGTTGAAGAATCTCACCCTTCCTGCGCTCAGCTTTGCCAAGTCGGCCAATTCGTCCGTGTCAGGGTTGCTGTTGATCAGCGTGTCGGAAATGTACAGTGTTCCTTTCGGAGAGTTGATAATGTGCATGGTTCCGAACTGGCTGTATCCGGGAAGTATGCCAATAATTTCCTTTGCTACCTTGATGGTGTTGGAATATTTCGTGTAAAGTCCGGTGATGAAAGCGTCAGCATCTCCGTTTTCCACCATCATCATCCCGAAATAGTTGGGCTCAAACATTTTGTCGTTTGCCTCATCCAGCGTGTATCCGTCGCGCTGCCGTTTTCCTGCCAAGACATGTGCGTAGCGTTCTCTGCGGTCGGTTTCACGGTCGTGGCGCAAATTCACGATTTCCACACCGTCCATGTTCAGGTCGAGTTCTTTTGCCAGTTTTTCTATGCGCTCGTTGTTGCCAAGCAATATGGGGTGGCAGATGCCCTCCGTCTTGGCTTGTACGGCGGCTTTCAGCATGGTGGGGTGCGTTCCTTCGGCAAATACCACCCGCTGCGGATGGGCGGTTGCCGTGGCATAGAGTTTCTGCGTGAGTTTTGTTTCTTGTCCCAGCAGCACATTCAGCGAGTTTTTGTATTCTTCCCAGTCGGTGATCACGTTTCTTGCCACACCGCTTTCAATGGCCGCTTTGGCCACGGCCGCACTCACCTCCGTAATGAGCCGTGGGTCAACGGGCTTGGGTATGAAATAGTCTTTCCCGAAACTCAGGTTGTTCACCTTGTAGGCATCGTTCACCACATCCGGCACTGGTTGTTTGGCCAGGTCGGCAATGGCATGGACGGCAGCCATTTTCATTTCTTCGTTGATGGCAGTGGCGTGCACGTCGAGTGCGCCGCGGAATATATAGGGAAACCCGATGACATTGTTGATCTGGTTGGGATAGTCGGATCGTCCTGTTGACATGAGTACGTCGGGCCGGCTTTCTGTAGCCTCTTCATACGAAATTTCGGGAATTGGGTTGGCAAGGGCAAATACGATGGGTTGGTTTGCCATAGACCTTACCATATCTTGTGTGAGCACATCGCCTTTGGAAAGTCCCACAAACACGTCGGCATCTTTCAGTGCTTCTTCCAGAGTGTGCACGTCCTGACGGTCGGTGGCAAACTGTTTCTTTTGTTCCGTCAGGTTGGGGCGGTTGGTGGTGATGACGCCCTTTGAGTCCAGCATGACAATGTTCTCTTTTTGGGCTCCAAGGGCCATATAGAGTTTTGTGCATGAAATGGCAGCTGCCCCTGCACCGTTCACCACGATTTTCACTTTTTCAATGTCCTTTCCGTTGATTTCCAGCGCGTTTTTCAGTCCCGCAGCCGAGATGATGGCAGTTCCGTGCTGGTCATCGTGCATCACCGGAATGTCCAATGTTCTTTTCAGTCGTTCTTCAATGTAGAAACATTCTGGGGCCTTGATGTCCTCTAAGTTGATGCCGCCGAAAGTGGGAGCGATTTTTTCCACGGCTTCACAGAATTTTTCAGGGTCTTTCTCGTTCACCTCGATGTCGAAAACATCCACGCCGCCGTATATCTTGAACAGTAGTCCTTTTCCTTCCATCACGGGTTTTCCGCTCATGGCACCGATGTCTCCCAGTCCCAAAACGGCCGTCCCGTTGCTGATCACCGCCACCAAATTGCCTTTGTCGGTATATTTGTAAACATCATCTGGATTTGCCTGTATCTCAAGGCATGGAAACGCTACTCCCGGCGAATAGGCCAAACTCAAGTCGGTTTGTGTGCGATAGGGTTTGGTGGGTTTTACCTCAATCTTTCCGGGTCTTCCGTTCTCATGGTATGCGAGAGCGGCTTCCTTTGAAATTTTTGCCATATTGTTTGTTTGTTGTTTTTTTCTTTGCCAATTGTCTTTGTCACAGTACTTTTTGCGGCAATGCTGTGAAAAAACATTCCTTTTCTACATGCAATCACAGCCATGGCCTGGCAGAATACAATGCAAAGTTACATAAAACTATCTGTTCAAAATAGTTTTTTCTCTCATTTTTTACTAACTTTGCACAGAAAATCAAAGTTATATGCAAAATAGCACTAACATCAGCACGTATCGGCGAGATTTAAGACACAAAATCTTAGACGAGGCAATGAATATGTTCAAGCAGCAGGGGATAAAGAAGGTGAAGATGGACGACATAGCCGCATCCCTGTCTATCTCTAAGCGAACGCTTTATGAGATTTATGAAAACAAAGAGCAGTTGCTGTACGAAGGCATGGAAAGAGATGCCCATTTGCGAATGGCGCATTTGGACAATTTTGCCTTGAGTGCAGCCAATGAAATGGAGATTGTAATTGAAGCCATCAAAATACATCTTGAAGACTTGAGCAGAATCAATCCGCTTTTTTTTACCGAATTGCATAAATACAAGTCGGTTGTCACCTATCACGAGCGATGTGCCGATGAAAATCGCAAGCGTTCGGTAGAGTTTATCCGGAAAGGGGTGGAGCATGGCTTTTTTCTGCCTGATATGAATTACGAGATTGTGACAAGAATCAGCGACGGTGTGATGAAGCATGTGATTTCTACCAAAATGTGCGAGCGATTTTCCCCACGTGACATTTTTGTCAATTACGTTTGTGTCGTGATTCGCGGAATATGTACCGAAAAGGGGATTGAAAGTATTGATAATCTGCTGAGAAGCAAGGGGTGAGCGAAAACTGCCCGACAGAAACATTGAAAGGGAACGTGGAGTGGAGACTTTTTTCATATTTTAAGAAACATAGAGAGGCTGTTAACACAAAATGGCGCGTATTTGAAAATATTTTTTCCGGGCGTTCAAATACGAGTTCCAAAACGGGCTTTGTAAAATACTGAATTTCAGTTTGTTATAATTTCCTTGGTTTTTCTCTTTCCAAGGGATGATTTTTTGTTGGCCGAAGAATGATTCTTTGGAAGGCAACGGCTGACGTCCTGGTATCAGACGGGTGGTTTTTCATCCTGCAACGGATGCAATATGAGCCTTAAAAACATTGTCCGGCGATGTTTTCGGCAAACCGGACAATATGGAATTTTGACGTTCTCTTTCAACGGATTATCCGTTGGTTTTCTATTTTGAGCAAAAACCGTTGAAAAAAGAGGAGTGGCGGTTTAACGAACGTAAACTTTTGTTTGCATTTTGGTCTCTACCTCTTTTTCTGGCGGTTTCTTCCCGATAGCAACCCTCAACCGGCAGCTATTGTTTTTTCTTTTCCGCTTTTTGAGCAAACGATGCTTCGTTGATGACAAACCGTTCGTGCGTTCCGCTTCCTATCAACCCTTTCTCGTCGAAAATCTCTGCTTTGAAAACCAGCCTCCGGCTGTCGATTTCGGTGAGAACGGTTTCACAGCGAACCTTCGCTCCAATGGGTGTCGGCGACGTGTGTGCGATGTTGAGGAGCGTGCCAACGGTGGCTTGTCCCTCTTCCAATGCGTCGGCCACGCTTCTCCATGCGGTTTCTTCAACGAGGGCAACCATTGCAGGGGTGGCGAATACGCGAAGAGTTCCGCTGCCCAAGGCAATGGCCGTGTTCTGGTCTGTAACAATGACTTCTTTTGTTCCTTTAATGCCTGTTTCCATGATGCTGAATGATTGAAAGCGCAAAAGTAAGCAAAATTTTTGGTAATATAGGCATTTTGCTGTAATTTTGTAGACAATATGAAAAGGTATCTTGTTATATTGTGTGCATTGTGTTCGTTGGGTGTACAGGCGCAAACAATGCGGTGGAACCAAAAGTTTCAGACGTATATAGACCAATACAAGGATTTGGCGATAGAGGAAATGCTTCGCTACAAAATCCCTGCGAGCATCACCCTGGCACAGGGGCTGTTTGAAAGTGGGGCGGGAAAGAGCCAACTTGTTATCAAGGGGAACAACCATTTTGGCATCAAGTGCCATGGCTGGAAAGGGCGCACCGTCTATTTCGACGACGACGCTTCTCAGGAATGTTTCAGGGCCTACAGCAACTCTTTGGAAAGTTTTGAAGACCACAGTAAGTTTTTGGTGAACAACAAACGCTACAGCAGACTGTTTTCGTTGGATCCCACCGATTATAAAGGATGGGCGCATGGATTGAAGGAGGCAGGCTATGCTACGAATCCCCAGTATGCGCAAAAACTCATCGGTTTGATAGAGTTGTATAAACTCTACGATCTGGACCGTGCCAAGTCATACGACCGTTTCATTGCCAACAGCAATGGACGGAAAACCTATCAGCAGCTGCATCCTATACATATATATAACAAGAACTACTTCATGCAGGCACGCCCGGGCGACACGTTCAAGAGTATAGGCGAGGAAATAGGTATCAGCGGAAGAAAGATTGCCAGGTACAATGAGCGGGATTACCGCGACAAACTGGAAAACAACGAAATTGTTTGGCTGAAGAAAAAGCAGAAAAAGGCAGACGAGGCCTACAAGAACCGTCCGCACGTGGTAAAGGAGGGCGAGAGCATGTATTCGATTGCCCAGTATTACGGCATACGCCTCAAGAGCCTTTACAAAATGAACCGCTTGGAACCCGATTATCAGTTGAAGGTAGGAGACAAACTGAGAGTGAGATGATGACGGAATGACGGGATGGTGATTTGCATCGGAAAGTGGAGGAGGTTCAATCTTCCTCGCCCACTCCTCGCAAGATGATGGAGGTGGCGCCAATGGTGAACAGGGAACCGTCTGAAATCACACGGTGTTCACGGTCGCCCAGAATTTCATTGTCCACGAATGTACCTGTGTTGCTCGGACCGTCGCGGAGCACGTATTTTATTTTGCCTTTTTTGTCGAGGTTCACGTTGATGACGCAATGGGTGTTGTCCACGCTGGGATCGGCGGTTTCTATCGGTGTGTTGACAAGGCTTCCCTTCTGGTATTTGCCAATCACGTTGTCGCCCCATTGCAAAGGAATCACCTGCTTGTAGTGGAACACGTTTTCGATGACCACAATCGACCCATAGCCTTTTTCGTTCGCCTGCTCGTTCGGTTGCTCGTCTTTTTGCCTGTTGTGCAGTTTGGATACGCCAATGCGTATGCCGAACTGTTTTCCACATTCCGGACATTCGAAAACCAAACGCTGGCCTTCCTGGTATTTTGTTTCGTCAAATGTGATAAAATGGTCACATTTGGGACATCTCACTCTTTTCATCTTTTACTTTGTAAACCCAACCTTCTTTAAATTCATCGTTGTTCTTCTTGTATTTGCGCAACGCGTTGTAGGCATCCGCTTCGGTTACGAATGTTCCGCAAACCACTTTGTTGCCGCTTTTGCGTTTAAGCACTTTTACATTTTCTATTCCTTTCTCTTTCAGACGGCTGGCAAAGGCATGGGCATTTTTCTGCGAAACCTGGCTGGCCAGTACGATGCTGAAATAATGTTGGGCAGCCGTGTTTTCACCGCTTGTGGCAGATGGGGCAGAAGAGGGATATGGCTGCACGGCCTTCTGGGAAGGGCTGCTTGTGGCATTTTGCAGGCTCTGGTTCAGAACCAACTTCTGGTCGGCGTGCGGCTGATGGGAAGGTATCTTGAAAAATTGTGAACTTTCCATGTTGCAGAGCGCACCCATGTTGCCCGTGGAAGTGCCCAAAGGAGTGGTGATGAAGAAAAAGGCGATGATGGCGGCGGCAATGGCCACCGTGTTGCGGAGCACGCTCAGGCGGATGCTGATGGTGCGGTCTTCCGGTGTGGCATCTTCTTCCAAAGGGGTGGATTTGTCTTCTGCCGGAAAAGTTTCTGTTGTCTCTTTTGTTTTTTCTTCTCTTGTCTGGGCAATGTGAGCTTGCCATTCGGCAGAAGCGGCTGTCACGTTCTTGTCAAATGGAATTTCGGTGGAGCCAAGCCCATATAGATGTGGTGTGAGAATGCCGGCCTCGCAAGGTGAAAACTCATAGTTCCCACTGTCGTTCAAACTTAAAGAGCCCAAGTCGTTGAATGTGTAAACACCTTGGTTGTCAAGTTCCTGTTTCAGTTCGTTGACTTCCTCGCTGATTTTGTTGACGGCCTCCGGGTAACTGATGCCATAGGCTTCAATGTACGACTGGGCAAGCAATGAATCGTTGAGTTTCAGTTTGGGATTGAATCCGATGTTGCGCAGGGGGGGGAGAAAGAGGTTCTCTCTCTCGTCATAGCGCGCCTCCACATGATATGCCATGAATCCTCCCAATTCGGGAACAATCACGCAATCATTGTCGAGGAGCAAGATTTCAATATGTCTTTCCAATTCAATCACGATGCAAAATTAAGTGATTTCTGCCGAAATACCAAATAATCGCCTTGAGAAAAGAAAAATTAATGGTTTTGTGGCTTTAATCAGAATAATATGTTTACTTTTGCAGTAGAATAGAATGTGACGGACGGTTATGAACTGTGTGAAAAGTAAATGAAGAAGATAATATACTTTTTGTTTCTTTCGGTGGTCATTGTCGCGTGTAGGAACGGCAAGGACAAGGCATCTGCTGACGTGCAGGAGAACCTTCAGGCAAAGCAGATGTTGCAGGGAATCTGGCTGGATGCCGATGAGGGTGTTCCGTCGTTCAGGGCAAAAGGCGACTCCATTTTTTATCCCGACACCATCAGTCAGCCGGCAAGGTTCAGGATTGTTGCCGACACTTTGATGATCGAAGGTGCTTATTTGGTGAAATATCCCATTGTCAGGCAAAGTGCCCACCTTTTTGAATTTGTCAACCAAAATGGCGAGACAATCAAACTGGTGAAGAGTGAGGATGCGGATGATCTGCATTTCTTCAGGATGAATCGGCATGTGACGCTCAATCAAAACAAGGTGATTAAGCGGGATTCCATCGTTGTTTTGGGCAGCGAACGATACCATTTGTATGTGCAGGTAAACCCAACAACCTATAAGGTTGTCAAGCCTACTTACAATGATGAAGGGGTGGAAGTGGATAATGTATATTATGACAATACCATCCATCTGGCTGTTTTCAATGGTGCCTCGAAGGTTTATTCGCAGGATTTCAAAAAGCAGGACTTCAAACTGTTCGTGCCTGAGGCTTATCTCCGGCAGAGCATCCTCAGCGACATCACCCTCGTGAAGGCTGACACCGATGGTTTCCATCACCGGGCGCAACTGTGCATCCCCGATAGCCCGAGCAGCTATGTGGTTGAGGTGTTGGTCTCTGCCAAGGGTAAGATGACCATGAAGGTGATGGAATAACCCGTGTCGGTTTCGTCGTTAGTCCATCGTTCTTACAGAAGGGCGGTGAAACAATTCTCAAAGCGGCTTTCTATGTCTGACGGTTTTTGGGAGAAGATCCCAAAAAGGGCACTGCCGCTGCCGCTCATGGCGGCGTAGGTGGCACCTGCTTCATAAAGTTTCCGTTTGATTTCGGCTATTTGCGGATATTTGGGAAACAGGGTCGTTTCAAAATCGTTTTTCAAGGCGTCTTTCCATGTGCCTATGGGCTGGGCGATGATTTCTTTGCAGCATTTTTCCGGTTGTGCAACGTGGATTCCTGCAAATGCCTCTTTGGTGGAAATGGCTATGTCGGGTTTGACGATGACTATGTGGTAATGGCGTAAATCAAGGTTGACAGGTTGGAGAATGTCCCCGATGCCTTCGGCATATGACGGTTGCGAAGTGATGAAAAAAGCGCAGTCTGCCCCAAGGCTTGCAGCCTGCACCTGCAATTCTTCTACCGATAGGTGAAGGCGGAACATCTCGTTGAGCAGGCGGAGCGTGTAGGCACCATCCGCCGAACCTCCCCCCAGCCCTGCCTGCATGGGAATGTTTTTCTTCAGCCTTATCAGGACATTGGGGAGCGGAAATCTTCCAGCCAGACTGTCATAAGCCCTGACAACAAGATTTTTCTTGGAATCGCCTTCAATGCTCATCCCGCTGATGTCGAGGGTGCATCTTTCGGGGGAATGGGGATTCTCGACAATCTCTATTTCATCGTATAGGGGAATGGGATAGAACACCGTTTCAAGATTATGGTATCCGTCTGCTCGCTTGTTGACGATGTTCAGTCCCAGGTTGATTTTAGCGCAAGTTCTTGTTTTCATATTATAAAAATCATAAATTCGTTGCAAAGATACGTATTTATTGCTACTTTTGCAATCCAATTGACGATTACTTTTACCTTCCAAGACAACAGTCGCTGCCTTAGGGAGGGCGATTCAAGTAAGTAGGGCATGCAGCTGGAACGATTCGCATTTGCTACCCCTAACGTTCCGATGATGGAGATTTTTTTCGTTGAAACTGAAATATAGAAGATATTAAAAACGATGCCTGAAAAGAAAAATAAGACTCCGATTGATTCCACTTACGGACATTTGCAGCCGCAAGCTACCGATATAGAACGGGTTGTGCTTGGAGCGTTGATGATTGACAAGGATGCTTTCTCGGTGGTGAGTGAAATCTTGCGCCCGGAAACATTCTATGAACCGCGCAATCAAAAGATATACAAGGCCATCCAGTCTTTAAGCATTGCCGAAAATCCCGTTGATATCATGACGGTGACGGAAGAACTGAAACGTGGGGGAACGCTGGAGGATGTTGGAGGACCTGCCTATATTCTTGAGTTGAGTTCGCATGTTGCTTCTTCTGCAAACATCGAGTATCACTCAAGGATTCTTGCCCAGAAATTCTTGGCCCGGCAACTCATCAGTTTTGCCAGCGTGATCGAAACGAAGGCATTTGATGAAGGAGTGGATGTTGACGAATTAATGCAAGAGGCGGAAGGATCGCTCTTTGAATTGTCGCAGAAGAATATGCGGCAGGACTATACGCAGATTGACCCTGTGTTGAAGCAGGCGGTTGACATTCTGTCGAAAGCTGCCGCAAATTCAGGGGGACTGACCGGTATTCCTACGGGATACACGAAACTCGACGATATGACGGCGGGATGGCAGTCTTCGGATTTGGTGATTATTGCCGGACGACCGGCGATGGGAAAGACATCGTTCGCCCTGTCCTTGGCAAAGAACATTTCAGTGGATAACCAAATACCGATAGCGTTCTTCTCGCTTGAAATGAATAATGTGCAATTGGTGAACCGTTTGATTTCAAATGTCTGTGAGATTTCGGGTAAAAAGATTCTCAATGGACAGTTGGACGATGAAGAATGGAAACGTCTTGACCGCAACATCCGACGACTGCAGGGCGCTCCCATATATATTGACGACACACCGGGTATGAGTATATTTGAACTTCGGACGAAGGCTCGCCGATTGGTGCGTGAAAAGGGGGTGAGGGTGATCATGATTGACTACTTGCAGCTGATGAATGCAAATGGTGCCCGTTTTGGAAGCCGACAGGAGGAAGTTTCGACGATTAGCCGTTCACTGAAGGGATTGGCAAAAGAACTTGATATTCCTATTTTGGCCTTGTCACAGTTGAATCGTACCGTGGAAAACCGTGAGGGGAAAGAAGGGAAAAGGCCGCAGTTGAGCGATTTGCGCGAATCGGGAGCAATCGAGCAAGATGCAGATATGGTGCTTTTTGTGCATCGCCCGGAATACTATCACCTTTATGTAGATGAGCATGGAAACGATTTGCATGGAATGGCTCAGATCATTGTTGCCAAGCATCGTAAGGGAGCGACAGGCGATGTGCTTTTGCATTTCCGTGGCGAGTTTACCCGTTTTCAGAATCCGGAGGATGCATCCGTCAACTTTCCGGAAGATGGAGGCGAGCTTATTGGTTCCAAACTCAACGGGGAAAGGGATATGCCGATTCCTCCACCACTACCCGAAGGGGGGGCTGCCTTTTAATGGCATTTGCTCATGAAGAGAAGGGGAGGTGCTTATATGTTTTGCAGGGATGAATGAAATACGATAGTTTCACAATGTATTTAGATGGTTTATGGAATATAAAATAGCAGTGTTGCCGGGTGATGGTATCGGTCCGGAAATCATGAAACAAGGTGTCGCCGTTGTTGATGCGGTTGCTGAAAAGTTTGGGCATCACGTATCGTATAAGGTGGCTTTGTGTGGAGCGGATGCGATTGACAAGGTGGGTGATCCGTTTCCCGAAGAGACATTCAAGATTTGTGAACATGCAGATGCTGTTCTTTTTGCAGCTGTCGGTGATCCCAAATACGACAATGATCCTATTGCAAAGGTGCGTCCGGAGCAAGGACTGCTGGCGATGCGGAAACGACTCGGACTGTATGCCAACATCCGTCCCATCCAAACTTTTCCTTGTTTGCTCCATAAAAGTCCGCTCAAGAAAGAGTTGATAGATGGTGCTGATTTCGTCTGCATTAGAGAATTGACGGGCGGAATGTATTTCGGTGAGCGGTATCAGGGCAACGACAAGGCGTATGATACCAATTGTTACACCCGAACCGAAATAGAACGCATCTTGAAAGTAGGTTTTGAATGTGCCCAAAAACGCAACCGCCATCTTACGGTGGTTGACAAGGCGAACATCTTGGCATCTAGTAGGTTGTGGCGACAGATTGCCAAAGAAATGGAACCGGTCTATCCCGATGTGAAAACAGACTATATGTTTGTTGACTATGCTTCCATGCGATTGATAGCAGATCCCAGGTTTTTTGATGTTATCGTTACGGAAAATACTTTTGGAGATATACTCACAGACGAAGCGTCGTGTATATCCGGATCCATGGGATTGTTGCCTTCTGCCTCGACAGGAAGCGGCACACCTGTGTTTGAACCTGTTCATGGCTCGTGGCCACAAGCGGCAGGTAAGAACATTGCGAACCCTTTAGCGCAAATACTTTCAGCGGCCATGATGCTTGAATATTTGCATTTGAACGAGGAGGCTGTGCTTGTGCGCAAAGCGGTGAACGAAAGTATTGGTGCCAAGGTGCGTACGCCTGACATTCAAGCTGTGGGCGAAAAGGCTTATGGCACAAAGGAGGTGGGGGAGTGGATTGTGGATTACATTGCCAAGGCTTGATAATTTGTGAAGGAATCTGTTTCATATTAAAACGTCAAACATATATTTACAAGTATGAAGAATTTGAGCATCAGATATATTTTCCTATTGGTCTTGGGAATGTTTTCATTGCCAAACGATGCCTTTGCACAAGACGTTAAGACCCTGCGCGACGAATTGAGACTTGCAACGGAACTGCTGTCATATTTTCCCGATTCAGTGGATTTGAGGTTGAAAAAAGCATCCTGCAATATGCAGTTGCAACAATGGGAATACGCAAAAGGAGAATATGACGTTGTGCTGGAGAAAAATCCGAAGAATATTGCGGCACTTTTCTATCGCGCTTATACCAATGAACAATTGCGGCGGTACAATTTTGCCAGAATAGACTATGAAAATTTGCTTGCCATTGTGCCTTTCCATTTTGAGGCATGCTTGGGACTTGCGTTGCTCAATCAGAAAGACAAGCGATATACCGAGGCGATGGATCAAATCAATTTGTTGATTCAGCAAAATCCAGAGAATGCTCTGGCTTATGCTGCCCGTGCAGGCATGGAGAAAGAGCGTCAGATGTATTCGTTGGCAGAATATGATTATTCCGAGGCCATTAAACGAGATCCCACGAATAAGGATTATTTGTTGAACAGGATAGATGTCTTGCTATTGGAGAAAAAATATGATAAGGCAAAAGAAGAGTTGTTGGCTTTGGAGAAGATGGGGATTGCCCGGGCTGCTCTGTCTGAATTGTATAAGCGGATAAAATAAAGACTTCTTGTTCTTTAAGTCATCCGCTTTGATATTTTAAGTTGTCTGTCTTTAAATTCCTGTTTGTATGGATAATGCATGCGATACCCTCAAGTTTTTCAAGCAATATCTTCAGGTTCTCTAACGATATCCTCAAATCTTTCGCGTTATATCTTCAAGTCTTTCAAAATATCTGAGATTTTTTGCGAAGTGGTGAGACGAGTGGGCACAAGCGGCAGTCTGAGCACATTGTTGATAAAACCCATGTGGTGAAGCATTGCCTTTACGCCGGCAGGATTCCCGTCAACGAACAGCAGACTGAACAAGTCGGTGAAGCGATGATGTATTTTACGGGCAGTTTCAAATTTCCCGTCCATTTCCAAGTGGAGCATCCTTGATATTTCTTTGGGCAATGCGTTGCCGATTACTGAAATGGCTCCCACTGCTCCACAGGCCACCATTGGAAATGTCAAAGCGTCGTCTCCGCTGAGCACGTCGAAACCATCCGGTTTATTCTTGATGATTTCGTCAACTTGCTCCAAATCACCGCTCGCCTCTTTGATGGCAACAATATTCGTGCAGTCGTTTGCCAGTCTTACGGTTGTTTCCGCTTGCATATTCACTCCCGTTCGTCCACGTACATTATAAAGGACGATAGGCAGTTGCGTTGCCGATGCAATGGTTTTGAAATGTTGGTACAATCCTTCTTGAGAGGGCTTGTTGTAATAGGGGCAAACGCTTAATATTCCGTCAATTCCCTGAAAATCGCTGTTTTTGAGTTCTTCCACTACTGCTGCCGTATTGTTTCCCCCACATCCCATCAGGATGGGCAGTTGCCCGTTAATGGCATCAACGACAAAATTCTTGATTTCGTGTTTTTCTTCTTGACTCAAGGTTGGTGTCTCTCCTGTCGTTGCAAGAATGCAAATGAAATCAGCACCGTTTGAAACCTGATATTCCAATAGTTTTTTGATGGCCGGAAAATCGACTTTCCCGTTTTCCAAGAAAGGGGTGACGAGGGCAATACCAAGTCCTTTAAATATATTACGTACCATAAAATGCTTTTATTATGATGCAAAGATAAACGAATTTAGAAAAAGAACAAAACAAAGATGAATTTTTATTTGAGACTTCTGAACTGTCTCCACATTGGGAAGGTGATTACTCCCAATGCTTCCGAGGGGAAGAGTCTGAAATTGTCGAGCGTGTGTTTCACGCGGTTTTGGTAGTTCTTCAGTCTGTTGTTGCTGTTGTATTGATAGCGTTCATCATGCTTGGCAAAATTTCCAGCCAACAGAATTTCCTGAATCAATTTATTGCCGACGTGTTCGTTGGGCTTTACCAACATGTATTTTTCGTCCATCAGGAACATTTCTTTCAGCACATACATCACTCCTCCTGCCATTTTTTTCATTCCCAGCCGATGGATGGTTTTCTCGTCTTGAATGCGTTCTTCTTCTGTAAAGCCACGCTTTAACAGGAAATAGTAGTCCATGAAATGTCTGATGCCGATGCCCTCCCTGATATAGTGGCGCATGATGTGCGACAATTGGAATATGCGGTTGAAACTGTCTGTGGGGCGGCAAATTTGTCCCGTATCTTCAGGCAGTTCCACCCAATTGTCAAATTGGTCATGACGGTGTTCACGGACAAATTTCTGCATGGGAATATCATTGAAGATGTTGTTGCTGAATGTTGGCGAGTAGTGTATCTCTATTTCCACATCCTTGATGATGGGGTAATCTATGTGGTGATAGCGTGCTATTGCATCGGGGGCTTTTTTTCTGACAAACGCGATGATGTCTTTTTTGCTTCCGTCGAGCCAAATGTCGATGTCACCGGCATTGCGCATGTAAGGATTCGGATACATCAGCGCATTTCCTTGCCCTTTCAACACACAACTCTTGAATCCCGCCTTGCCCAGTCTTTCCGTGAGTTTGGCCGCCACCATGTTCAGGGTAATGTTCTTTTTCTTGATTTTCTCGCTCATGACAAACCACTTCAGAGCCAGTTCATCATTGGGGCGACTGTCCGATTCCCTCAGTTTTTCAATGCCGTGGTATATTACCCCGGTCAGCGTCTGTTCGTAAGCAAATTCAAACAGTCCTTCCCAATCCATCCCCTCTGTGTTGATGGCTGTGCCTTCGTTCTCATCGATTGAGAATCGCAGAAACTCAAGATACTTGTCTGTCATGTCCATTTTTGATGGTATTAAGTCAATAAGCCGTTACAAAAATACGAATAATATATGACAAATCATCCATCCGTTCCGAATAATTCATGAAAAAATGCCACAGATTCAGCCTCTTTGTCAAAAGTTGCTGGACTTTGGGTTTCAGAAACATTTTTTGTCTTCTTCCTGCCCGTAATTTACGTTTTCCAAGAACAGGGCATTTCCCGGCATACTTTCTCCCGCATCCGTTCTTTTCTTTCCTTCAATCACTTTGCAGAAATCCTCTACCGTCATTTTTTCTCTTCCCACTTCAATCAGTGTACCCGTGATGGCCCGCACCATGTTTCTTAGAAACCGGTTGGCAGTGATTCTGAAGTGCCAATCATGCTCGGAAGTCTTGATCCACCGTGCTTCCGTCACACGGCACAGTGTTGTCTTTACGTCTGTATGGCTTTTGCTGAAGGCCTTGAAATCCTCATATTCCAATAGTTTTTCCGCAGCCTCATTCATCTTTTCAAAATTCAAGTTGTAGTGAAGCTCGCAAGAATATTTTCTCTGGAACGGATTTTTCACGGTGTGTATATAATAATGGTATGTGCGCGAGGTGGCGCTGAATCGTGCGTGCATTTCCTCACTTACCTCTTCCACTTGGCTTACGGCGATGTCTCGTGGCAGGATCCTGTTCAGTTTATAGGTCAATTGGTGACAGTCGATGCTCTTGCAAGAATCGAAATGTGCCACCATCACCCTTGCGTGCACCCCCGTGTCGGTTCTTCCTGCCCCTGTCACAGTTGTTTCTTCCCGCAGAATGGTTGACAGTCCCCGTTGCAGTTCTTCCTGTACGGTGTTCCCGTTGGGCTGTATTTGCCATCCGTGGTAGTCCGTACCGTCATAGCAGAGAAATATAAAGTAGCGTTTCATCATTTGCATATAACCGTATAACTTTTTTTCATCCGAAATATTTCATTTTCTTTTCCAGCCGCGCGAGGGAGCGGTGTCTTCTTCCCGTTTCCGCCTCGCTGTTCCCGTTCGGGATAGCAGCAGGTAAGATGCGGAAATGACGACATATATCATCAAAGTTTGCAGTCCATTGATATGTATCCCATCAATGCTTGCGCCTGGAAGTCCTGCAATCCACGCCAGTGCGCTGTTCAATGCCTTTGCCACCGTTGCCAAAAGCGTTGTGGCATACCCTTGCAGGACAGGCACGGCCGACAGCACCACCACGCCCATGGCACAATAGATGATGGCCGTTGCCAGAGGAATGGCTATCAGGTTGGTGAGCAGAAAATAGCAGGAAAACCGCCCGAAATAAAGCGCCACCAAAGGGGCGGTGCCTATTTGCACCGCAAGGCTTACCGCCATTAGTTGCCACACCCATTTCAACCCCCGGTTTTGAATGTCCGGCAAGCGTCCGTATATCGGTTTGTAAAACACCAGTATGGCTGTCACAGCCATGAACGACATTTGGAATCCTACGTCATAGATGTTCAGCGGATTGGCCATCAGCATGACAATGGCGGCGAACGAAAGTACGTTCAAACTCATTTTGTCGCGATGGGCCATGCTCATCAGTGCATAAATGCTCACCATCAAGGCAGAGCGGACAACCGAAGGTGATAGCCCTGTTACTACTGCATATCCCCAAATGGCCAGCAAGATAACCGTTTCGTTCAGCCAACGGTATTTCCTGCCGAAAGAAAATATGGACAGAACGGCATAGACGATGCCGAGATGCAGTCCAGAAAGTGCCAGCAGATGAGAAGCACCCGATATGGAATACTCGTTTTTCATCTCCTTGGAAACGGCCGATTTGTCGCCCAATGTCATGGCTGCCGCTGCTGCAAGTGTTTTGTTGGCCAGTCCCGATGCTCTGTATTTTCCCAACAGCCGCTGTCTGAATTTCAAGGCGGCCAATTGCGTGCGCAGAACCCATGACAGGCGGTCGAGCCTGACGCGGCTTTTTGTCCAGTTGCCGGAAGCAATGAAAGTGGTTGCCGCAAATCCTTGGTTCTTCAGATACCGTCGGTAGTCGAATGAGGACTTTCTGAAATTTCGTGGTTCCTCCATGACCGATGTGGCCGTGATTCCGTCTCCAATGCACAGCTTCCTGCTTCGGGCATCTCCCCAGATGTTCGCCTTTATCTTGGTGGGATATTCGGTATTGGCAATCACAGCGTCACATCTCACCACTTTTCCGGCCACCGTTGGTTGGCTGATCACCACCGCCTCATAGTTTACATATCCTTCCGCCAGCCTTACATCCGCATTTGTCCGCGCTCTTTCGGCCAACAGACCGCCTGTGCAAAATACGGTCACCATGATGACACACCCTTGCACAAGACAATGTTTCCAGGTGCCGATGGCCATGGACAATGAGGCCACAGTCGCCACTATCCACATTCCCGCCGATAGTTTTTCGCTGAGTGCATCGCCCACAAGGATGCCGACGGCCAGTGCAAAGGCTATGCGTAACAGAGGATGCAGCTGCATGAGGGCGACATGGGGTTATAGTTCCGTTCCCTTGTTGGGCAGATGGAATTGGTAGGATCTGTCGAAAACCTCTTGCACACGGTTGATTTCGAGAAAAGTGGTGCTTGCCCCCTTGCCGAAACTTCCGCTCAGATAGGCAACTTTATCCTCCATCTTCAAGTAACCTTTTTGGCGCAACATGCGTAGGGCTGCGATGAATTGTTCCTGCGGGCCTATCTCGTCGTGTTGGAAAATGGGAATCACCCCATAGCTCAAGGAAAGCCATCGTTGCAGTTTCTCCTTGTAGCAAATGGCAAGAATGGGGGTTGGGCCACGGAAGGCGGCCAGGTTTCTGGCGGTTCTTCCCGATTTGCTGTCCGTGATGATGCCTTTCACGCCCAGTCTTTCCGTTGCCTCAATGGCATTGTGCGCCAGAAATTCGTACACGTCGGGATTTTTGCCCAGCGGCACTTCCACATCGTGTTCCCTCATCTTGTCCGCCTCTGCCTGTTCTGCTATGGCGGCCATCGTTTGTACGGCCTCTACAGGATACTTGCCGTTGGCTGTTTCTCCGCTCAGCATCAAAGCGTCCGTGCGGTAATAAATGGCATTGGCTATGTCTGTTACTTCCGCTCTCGTGGGGCGGGGGTTATTGATCATGGTGTGCAGCATTTGTGTGGCCACGATAACCGGTTTTTTGGCCTTGATGCATTTATGGATGATTCTGCGCTGAATGCCCGGAATGCGCTCGATGGGCACTTCAATGCCCAAATCGCCACGGGCAATCATGATTCCGTATGCCGCTTCTATGATTTCGTCGATGTTATCTACGCCTTCCTGATTCTCAATCTTGGCGATAATTTTGATGTCGCTTCCGTATTTGTCCAAGATTTGCTGTACGGCTTTCACGTCGGCGGCGTTCCTTACAAACGAGT
>JALFBL010000036.1 GCA_022773395.1 Prevotella sp.
GAAAATATGAAACTTAAAAAAAACTTTCTTCCTCTTTTGTTGGGGGGATTCCTTCTTTTTGTATCATCGTGTGCAAAAGAAGATGAGTTTGAATTGCCGACGTTGGTTCTTTCCGAGAGCAGTATTGTTTTTGACAAAGGCTTCAACGAGAGAAACATCACTGTAAACACCAATCAAGACAAGTGGACGGCTTCTTCGCCACATGAAGGCGACTGGGTTGCAATAGTGCAGGATGGAAATGTCTTGAAAATCAGAGCATCCGAAAACAAGATGGGAACGGAACGTACCAGCCATGTAATTGTAAATGCCAATGGGGCCACGGGAAAGATAGAAATGCGCCAGAGTGCGGCCGACATTTTGTTGGAGGTGATGCCGGAAGCAATCTATCTCCCGCAGTCAGGAGGTGAAAAGATAATCGACATCACGACCAATGCGTCAAAATATGATGTAATAACCAGCGAAGAGGTTGATTGGCTCAGGATATACCAATTTGACGAAGAAATCAAGTTGGTGGCAGAGAAGAACATTACTGACGATGTTCGCAATGTGAAGTTGTATGCAAAGAGCGGTGACAAAACTCGCGAAATCACAGTTTCCCAATCTGGACTTCAGCGTTATATCCTACCCGTCAACCCAGGTTTCCCCCAAGACGTACACAAAATCATGGAATACGAACTGGGACGAGGCAGTTACATGCGCGATTATCAAGCCGCCTATCCCGCCTTTGGCCTTGAAGAGACATATACGTTTGTTACACCTTCTCCTATATTTACATTGATGCAATACTGCAGTCCTGATGGAATCACCAGTTCTCAGATCATTACCATTGGCGATGGTATGCAGGCTGTGAAGGCTGTGAAGGACAAGGCCTTCGAAAAATTCCTAATCAACAATGGCTATGTGCGCAGCAATTCGGAATCAGACAGAGAATATCTGAATGAAACGGATTTGCTGGCCTTGAAGGTTTATGTTTCCGAAAAACCGGAAAGTCAAGGTGTAAACCTCACTTTTACCCCCGTTTTGAAACAGCCCGGTGAATACAAGACCTTCGACAAGCTTCCTTTCTATCCATTGGAGCTTCTCCAAAAACCTGACGTGAAGTTTGCTGAAGTGGAAAAGTATGAACAGAAAGCTGGCAGTCGTGAAGAAGAACGCACGATGAATGAGCATAACCCCACAGAAGTGGCTCAGATTCAGTATGTACTGAACGGAAGTGAAACACAGGCTTATGGTCGTATCCACATCTTCTTTACTACAGACGCTGAAGGTAAGGCCGATCCTAATTTGGGCAGCGTTCAGATTGGAGCACTCTTGTTCAAAAACACAGATCTTGGACTTTGGAAATATGGTTCCAAATGGATTGTTACCAACGAATTGAAGAAGAAGATGAGCGAAGAGGGCTTCTCTTATGTTAGAACAGCAAACAACACACACTTTTTTGCAAGAGAACGCGACCACTTGTTTATTGCTGTGACCGGTGTGGTTGACAACAATCAGCCTGTGCTTGCAATGCTCTACAACTATGATACAACCGCAGTGGGCGCGGGTAGCAAGGCCATCGAGGCACAGGAAAAACTGGTCAAGAAGTTTAAGGCAGCAGAAAGACTGTTGAAGTTTTGATGAGTTGTATAAATCCCGATAAAAAATGTTAGACATGCGTATATCATATTATAAAATGCTGCATCTGGCTGTTGTCTGCTTCTTTGCGGCGATGACAACAGGCTGCTCTGAGACTGTTGATTTCCACCAGCCCCAACTCAGTGTTTCCGAAAAAGAGATAACGTTTACCAACCAGATGGGCGAGAAAGTTATTGCCGTAAACACGAACTGCAAGGATTGGATAGTAAGTTCTCCGCAGCCGTGGGTGCATTTGACACAGAACGACCATGAATTGAACGTAAAAGTAGATGCGAACAATGGCAGTGGTGAGCGAAGCACGTATATCCTTGTAGACGGAGGTTTGGCAGTTGAGAAGATTACTGTTAGGCAAAGTGCAAGCGATCAGATCTTGAAGATTCAAGACAATGAAATCATATTGCCCCAGAATGGTGGTGTTACCATGGTAGATATAAACGAAGATGGTGCCGAATATGAAATAAAGCCAGATGCGGAAAATGTCTGGGTGAAGATTGTCAAGAAAAAACGTGCACTGAAGTTTATTTCCGAAGCCAACTATGGTGCAAAAGAGCGTAGTTTCAAACTTTCCATTGTACAAGGTGGAAAGAATACAGATGTGACCGTGAAGCAGCCTGGTGTATCCACATTTGTTTTGGCTTGCAATCCGGGTACGCCTTTCAGTCTTTTCAAAATGATGGACTTTGAATATCGTAGAGGCGGCATGTTGACAGAATATGGTGCTCCCGACCCCACGATGGACTTGTATGAGGAAACTTATATCTTCAGAACTCCCTCTCCGCTTTTTCAAGAGGTGTTCTATGTTCACGACACGCAGAACTTTATGCCTACACGTATTTTCACGAGGTCGCTTGTAAAAGAAGGAGTAGATGCGGTGCGCACCCCCGAATTTCAGGAGTACGTAAAGGCAAATGGCTATGAAAGAGATGCAAAGGATCCCAACCACTATGTCAATCAGACGGAACTCATGACAATGGATGTGGACATTCTGGAAAGCAACAACAGTGTTGTGCTGTTTTTCAACCAAATGCACATTCAGGATCGTGATTATGAAACGTTCGAGAGTTTGGAACTTGGTCCGCTTCATTTGCTCGATAAGACAGATAAAAAGATAGAAGATGTAGAAGCATACGAAAAGAGCCAGAACAGTGAAGAAATAGGTCGGCAGATAAGCAAGAGCAGGGAAATAGAGGCGCTTGCTTTCAAAACAACCGATCCGGTATTGGTTGGACGCACTTATTTCTTCTATATGAGAGGTGGAGAATTTCCTGCTCCTGCAGACAAGGTAAGAAGCGTAGAGCAATATAGTTTGAGTTTCAGCAATCCTAATCTGGGTATTTGGCAGCATGGTCGGGAATGGTTTGTGACAAAGGAGTTCAACCAACTGCTCACTTCGAACGACTTTGAATTTATAGGCTACAATGGAATGCACCATGTGTATGCACGCCGTTCCGACAATCTGACACTGGCAATCAGTGGCGGTAAGTTTGCCGACATGAATGGTGGACAGCCCGTTATGCAGATAAGCGTGCTTTACAAGAAGGATATCTTTGCAGGAAGTAAAGAGAGGAGAATGTCCATGGTGAAGTCGGTATTGAAAAGAATGAGTGTAGGACGCTAATAAAAATGATACGTATGAAAAAATCTGTAATATATTTGTGTGTTTGTGCAGTGGTGAACGTTGTGTTTACTACGTCATGTCAAGAAAGTCTTGAGGTTGAACCCGCTGCCGCTGGCACTCGTGCAGTAGTTATTGACAAAGATATTTTTGCTGTAAAAGGCCGCATCAATGTTAAGTTGGCATCTGGGTGTAATTATGCAATGTGCAAATCGAAAAGTGGTGAGGTGGAAATGCAAAACGTGCCCTCTGCTATGGCCAAGGCGGTGCAGTCAACGGGGGCTTATAGAATGGAACGTGTGTTCAAGCCTGCCGGTATTTATGAACCCCGTACTGTTGCGGCAGGGCTCGATCGCTGGTACACGATTTACTTTGATGAAAGCAAAGACGTGTCATCCGTGATTCAGCAATTCAGCCAAGTGGAAGATATTGAATGCGCAGAGCGCATCGTTCCAATGGTGGCTCCTGTGGCTAAGGTTGTTCCGGTTGCAGACGTGGGTCGGGCTGTGGGTGCACAACCTGTTGCTGGAACTTTCGACGACCCTTTTTTGAATAAACAATGGAACTATTATAATGACGGCTCTGTTAACTCTCGTGCAAAAGCTGGTGCGGATTGTAATGTAAGGCCTGTTTGGGAGAAGTACACAACTGGCAAAAGCAATGTCGTTGTAGCGGTTGTTGACGGTGGTGTTGACATTGCTCACGAAGATTTGAAAGACAATCTTTATGTCAATGAAAAAGAATTGCATGGCCAGCAGGGAGTTGATGACGATGGAAACGGTTTTGTCGATGATATACATGGTTACAACTTCACTACCGTTAAAGGAGTAACTGTAGGAACGGTTGCTCCGGATGATGGCGGGCACGGCACGCATGTGGCCGGAATTGTTGGTGCTCGCAACAACAATGGCAAGGGTGTGGCAGGTATTGCCGGCGGAAACGGAACCGAAGGCAGTGGAGTGAGGCTGATGAGTTGTCAGATTTTCAGCAAGACGAACGAGCAGGGTAATTCTGCGGCTGCCATCAAGTATGCGGCCGACAATGGAGCCACCATTTGTCAGAGTTCGTGGGGATATTCTTCCAAGTCGGGTGTCACCGAGCTGCCACGGTCTGTCAAAGAAGCCATCGACTATTTTATTGACAATGCCGGTTGCGACCCACAAGGAAACCAAAGGCCTGATTCTCCTATGAAAGGCGGTGTGATTATTTTTGCTGCCGGCAACGAAAACAAGGAGTTTGCTGCCTATCCTGCTTGTTATCCCCGTGCTATTTCTGTTTCGGGAATGGCTTGGGACTTTAGCAAAGCAAGTTACAGCAACTATGCCAACTGGGTAACTATCATGGCACCAGGTGGTGACCAAGATACTTTTGGAACCGAAGGTGGAATCTTGAGTACGGTTCCCAAGGAAACGGATGCTTCCGGCTATGCTTTCCTGCAGGGAACTTCCATGGCCTGTCCTCATGTTTCTGGTATTGCAGCCCTCATCTTGTCGTATTATGGAAAGGAAGGTTTCACTAATGAAGAACTAAAGTCAAGGCTTGTTTCGGCTTATCTTCCTGTCAATATTGATGAGGCAAACCCGATGTATAGAGGTAAATTGGGCAAAGGCTACATTGATGCCGAAGCTGCATTTGAGTCTGACACACAGATTGCACCGGAACGTGTTCCGTCGCTGAATATTACTCCCGATTTCATAAATATTGATGTGGAATGGGGCATTGCAAAAGATGAAGGAAAAACGGCTGCATTCTATAGGCTTTATTTAAGCCCTAACGAATTGAATGCTGATAACATCAAAGGCATGAACTATCGCGAAATCAATGGCATTGGACATAAATTGGGTGAAACGCTGAAGTTTACTTTTGAACGTCTCTTTGACAATAAGGAATATTACGTGGCTGTGGTAGCTGTCGATAGATGGGGACATACTTCCGATCCTGTAATAGAGAAATGCAAGACCAAACTCAATCATGCCCCGAATGCGATAGGGTTCCCCGAGCAGGTTGTAGAATTGAGCAGTAGCGACCAAAAGACCTTTACTTTTACGGTGGATGATCCAGATGGGCATAATTGGGATGTTAAAACTTCCGGTGAAACCAAAGGGGTATCGTTCAAGCAAGTAGGCAATGCGATAACGGTGACTGTCGTACCTGTGCTTGATGCGGGCGAACACAGTTGTACATTTGTTTTGTCTGATGATTTGGGTGCTAAAACTGAGAAGACTTTTACTTTCAAGATCTACAAATATATTGCTCCTAAACTGGAAAAACCATTTGGAGATTACATCATTGGACTTGACGAAGGAACCGTAAACATTCCTTTACAGGGACATTACACAAGTAGTGGCAGCAAAGGACTTACCTACAAGGTGAATGTAAACAATGGTAATGTCGTATCTGCAGGAATTGCCAACGACAATATTCAGGTCAAAGCTTTGACAATGGGAGTTACGCGTATAGGTGTTGTGGCTTCCGATGGCCGACAGTCATCTTCCGATGGCTCTTTCCAAATTCGTGTGGTTGAAAGAAAAGCCGATCCTGTATATGCCATATATCCTGTTCCGGTGAAACGCGACGTGAACGCATTGCTCAATCCGGAGATTACTCAAGCTGAATTTGTCGTTACATCTACAGTGGGTGAGCGCATCATGACGGCCACCGTGGTGCCCGACAGCAAGAACGTGGCAACACTGGATCTTGGCAAGTTGAGTTCAGGAACATACAAACTTACCGTGCGTACAAGCAAGGGAGATCACACACAAATGTTCATCAAACGATAATTCTGTAAAAAATGAATGCAAAATATATGAAATTAATGGTTTGTGCAGCACTCTTCTACACTGTGCAGGCTAAGGCGCAAGGCCAGGCTGTATTGTCTGTGAATACAGATGCAAGAACGGCCGCTATGGGCAATGTGCTGACAGGCAGCGAAGGAATGTATCTTTACAGCAATCCGCCAGCCCTATTCTATTCTGGCAAGAAGTTTACGGCAGATGCTTCTGCATCCGTGTTTGAGAAAGATGGAAGTGCAGAGGGAGTCTTTGGGTTATATACAGCCTCAGTGGGTTGTAAATTGGCTGGGCGGCATGCTGCCTTTACCGGTTTCAAATATGCTGGCGGACTAAAGTTCAAAGGTTATGATTCTATGGGCGAGCCTACAAAAGATTACAAACCATACGATTGGACTATCGATTTCGGTTATGCTTACATGATCGGCAATGGTTTTTCTGCCTATGCCACCGGTTCTGTTATTTTCAGTCATCTTTCAAAAAATGCTACTGGTGGGGCGTTTACTATTGGTGGAGTTTATCGAAAAGACAGGATAATGATAGCACGGAAACCAGCAAGCCTCATACTGAATGCAAAAGTGGGGGCAATGGGGCCGAAACTCGATTATGGAAATGGTTTCAAAACCTCACTGCCCACACATATGGCTGTTGGCGGTGAACTGATGACAGAAGTGGCAACAAAACACAAATTGGGTACAGCTTTGGCCATGCGATATTTTTTCCAGCCATCAGAGTCCAAGGTGATGATGGCGGGAGGTGGTGTTGAATACACTTACAATGATATGGTTTCCGTAAGGACAGGTTACGAATATGGCGATCACGATCTTGGTCATTTCACAGTTGGTGCAGGTTTCAAACACAATGGATTCCGCTTCAACGGTGCATATATAATGAAAACTTCCGACATGGGCAACAGTTGTTTCATGGCTGGCCTGGGATTGGATTTCTAATACATCAACTTTTAAAATATTCGATTATGAAAAAAAAATTATTTTCTATTTGTGCATTGGCCATGAGCCTTACAACTTCTGCACAAATCGTGGAAACACCAGCAGGTACACTTCATGACAATATGTACCGCAGCAGCGAATCATGGGTGTCAAGTTGGACGGGTGGAAAAGAAGGCGTATATGAAGGCTTGGTTTCCAAAATTGTTGAAGGAACAGACGGCTGTTTGTATGTCTATAATCCGATTTCGGGTTACGATAGTCAGTCGTGGATGAAACTTGACAAGGTGGGCGAAGGAAAATACACTGCTAAATTTCCACAACTCTTTGCCAAAGACGACAACGGAGGAGACGATGAAAGCGCAGATGGTGCAGAGCGTCTGCTGTCGCTGAATCGCCTGAAAATGAAAGATGGAGGATATGAGGTTGTGGCTGAAACTGAAAACAGTTTTGACTTCACTTGGGACGGTGAGGTGCTGAAAATGGAGGGCGTTGGGTCGAACGATGAAATTTTAGGTGTTACGGTGAACGGTAAATATCTGAGCAATTATGGAGACTGGGCGGTTACCGTCAAGAAACTGATGTCCAATCTCGTGACTCCTCCTGCCAATGTCACAACCCGGCAATACAGTATGACCTGCAAAGGACAGAGTACGCCCCGCATACTTGACGTGGCGATTTCAGGTGACGAGATTTATGTAAAAGGACTTTCAAAGAATAAAAGACTTGCCAACTCTTGGGTAAAATTCACTACCGATGGAAACAAGGCAACATTCCTTACCAACCAGTATTTGGGCGTGAGCGGCTTGTCTGATTTCGGTGGTTGGTCTGTTAATCCATTGGGCTTCCACGTATTTGCAGCAGCTTTTGAATCGTACGATAATAAGGCGGAAAAGATTGAGTTTACTGTTGATCCTGAAACTGGTAAGATTGCAACTGATAAACTCATTGTAATCATGATCGGCATTACCGATGACGTGGACGGTATGAAAGAGTTCTTCGATTCTATGGAACTGACTCCATTTGAACAGAAAGCCGCAACCCCGGCCACTCCTGAACTGTACTATTGCTCTGCTGTTGAAAGCTACGACTACACCTACACTACAACCACTATGGCGTTCTATGTAAACAATGTTGATGTTGACGGGAATTATCTTAATCCGGAAAATATGTACTATAATGCATATTTGAACGATGACACAGAACCCTTCGAATTTACAAGAAGCGAATACTACGACCTTGAAGAGAATATCACAAATATTCCTTTCAACTTTAAAGACAAGCGGAACAACGATATCAAGGCGATAGACAATCAGCGTATTCTGCACTTCTACGGACCTTCCATAGCAAAGGTGCGCATTGTCATGGTTTACGAGGCTGACGGAAAGAAATTTGAAAGCGAACCACTTGTTGCCTCTGTCGTTTCGTCGGGTATCGACTCACCGGCCGAAGGCAACTTGTCGCCAGTAAAAATCTACTCTCTTGATGGCTGTAAAATGAAGAGCCTGCAAAAAGGTTTGAATATCGTAAAAGAAGCGGACGGAAAGATCCGTAAAATATTCTTGAAAAAGTAGTTCTTGCCAGTACTATAAAAACAGGTGTTCATAAAGGGGGAATATGTTTCCCTGATGAACACCTGTTTTTTTGAGGGATTGATTGAACTTCTTTTGGGACTAATTGATTTTTGACTCCAACATCAGAATGAGTTCTTCTGGGGAAACCATTTGTTGTTCGCCCGTTTCCATGTTTTTCAATGTCACTTTCCCCTCATTCATTTCGTTTTCACCTGCCAACACCACGAACGGTATCTGCTGTGCATTGGCATAAGTCATCTGCTTCTTCATTTTTGCAACATCGGGAAACATTTCTGCGGCAATGCCGGCCTGTCTGATTTTGGATACCACGGGAAGACAATATGCCATTTCTTTTTCTCCAAAATTGATACAGAGCACTTTTGTTCCCCCTATCCTCTCTTTGGGATAGAGGTCGAGCGTGTTCAGTACATCAAAAATGCGATCTACGCCAAATGAAATTCCCACACCGCTCAATCCGGGCATTCCGAAAATGCCGGTAAGGCTGTCATAGCGTCCGCCACCTGTAATGCTGCCCATCTGCACATCCAGAGCTTTCACTTCAAAGATGGCACCTGTGTAATAATTCAGCCCACGTGCCAATGTGAGATCCAGTTCTATTTCGTTGCGCAGGTTCTGTTGTTTCAGCAAATCAAGAATATAGCGTGTTTCCTTTACTCCTTTCATGCCGATTTCGGAATCTTTCAATACCTCGCCAATAACTTGGAGTTTCTCATTGTTGGTTCCTGATAGTTTGATGATGGGCTGCAACTTTTCAATAGAATCTTCACCGATTCCCGCTGAAGCCAGTTCTGCATTGACCGCTTCCAGTCCTATCTTGTCCAACTTGTCCATTGCTACGGTGATGTCCACAATCTTGTCGGCCTGCTCCATCACTTCTGCAATTCCTGTCAGTATCTTTCGGTTGTTGATTTTGATCTGAACCCGAATGCCAAAGCGGGTGAACACCGTATCGATGATTTGCATCAGTTCTACCTCGTTTACCAAGGCATCGCTGCCAACAATGTCACCGTCGAACTGGTAGAACTCACGGTAGCGCCCCTTTTGTGGGCGGTCTGCCCGCCACACTGGCTGCACTTGATAACGCTTGAAGGGCATCTGCAATTCATCCCTGTGCATCACCACATAGCGTGCGAAGGGAACGGTGAGATCATAGCGTAGTCCTTTCTCGCAAAACTTTGCGGCCAGATGCAATGTGTTGCGTTCAGTCAGTTCCTCTTCACTTGTTTTGTTCAGAAAGTCTCCGCTGTTCAGAATTTTGAACAGCAGTTTGTCGCCTTCTTCACCATATTTCCCCATCAGTGTCTGCAGGGTTTCCATGGCTGGGGTTTCAATCTGCTGAAAGCCATATAGCGAATAAACATCCCTTATCGTGTCGAATATATAATTGCGTTTCGCCATTTCTGTGGGCGAAAAATCGCGCGTTCCTTTGGGTATGCTGGGTTTGTTTGCCATTTTATTTTCTTACAATTGTCTGGTCTCTGTCCGGACCGATTGAGATGATACTGATAGGTGTTTCCAATTCTTTTTCGAGGAATTTCACATAGTCGCAAAATGCTTTCGGAAACTGCTCCTCGCTTTTGCATTGCGTCATATCGGTCTTCCATCCGGCCATTTCTTTGTAAACGGGTACTATGCCTTCGTCAATGTTGTATGGGAAATGGTCTATCTCTTCACCATTTCGGCGATATGCCACGCATGCCTTGATTGTATCGAACGAATCCAGCACGTCGCTTTTCATCATGATGAGCTGTGTTACTCCATTCACTGCAATGGCATAGCGCAATGCTACAAGGTCTATCCAGCCACATCGGCGTTCACGACCCGTAACAGCTCCATATTCATGTCCTAAATCACGAAGTTTTTTGCCTGTTTCATCAAATAGTTCTGTGGGGAATGGCCCTGCCCCTACCCTTGTGCAATAGGCCTTCATGATGCCATAAACCTCGCCTATTTTGTTCGGTCCTACACCTAAGCCGATACAAGCACCAGCACAAATGGTATTGGAGGAAGTCACGAACGGATAACTGCCAAAGTCCACATCAAGCATCGTTCCCTGTGCGCCCTCTGCGAGAATGGACTTTCCTTCTTTCAGCAACAGGTTGATTTCATGTTCTGAATCCACAATGGCAAACTGTTTCATGTATTCAACTCCCTGCATCCACTTTTTTTCCGCTTCTGCAATATCGTAGTCGGTATAGTTCATGGATTGCAGTATTTTTTCATGGTGTGCCTTGTGTTCGGCATACTTTTCTGCAAAGTTGTCGAAAATGTCGCCCACGCGCAAGCCTGTGCGGGAGATTTTGTCGGTATATGTGGGGCCAATACCTTTTCCCGTGGTGCCCACTTTGCGCTTTCCTTTTGCCATTTCGTGGGCAGCGTCAAGCAGCCTGTGGGTAGGCATGATGAGATGGGCTTTTCTGGAAATGTGCAGTCTTTCCTGCAAAGGATGTCCGCTTTTTTCCAAATCCATGGTCTCAGCCATGAACAAGTCAGGAGCAATTACCGCACCGTTTCCAATGATGTTGATTTTTCCGCCTTGGAATATACCCGATGGAATGCTGCGAAGCACATACTTCTTCCCTTCAAATTCTAAGGTGTGTCCAGCGTTTGGGCCGCCTTGAAAGCGGGCAACCACATCGTAACGTGGTGTCAGAACATCTACCACCTTTCCTTTTCCTTCGTCTCCCCACTGCAGCCCCAGCAGGACATCTACTTTTCCTGTATTCATTTTATATTGTTTTTATTCTTTCTTCGTGTTTTCTTTGCCTTGCAAATACTGCACGTTCCATATATATATAAGGTGAAATTATCTTTTTGGAATCGTTTTAGTCGGGCTTCCTCGATCACGGCTGTGATTTGGGGCGAATTGACTTCTGTTATTTTCCCACATTCCGTACACATTTGCCTAATATGGTTACGGCCGGAATAGGAAGCTTCGTATATCTTGTTGCCCATTAAATCATAGCCTACCACCAAACGGATGGCCATAAAAAGATTAAGCGTATTGTAGAGTGTGGCCTTGCTCACATGAAAATTCTTTGCTTCAAGACTATTTGCCAAATCATTGAATGTGAAATGCCCACAAAACTCATAGATAGCATCAAGGATCGCAAAACGTTCGGGAGTTTTGCGGCGATGATTCTGGTCAAGATAATTTGTCAGGATCTGTCTAACAGCTGTTTTTACATTGTCTTTCACCATCATCCTAAAATCGACAGTGCAAATTTAGGCAAAAATTCCGAGATTATCGTTGCTTGAAGTAAAAAACTATTACTGTCCGCTAAACTTTTGGGTAAGATACAAATTTAGGGCTGACACTTCTCCCGAGGTATCAGCCCTTTTTGTTATCTTTTCTTTTGCTTCTAAACTCAGATAACATGAGCAAAAGTACACATTTCTTCGGACAGC
>JALFBL010000039.1 GCA_022773395.1 Prevotella sp.
TTTTGAGGATTACGTTTGTTTATTCCACGGGATTGTTCTCTTCAAAGATGGCCATGCGCTCTTCGAGGAGTTGGTATTGGTTGTTGGTGATGAACGATGTGCATACACGCAAGCCTTCCTGTTGGCTACCGGTTGTTATCAGGCAGATGGCACTCACGCCATAATACATCAGTTCGTGGGCAAGTTCGCCACTTGTCATTCCCGGATAGCCAACGGTGAAATAGAAACCGTCGGCAATGGGATCGTCAAGGTCTTTGTCATATACCACATAGAACTTGTGGCGGAGGAAGATTTCTTTCAGTTTCTTCGCTCTTTCTCCGTAAACGCTGATTTCTTTTCTGAAATCGTATTCTCTGTCGCAGGCGGCTTTGAACATGGCGGCCATGGCGTATTGCGCACTGTGGCTTGTGCCTGACGAAAGAGCGTACAGCATGCGGGTGGAGAAAGTCATTCCGAAATTGAGATTCTCGTAGCGTGCAGCCAAGTCGGGAAAATGGCGATAGAACAGTTTGTCGGAAATACAAACCACTCCGATGCGTTCGCCTGCATAGCTGAATGCCTTGGAACCGCTGATCAAAAGCATATAGTTGTCGGTGTAGCGGGCAACGGTGGCTTGATAGGGAGGCTCGAAAGGAACGCTCAGATTCTTGCGGAAGTCCATGGCGAAATAGGCGAGGTCTTCCATGACGATGGCATCATATTTGGTGGCCAACTGTCCGATGATTTTCAACTCGTCTTCGTTGAAGCAAATCCATGACGGATTGTTGGGATTGCTGTAAACAATGGCACATATATTGCCCTTGCTCAGATAACTTTCCAGTTTGCCTGCAAGTTGGTCTCCGCGGTAGTCGTAAACGTCGAATGTTTCGTATTTTACGTTCAGAACCTGCAGTTGCATTTTTTGTACGGGGAATCCCGGGTCGATGAAGAGCACTGTGTCTTTTGTCTTGTTGGCCTGCGAGCAAGTCAGGAACGAAGCAAATGTGCCCTGCATGGATCCGGTGACGGGAATACATCCCTTGGCATCGATATCCACGCCGATAAATGCTTTTACAAAACGGGATGCCTGTTGCTTGAGTTCAGGGTAACCTTGTATGTCGGGGTAGCTGCTGGCAATACCGTTTCTCAAGGCGTTGACTTGTGCTTCAACGCCGAATTTGGCTGCCGGCAGACCGGGTATTCCCATTTCCATTTTGATGTATTCCACGCCACTTTCCTTTTCAGCGTAGGCTGCGATGGATTTCACCTCGCGAATGGTGGCTTTGGCAAAATCTTTAATACCGAAATCTTTGATTGCACCGTCAATCAATTCTTTTTTTATAGGTGTCGGCTTCATTGTATCTGTTTTTCAATTAAACAATTAATAGTGGAACGATAGTGCGAGGGAATGTCCGGGAGAATGCGCCGTGAAAGGCTTGCCGACATTCCTTGGGCTGTATGTTCTACAGGTATGAATAAAGCCGCTCTCTGACAAAGGTTGTCAAAGAACGGCTTGTTTTATACGATGGTTATTTTTGCATGGAACGTCCGAGGGACAATGCTTTTAGGTTTTGGGCAACCACTTCCTCGCCTTTTCTTGCGAAAACGCGCTGAACGGCACCTTCAAGCTTTTCAAAGTCAATGCCCAATGCCTTTTGGGCGGCACCAACGAGAATGACGTTGGCAGAGCGGGGCACTTCGTTGTCCTTTGCCATCTTCTCAATGTCAATCATGATGACATTCTTGATGTTTTCGTAGTTCTTTTTGAGCACTTCCATATCGGGATAGTTGGGAATGTTGACGAAAGGTGCGCTGGAAGTGATGATCCAGCCGTCTTTGCTCAGATAGGGAAGATAGCGCAATGCTTCCATTGGCTCCATGGAGATGATGACATCTGCTTGGCCTATACCTATCAGATCACTGTAGATGGGAGTGGAAGATATGCGCAGGTTGCTCTGCACATCGCCTCCGCGTTGTGACATTCCGTGTACCTCTGCCTGCTTGATATAGAGATTTTCTTTCAGAGCAGCTTCTCCGATGATTGTTGCAATAGAAAGGATGCCTTGTCCTCCTACACCGCACAATATAATATCTGTTTTCATTTCTTTGCCTCCTTTGCTTTTTTCTGTTTGTTGTGTCTCTTTAATGTCTGGATACATTCTCTGCGCGGAATGATGACGCTAACCCCTCTGTATTCAATCTCGTCGCGCAGAATTTGAGTGATTTCCGGCATGTTTTTGGGTAGCGGAGTCACCACTTTCAGGTGGTTCTCGTCAATGCCCAAGCCTCTGACAATGGCCTCGTACTTGTAGTAGCCAGCACTGTCCTGACCTCCCGTCATGCCTGTTGTGAGGTTGTCGCTGATGATAACGGTGATGTTGGCGTTCTCGTTGATGGCATCGAGCAACCCTGTCATGCCACTGTGCGTGAACGTGGAGTCACCGATAACGGCCACTGCCGGCCATTGGCCTGCATCAGACGCTCCTTTTGCCATGGTGATACTTGCGCCCATGTCAACGCAGGAGTGGATGGCCTTGTAGGGAGGCATGAATCCCAATGTGTAGCAACCGATGTCGCCAAAGACCCTTGCGTTGGGATAGTCTTCAAGCACTTTGTTCAATGCTGTATATACATCTCTGTGTCCGCAGCCTTGGCACAATGCAGGTGGACGTGGCGTAACGTCCTCGCAAGGAGCATAACTTTCTTCGGTTGGGATGCCGAGTGCTTTCTTCACAAAGTCAGGATTCAATTCGCCGGTACGTGGAAGCGCACCTGTAAGTCTTCCGATGATTTCTGCATTGCCGGGCATGATGCCGCTCAATGTTTCCTCGATGAAGGGCTGTCCTTCTTCAACCACCAATACTCTGTCGCACTCGGCAGTCATCTTTCTGACCAAAGATTTCGGCAGCGGATACTGGCTGATTTTCAGAACGGGGTAGGGGCATCCATCGGGATAGCACTCCATCAGATAGTTGTAGCCGATACCGCTGGCGATAATGCCGAGAGAATGGTCGTCCCCATCTGTATATTTGTTATATGCGCTCTCTGCAGCCACTTGTTCGAGTTCGGCCTGCTGTTTGGTGACGATGTCGTTGCGTCTGCGTGCATTGGCAGGAAGGAGTACCCAATTGCTTGCCTGTGCATTGTAGTTCAGTTCGTTTTCTTTGCGAGCTTCTTCAGCTACTTCTACAACGGCGCGGCTGTGGGCCATACGGGTAGTTACACGCATCAGTACTGGCAGTTTGGTTTGTTCCGAATAATCGAACGCATACGCCATCATATCGTAGGCCTCTTGCTGGTTGCTTGGTTCCAATGTGGGAATCAATGCGAATTTTCCATAGAAACGGCTGTCCTGTTCATCCTGAGAAGAGTGCATGGAGGGGTCGTCGGCAACCAGTACGACAATGCCTCCATTGGTACCTGTCATACCTGAATTTACGAATGGGTCGGCACATACATTCAGTCCGACGTGTTTCATACATACCAATGCACGTTTCCCCATGTATGACATTCCGAGTGCAGCCTCCATGGCTGTCTTTTCATTGGTGCACCAGCGGTCATGAATCTTTCTTTCTTTTGCGACCGGTGAGGATTGGATGAATTCCGTAATCTCTGTGGATGGAGTTCCTGGATAAGCATAGACACCGCTCAGTCCTGCGTCAATCGCTCCCTGTGCGATAGCTTCATCGCCCAATAGTAGTCTTTTCATAATGTTATAACTTAAGTGATTTAAAGTTTATTTGTCTCTTTGTTTATTATTTAAGTTTATTGATAAAGTGCCGTGCAATTTGGCGGAGCAAGTGTGTTCTTGTATTTCCTCCTAAAATGCTGTGGTTTCTGTTCGTGTACATATTCATCTGGAAATCCTTGTCTGCCTGAACCAACTTTTCGGTATATTCAAAGGTGTTTTGCGGATGAACATTGTCATCTGCCAGTCCATGGCAAAGCAACAGTGCGCCATACAGTTTGTCGGCACGTGACATGGGGTTGTCATCATAGCCAGTTGCGTTTTCTTGCGGTGTTCTCATGTACCGCTCCGTATAGACTGTATCATAGAACCTGAAATTGGTTGGCGGGGCAACGGCCACACCGGCTTTGAACACATTTCTGCCTTCGCTCATGCTCATCAATGTGCAAAAACCTCCGAAACTCCATCCCCAAATGCCAATGTTGTCTTTATCTATATAAGGAAGTGTGCCTAAATAAAGAGCCGTTTCCACTTGGTCTTTGGCCTCGAGGCTTCCGATTTTCTTGTAGGTACACTTCTCAAAGGCAGCACCTCTTCCTCCCGTTCCTCTTCCGTCCACACATACAAGGATGAATCCTTGTTGGGCCAAATAGGCATCATAGAGTGCACCATTGCCCATTGAACCTAAAGTCCATGCATTGGTAACTTGCTGACTGCCTGGTCCGCTGTATTGCCACATGATAACTGGATATTTCCGGGAAGCATCAAAATCGGTGGGTTTTATCATCACTCCGTTCAGTTCCACCCCTTCTGATGTCTTGAATTTGAAGAATTCTTTGGTGGGGAGTTCCTGTGTGGAAAGGCTTGCCTTAAGTGCTCTGTTGTCAATGAGAGTGGATAGGGCTTTACCCGCTGCGTTGCATGTGGTAAACGTGTACGGGGTGTTCCTGTCGCTCCATTGGTTGATAAAGTATTTGTAGCTTTTGCTGAAAATGGCACTGTTCCATCCTTCGGCTGCTGTCAGCAGAATGGTCTTCCCGTTTTTTTCCGTGACATACACTTCACGGTTCATCGGATTTTTCCCTGCTGCCTGATAATACACGTTCCCGGTCGGTTCATCGTATCCATAGACATCCATTACTTCTCCCGAAACATTTGTCAACTTCTTCAGCAGTTGTCCGTTTATATTGTAAAGGTAAAGTTGCATGTGTCCGTCACGATCGCTGGGCAACAAAATATTGTTTTTGGTAATTTGTATGTTCTTGATCACTTCCTCTTTCACGTATTTGTCCACGCTTTCTTTTACAAGCAACTGTGCTACTGTGCTTCGTGGATTGATGCTGTATAGATTCAGGACGTCCTGGTGGCGGTTCATGGTATAAACAATGATCTTTTGGGCATCATGGGTTGCTTTGATTCTGGGGATATATCCGTCCTTGTCCAATGGCACCTGAAGGGTTCTGGTCTGTTTGCTCTGGATGTCGAAAGAGTGAACAGAAACGGTGGAATTGGCTTCGCCGGCCTTTGGGTATTTGTAGGAATAGAGGCCTGGCCGGGCACTGTATTCTTTTTTTGCGGGAGAAGCCCCTTGGAACATCTGCAGTTGGCATTCGGGCACTTTGGTTTCGTCAAACTTTATCCAACAGATCATAGTGCCGTCAGCATTGAATGTCAAGGCTGTGCTGAAACCAAATTCTTCTTCATACACCCAGTCGGGAATGCCGTTTATTATCTCATTCTTCTTTCCATCCTTTGTCACTTGGCTTTCTGCATTGTTGTAGAGAAGTTTTACCAAATAAATATTGTTGTCTCTCACGAATGCCACTTGCATGCCGTCGTTGCTCCAGACAGGTGATTGCTGCGGTCCGTAGTCTGACAGTTTTTCCATTAATTTGGATGATACGTTATAAATGTAATATGTGGCTTTGAACGAACGGCGGTAAATGCGCTCGGTTTGTGTTTGGATGAGGATTTTCTTCCCGTCGGGACTCAAAATGTAATTGTCGAAATCTTTGATTTTTTCACCTTTGGTGTTGTTCACATCAAAAAGTATTCCCGTTTGTTTACCGGTTTTATAAGAGAAAGTAATGATTTGGCTGCCGTCATTGCTTATCTGTGCGTAACTTTCACCATCGTTGAGCGGTGTTACGGTTTTAAGGTATTCGGCAGAATATTTACCGCCTGTAACATCTTCCAAACTAATTTTACCATTGGCATGAATATTTGTAATCCCAAATAGCAATGCCGCGAAAAAAAACAAGAGTCTCTTCATTGTATTATTGTATATTTGATGCAAAGTTAATAAAAATCGAGTATATTTGCAACGAATAAAATGCAAAATATAATGAAATATAATGATTTTGGCACATGGATACGTACCAGATTTCCGTTTAGGGTGCAGAAGATTTCTATAGATGCCGGTTTTTCGTGTCCCAATCGGGATGGGGCTGTCGGTTTGGGGGGATGCACCTTCTGCAACAATCAGACATTCAGTCCTGGTTATTGTGGGGGAGGAAAGTCTATTGTGCGGCAAATGGAAGAGGGGAAACGCTTTTTTTCAAAGAAATATCCAGGTATGAAATATTTGGCTTACTTTCAGTCTTTTACCAACACGTATGGTTCGTTGCCTTCACTAATATCTATGTATGAAGAGGCGTTGGCTGTCCAGGATGTTGTGGGCATTGTGATAGGCACGCGTCCCGACTGTGTTTCCAAGGAATTGCTGGATTATTTTGCCGAATTGGGCAAGCGTACATTTCTCATCGTTGAATATGGCATTGAATCGGCAAATGATGAAACGTTGAGAAAAATCAACAGGGGGCACGACTTTGCCTGTTCGAGAAAAGCTGTGGAAGAAACGGCTTCGAGAGGTATTCTTGTTGGCGGCCATGTGATTTTTGGACTCCCCGGTGAAGATAAAGATGAAATTCTGCGGCAGGCACCGCTCATATCTTCATTGCCTTTGAATGTCTTGAAAATTCATCAGTTGCAGATTGTCAAGGGCACACGCTTGGCTGAAGAATACCGGCAGTCGCTTTTCCATCTCTTTACAGTTGAGGAATATGTGAGTTTGATAGCCGAGTACATCAGAATGTTGAGAACGGATTTGGTGTTGGAGAGATTTGTTTCGCAGAGTCCTTCCAATTGGTTGGTGGCTCCGAAATGGGGTTTGAAAAATTATGAATTTGCCAATCTGCTGGACAATTATTTGAAAAAAAATAATTACCAGCAAGGAGATCTTTACAGAGAACAGGATGGACAATTTGCTTGAAGGCAAGGAATGGCTATTCTGTGATTTTTGTGTAGTCGTCCAACTTCAAGAGTTGTTCAACAGTGTACTTGGGATTTTTTTTCATGTAGTTGTCTATCATTTTTGTGTATTTTGTCTGAAAGAATTGTTTTCCTGTCGCAAGATTTGACACCCACATTACTTTCCCCATGTGCAAATCCCGTTCTAGTTGAGAATGGTCTTCAAAATTGGACATCCGATAGATGCTCAGTAGATAGAAGCAGATGCAGTCCGGAACAATATGGTTGCGGGTCATGGATTGGCGCTGTTGGGCTGAGTAGTATTTTTTGTAGAGAGGATAGTCTTCGCCCAAATATTTGTCCAGTGAGATTCCTACGCTGCCGTCGCCCACGACGATGCTTTGGTCCAATGCTGTGATTTGAGCATAAAAACGAGGTGTGGGGATTCCCGGAACATTTTGTTTCAGTTTTTCGAAAGCTGATTTTAAGTCCCTGTTGATGTCATCCATATTGGCATATTGCGCTTCGGCATCGCTAATAATTACCTGAAGGGTAGAGTCTTGAAAAAAGGCCAAGAACTTGTTGTTTATTTCCGGAGTGTCCATAGAGCCTAATTTCAGAATATTTTCTATCAAGGTTCTGGTTTCCATCGGATAGTTTGTTTCCATTTGCTGTAATGCAGAGAAGTCGCCGGTGGTAAGATACAGACTTTCCACACGGTCGTAACGGAGGATTTCTACTTTTCCACCCTCCTCATTCTCTGTATTTGGTATCAATTTCAACTGACAACTCGCACAAAGAATCAGTACCACCCACAAAAAATAATAACTGATTGTTTTCATTCTGTGCCAAAACAAGTCAAAATGTTGCCGCAAATTTACTAAAAAATATTTTAACAGGCAAGCGAATCGCTAAAAAAACTAAAGAAAAGGATAAATCTTCTTTTATTCTGCTCTTTTTTATAATACAATATTCTTATTTCATACAGATTTAATGCTCAGCGTTTCTCTTTCCTTTTTGCCATTTTTTGAACGATTGGCGATGGAAAATATCTTCAGCTCTGATGACATCATAAAGTTTGGATGCGGAAAGTATTTTTAGGAATTCCTTGTGATATTGTTGCTGCAGTGTTTTTATTTGAAGATCTGCCTCGTCACGTGACAGGATGGCGTTTCTGCATCCTTGTTCATCTGTGGGTTTGATGCGTCTGTTTCTTTTAATCTTCTTGAAGAGCAAATGCTGTTTATCCTGCAGCTCGCGGTATTTGGGAAAGAATACAGCCGCTTCGTTGGGAGTTAATCCGGCTTCGCTCGTTATAAATTGTTCCAACTCCGCCTGATAGCGCTTGGGGTCGAATCTGTTGGGTCGTTGTGAGAAAATGGATAGCACGGCGAAACAAAATAGTAAAGTAATCAATAATCTTTTCATCATAATCAGTTGTCTGTTAGGTATAAATAGAAATCTTCATTGTCGAGCATCGCATAGTCTGCCATCTGCTCTGCACCGTCTGCAACAGGAAGTGTCTCGTAGGTTTTCGAAACTGTTGGGGCGTTGTTTTCTTCTCCAGTTGTCAATTGGAATGAAAGTATGCTTACGATGAGAACTGCAATGCTGGCGGCAACGGCATAAAGTATTGTCCGGCGTGGGAAAGTGGATTGATGGACATCTTGTCCGTTCATTTGCAAGACGGATGCGTTGCCCAAGGTTGTAATGTCGGGTATTCCGGACATAATGGTGTCCGTCAAGTTCTCAAGATAACCGTCGGGTGTGCAGAACGGATTCTTTGTTCCGAATAGTTTTCTGATATTATCTTCCTTTGCCATTTTTATTCTTTTGATGATTGGACGTTTCTTGGGTGAAATGGTTTAATACGTATTCTGATATTTTTTTTATGGCTATGTGGTACGATGCTTTTAGTGCCCCCTCGCTTGTGGCAAGAACCTTTGAAAGTTCCGAATATTTCATTTCGTCATAGTATCTCATTGTAAATACGGCTTTTTGCGTGTCTGGCAGGGTGGCAATGGCTTCTTGCAGCAATGCTTGAGCTTCGTTGCCGTTGAAATATTCATCTGCAACGAGTTTGCTGGCAATGCTCATGTTGTCTTCCTGTCTCACGCTGTTTTGCCGTTTTCTGAGGAAATCGAGCGACTCGTTGATGGCGATTCTGTATAGCCATGTAGATACCTTCGATTTGTTTTGGAAATCAGGAAAAGCGTTCCATGCTTTTAAGAATGTGTTCTGCAAAATGTCGTTAGCGTCCTCATGGATCAGCACGATTCTTCTGATTTTCCAGTATAGCTGTTCGCCGTATTGCCTGACAATGTGCTCAAACTCCTTTCGCCTGCTGTTGTCATGTTCCAATTCACAAGTTTCCTTCGTGGTATCTTCCTTGCTGCCAATGGTTGTTTTCATATCAGGAAGGCTTTAAGTCGGGAAAGGATGGCCGCGTCGAACCCATATACATCGGCATATTCCACCAGGTTGCCGTTTACATGGGGAAAGTATGTAAAGTATGTGATGATTACAGGGATGTTGGGACTGACGGTGACGCTGTTGACTAGCCGTTTTTTGTCAATGTGCCCATATCTGCTTGGAGGTGGGCTGTCGTTGGGGTTCAGGTCAACCGTCATTGAATATTGGATTTTATCTGCCAGTGGACTGCTTTTATCTTCTAACAGGAACATGGCCAGCTGGAATGGCTTTTCCACCCTTATGCACCCGTGGCTGATTGCTCTGAACGACTTTTGCAGCATCCATGGAGCAGACGTGTCGTGAAGATAAACGGCAAAGTTGTTGGGAAAGCGGAAGATGATTCTTCCTAACGAATTTCCAGGTCCGCCCTTTTGGACAATGAACTGTTGCCCGTCCATAATCTTGCTGTAGGATGCTTGGGAAACGTCCTGTTTCCCTTTCTTTTTGTCATAGATGAACATGTTGTTTTTCCTCAGGTACGCCTGATTGTTCGCTATCCCTCTTGCAATGCTTTTAGGCACCACCCACTGGGGGTTGATGTCCATTCTTTCTATGTGGCTGGTCAGCAGGGGAGTCTTGTTCTCTTTCGTTCCGCATCCTATTTTCATAGAAACAATACTGTCCCGGTCAACGGTATACAGTCTGAATTCTGGAATATTCACCAATACGTACTTGGAAAGTTTTTCAAAGTCTTCTTTCTGCTGCCATCGGCATCTTTCTATGTTGCACAACACTTTTTGCCGTTGGTTTTCGTTGAGATGTTTTGATTTCAGGTATTGGCATAGTTTCGTGTATAGTTTTGAGGTAGGCTGTACTTCTTGTAGAAAAAAGGAGAGACTGTCTTTTCTCGCTTTTCTTAACGCATCGTTGAAAAACTGTTGGGAAGGGCGTTCCAGTTTGATGTCGAAAATTCGATTGTAAGTCGTCCTGATGGAATCGCTGTCCCTTACATCGAAATGATTCAAAATGTACTCGGGATTCACATAACCGAATTTTTGTCCGCTGCAATAACGCAGATACGCCCTTGTCAGATTGTATTCCAATCTTGCCAGTGCCATGTTGATGTCTTCTCCCGCATCGAACTGAAGCGACTTGATTTGTTCCATGTCTTGCTCGATTCGGTTTTTCCGGAACACTCGATAAGAGATGCCCGATTCGTTGACGGCCGATATATATTTGATAAGTGTGTCCGGACGGGTATCAATGCCCAAGCGGCTGATCCAAATGAAACCAGCCCCGGATTCGTAATGTTTTCTTGCAAACCTGTCGCAAGGAAGCCGGCCGCTGTCTTCTTTCATCAGTCGGTTGATATGTTTTCTCACTAAATTCGGCTGAATGACAAAAGAAGGCGTCTTCATCCCGGAAAACGCATTGAGCGTTAAGTTTTTGTATGCTTTGTCATTTTTTTCCCCACATGACACCATAAGCAGTGCCATGAAAAAAGCACCTACCGACTTTCTAAACACAATGTTGTTGGCGTGAAGGTTACTTTACAGATATTTTGCGAACTACCTTGCCTACTTTTACGATGTAGCACCCTTTTGGGAGGGTCAATTCATATCTTTTGTCATTTCCTTCCACTTTCATGTTCATGACACAAACTCCTGCCACATTATATATGTACAATGTCTGTCCGTTGGCATTTGCTATGTGCAGGATATTGTCTTGAAAAGCGATTGACAGCTGTTGGAAGTTTTGCTCAATGATTTCTATAGCCGTTTCTGCATGGCATAGGCTTGGCATACTTCCGAAAAGTATTCCCATGAAAGAGATTGCTATAATTTTTTTTGTCATATTCGTACACGTTTGTTGCAAATGTAGCATTATCCGTCCAATTGTGCAACACAAACCCATATAAAACGCGCGAAATTTCACGATATTTAACGGTGCAGATTCCCTTGTAGGGATTTCTGCAGGCATGGAACGGAAGACGCACGGCATGTGAGGCTGTCCAATACGGGTTGTATGTAAGGTAACGGCTTGCAAATGTCCACTATGGTTTGGTGAACTCCATCATGCACCAGTCGTTGTCGCAAGCATTTTTGTTGAGAGACAGTCCCAGTTCTTCGGCCTTTTTTGCAATGGCCATGCTGTCTTTGGTGTAGAATCCGCTGAAAATGATGGCGGCTCCGGCAGACATCACCTCGCACATCTTCGGCATGTCTTCAAGCAGAATGTTCCTGTTGATATTGGCCAATACAACATCGAAAACTCCGGATATGTGCGAAATAACGTGGGCGTCTCCCAAAAACACCTTGATGTTCTCCACATTGTTCAATGTTGCATTGTGTTTGGTGTTGTCAACACTCCATTCGTCGATGTCGTACCCTACAATTTCCTTTGCCCCACCTTTTGCGGCGACCATTGACAAGATGCCTGTTCCGCAGCCGCAGTCCAGCACCCTTTTCCCGTTGAGGTTCATCGTCAACAGACGGTCGATAATCATACGGGTGGTCTCGTGGGTACCGGTGCCGAAGGCCTGTTTGGCGTCAATCTGAATCCGAATGGGCAACTGTTCTCCTTCATAGGGATGTAGAGCATCGTGGACAACACACTTCCCACCAATCACAATTGGCTCGAAACCGGCAGATTCCCATGTTTCGTTCCAGTTCTTGTTTTCGGCATCCGCCGTTCCATAGTCCACTTTTACAGAAGGAATGGGGAATTCCTCCAAACCTTTATCAAGCACTGTTTTGTTGAACAAGTGTGCTTGTATGTAACCGTTTACACCTTCTGCCGTTTCTTCAAACGACTCGAACCCAGCTTCGCCTGCTATTGACATCAGCAGGTCTTTGGATATTTGAAGAATGTCTGACGGGATGGACTGCCCTCCGTTCTTGCCAGAAAAACTGAACTTTGCTATGGAGTATTTCATACTGTATGTTAAATTTGTTGGCAAAATTACAAAAAATAGGGAATTTCCTATCACTGAATAGGGAAAATCCGTATTTTTGCATTAGCAATAATGGTATTTTTGCATGGTAGAAACTATAAAACAACGAGATATGAAGAAGTTTTTATTATTATCAACTTTGTGGATAGCATTGCCTTTGGGCATGATGGCACAGGACGACCTTTACTTTACGCCTTCAAAAAGCGTGGAGAAACCAAGAAGTTCTTATGAGCCTATGCGTGAGAGTGAGGCTTCTTACAGTGGCAGTAATCGTGATGTGGACGAATACAACCGTCGAGGGCGCTATGGAAGTTATTTCAAGAAGATTGGTACTGATTCATTGGGCAACGATGTTATTGAATTCCACACAGGTATGGAAAATGTAACAGACACTTTGCACGTATATCCCGGCACGAGCATTCAATATACTGGGGAAGACGACTACGCTTGCAGCCGCAGGATGAGCCGGTTTGACGATTATTATCTGTATGACCCTCTGCTGTACAGTTGGCGAGGTTTCGGTCCGTACTGGCGCATGCGGTACTATGACTGGTATGATCCCTGGTATTATGGTGGATATTATGGCAACTATTATGGTTGGTATGATCCTTGGTTTTATGGTTATCGCCCTTGGTCGGGTTGGTATGGCTGGTACACGCCTTCCTACTATGTGAGTTATGGGGGAAAGGTTACCGGTACCAGCAACCATGGAACAGTGAACAATCCCGGCCGCTTTTCTTCCGAAAACAGCCGATTCAGTGGTTTCCGCGGAAATGGCCAACTGTCAGGAAACAGCAGGGGAGGGCAGTTTACACGACCTGCGGATAGGACAGCGAATGGAAATGCAGGCAAATTCGGTGGCTCTCGACGCCCTGTCTATGAAAATAACAACAGCCGTACTGTTACACCACCCCGTTCCTACGGGAACAGTACGCCAACCTACAGTTCCGGAAGTTTTGGCGGCTCGCGTGGCGGAGGAAACTCAGGTGGCGGAAACCATTCCGGCGGCAGCCGTGGAGGCGGTGGCAACTTTGGAGGCCGCAGATAACAACGATTATTGATTTTTTAAGGAAAGGCAAGCAATTATGAAAAGATATTTATTGGTGGCTGCATGTGCATTGGCCGTAATGCCATTGGCAGCGCAGGAAACTTACGAAAACGCAAAAATCGTAACAGAGGATTTGAACGGTACGGCACGCTACGTAGGTATGGGTGGTGCCATGGAGGCTTTGGGTGCCGACATTTCAACCATCGGTTCCAATCCGGCAGGCTTGGGGCTGTTCCGCCGCACCACGGCCAATACATCGTTCGGGGTGGTTGGCCAGCAGGGGGTGAAAGATTTCAGCTATGGCAACAAAACCAAGATGAGTTTCGACCAATTGGGATTCGTGTTTGCACATCGTTCGGGCGAACGGTCGTTCTTGAATTTCGGCTTCAACTATCACAAGAACCGCGATTTCAACCATATCCTCCAGGCATCCGACCGGTTGATTGGCGCATCGCAAAACAAAATATCCTATGCCAAAGGCCTTGAAGGACTTTTTGACCTGAAAGTGAAAGATGGAGAGATTGTGGGTACAGGAAACGCTTTCAACCAGTTGGATTATCTTTATTACAATGCGTTGATGGCAGACAAGGACAACAACTACCATTTTAACGAAGCCACAGGCTACACGATGAACCGGGCCGTGAGGGGGCATGTCAATGAATATGACTTCAATTTGAGCGGAAATATCGGTGACAGATTTTATCTGGGCCTAACCATCGGTGTGAAGGATGTGTTGCATAAGCAGTACAGTGAATACACTGAGCAACTGGTTGATGACAAAGGAAAGGGAGTTGGCACTGTGACCATTGCCGATGAGCGTAGAATAGACGGTTCCGGTTTTGACATCAAAATGGGTGCCATTGTTCGTCCCGTAGAGGCATCGCCTTTCCGAATGGGATTTTACATCCATACGCCTACGTGGTATGATTTGACAACGCAGAACTATACAACCCTGGCCAACCAATCGACAGTGGGGCTGTATGATAAGGGGAAATCGGAAGAAACCTACAAGTTCAAACTCTATTCCCCTTGGAAATTCGGACTCTCCTTGGGACATACGGTAGGCAATTATCTGGCTTTTGGAGCTACCTACGAGTATGCCGACTATGGCAGCATCGACACCCGCATCAATACGGGCGAAGGCTATGATTGGTATTATGGAGACTATTATGAAACCAGCGAGAGTGATGCCAATATGAACAAGCATACCCAACAGACGCTGAAGGGAGTGAGCACCTTGAAAGTGGGTGCCGAATTCAAGGTTGCCGACAATTTGGCATTCCGTTTGGGCTACAACTATGTCAGTCCGATGTACAGAATGGAAGGTTATAAAGACGGAACTGTCAACAGCCCTGGCTCATTCTATTCTTCGGCCACCGACTATACCAACTGGAAAGGCATCGACCGCATTACTTTTGGGTTGGGCTATACCGTGGGCAAACTCAATTTGGACTTGGCCTACCAGTACAGCAAGCAGACTGGGGAGTTCAGTCCGTTCATGACGTATGACGGAGGCCCCGGTTCAAAGTTGTCTCCCTGCATCTGCAATCCTGTGAAAGTGAACAATGAACGCCATCAGGTGTTGTTGTCACTGGGTTACAGGTTTTGAAGAACGGCACCGGTTGTGCTGAATACGGTGCGCCCAAAGAATTGTCCATTTGCAATTCTTTGGGCGCACTGCTTTTAAAAAATCAAACAGGTGTTTTTTATTGGTTTTGTAACATCAATATGGATAATTTTCGTTAACTTTGCATCGGAAAGGTGAAATTTATTAATTTTAAATGATTCAAAAGTATTATGCAAAGAAGATTTCTTTTTCTAATTGCCTCAATGTTGCTGATGGCTTCGGCAATGATGGCGCAAGTCACTACATCGTCTATGACGGGAAAGGTGACCTCGGCAGGTGAAGCTATAATTGGTGCAACTATTACAGCTGTCCACACGCCTTCTGGTACTGTCTTTAGAGGAGTAACCAATGAAAACGGACGTTATTCAATTCAAGGAATGCGCTCGGGTGGCCCTTACAAAGTGGATGTTTCTTATCTTGGATACCAAACCAAGACGTACACGGGGATTAATTTGGTTTTAACCCAGAACACCATTCTTGACGTGGTGTTGGACGAAGGGTCGGAACTTTTGAACGAGGTGGTTGTTGTGGGTGCAACGAAGAGCAATATGAAGCTGGATCGTGCAGGTGCTGTTACAAGTATCAATAGCGAGAAGATATCTATGATTCCCACTGTGAGCAGAAGCATGAACGACCTTCTCAGACTGACTCCCCAAGGTGGAAATACAGGCAATGGATTTGCTGTGGGAGGAGGCAATTACCGCCAGTCTTTTGTTACGGTGGATGGAGCTGCCTTTAATAATGCTTTCGGAATTGGCTCGAATCTTCCTGCAGGAGGTTCCCCGATTTCACTGGATGCCCTTGACCAGATTTCTGTCTCTGTCAGTCCGTTTGACGTTCGTCAGAGCGGTTTTACAGGAGGTGCCATTAATGCCACGACAAAGAGTGGTACGAATGAATTGAAAGGAAGTGCTTACATCTATAACACCAATGTGCATTTGAGAGGCAATAAAGTGGCCGACTATGAATTGATTCGCAATCGTTCGCATTCGACAACCTATGGCTTGAATCTTGGCGGACCTATTGTCAAAGACAAGCTCTTCTTCTTTGTGAATGGTGAATACGAAGCAAATCTGTCGGCAGGTCCTGCTGGCATTGCACGTGCAAATGACACGGACAAATGGGATACAAGAGGCATTGTGCACCGTCCAACGGTGGCTGGAATGGATGGCATCAAGGATTTCCTGCAAAAAAAGTACGGGTATAATCCCGGTCGCTATCAAGGATATTCACTCGAAGAACCCGCTTATCGCATTCTTGCCCGTCTGGACTGGAATATCAATGAAAGCAACAAGTTGAACTTCCGTTTTTCCAGAACACATTCTAAGTATTCGAGCAATCCGTCATCTTCTACAACACCTTTCAAAGACAGTGCCATTTATCCGGGAGGTGTAGATGGTTCTGCCGGAAAATCTGCATCGGGACGTACAGCCAATACGGGTCTGTATTTTGAAAGTTCAAGATATTTCCAGGAGCAGAAATTCACTTCTTTTGCTTCGGAGTGGAACTTGCGCATAGGTAATGCGATGAACAATGCGCTCCGCCTTACCTATTCTTATCAGGATGAACCCCGTTCCTATGAGGGCGGTACGTTCCCTACCGTCGATATCCTCGAAAACGGTTCTTTGTATGCGTCGTTAGGCCCTGATCCCTTTACCGCAGGAAACCTCCGTCAGGTGAAGACATTCGTTGCCACAGACGAGTTTACATATAATTATGGTATTCATAATTTCATGGCAGGATTGCAATATGAAGGAAACGAGGCCGTAAATGGTTTTGCCCCGGCTGCCAACGGATATTATGTGTTCTCATCAATCAGTGATTTTATGACAGGTGCAAAACCATCTGCCTACGGTGTTACTTTCTCGCGTGCGAAAGACGGTTCAATGTTCCTGGCAAAGATGAACTACAATCAACTCTCTTTCTATTTGCAGGATCAGATGAACCTTTCTGATAATTTCAGACTTACTGCCGGCTTGCGTTTTGAGTCGGCGAACTATCCTGCATTGAAAGACAATTTCAATGAGCCTTTCTCCAAATTGGATTTCAACGGCAAGAAGTTCACAACCGACCAATTGCCTGATACAAGGCTCACGGTTTCTCCACGTGTAGGTTTCAACTGGGACATTGCGGGAGACCGCAAATACGTGCTTCGCGGCGGTACGGGATATTTTGTGGGGCGTCTGCCGTTCGTGTGGCTTGTTTCTGCTGTGGGCAACTCCGGCTGCGGACAGGTTACTTACTTTTACAATACGACAAGTGATGCCAAATATGGACAGCCTGATTTCAAAACCAATCTTGCTGAGCAGTTAAGCCAAATAACGATACCTACCGATACTCAAGTGGCCCCGCAAAGCCCTACTATCATTGACAAGAATCTGAAAATGAATGCGGTTTGGAAGACTTCTCTTGCATTTGATGCCCAATTGCCTGGCGACATTGATTTTTCTTTGGAAGGAATTTACAGTAAAGAGTTTAATCCTGCCATCGTTACCAACGAGAATCGTTATTGGGATGGAAAATCCACCGTAACATTGTCGCCCAACGACACTCGCCATTTGTATTCAATCGCAAATAAAGGAAACGAAGCCTATTACATTACGAACGCAGGTTCTAAGGCTTATTCCTATTCCGTAACAGCGTCGCTGGCAAAGAAATTCGCCTTTGGTCTTGATTTGTCAGCATCATACACATACTCTTATGCAAAATCATACGGAGACGGCATCGGGGACCAAGTGGGCTCGGCATTCTACAACAACAGATACTCCATAAACGGAAACAATGAAATGGAACTTGGCTACGGTACCTATGTCAGTCCGAACAGATTGCTGGTTCAGGCAAGTTATCGCAAAGAGTACGGTAAAAACTTTGCAACAACCGTAGGTCTTATATATGAGGGTATGAACATGGGATATGCAGGCGGCTACGGTTCTACGCGCTTCTCTTATACCATGACAAGAAACATGGTTAATGACTATGGCTCAAATTCTCTTATCTATGTTCCCGGGTCACGCGAAGAACTTGACAAGTGGAAGTTTGTGGACAACGGAACCTATACTGATGAAAGTGGTAAAAAGAGCACTTATACAGCTGATATGCAAAGAGATGATTTCTGGGCGTACATCAATCAAGATTCTTATCTGAAAAATAGAAAGGGACAGTATGCAGAGCGCGGTGGCGTTGTCATGCCATGGCATCATCAGTTGGATTTCAAATTCAACCAAGATTTCTACATGAATGTAGGGGGCAAACGAAATACTTTGCAATTGGGTGTTGACATAAAGAATATTCTCAACTTGCTGAACAGCGAATGGGGTATCTACAAAACGGTCAACAATTATACATTGCTCAACTGTTCGTCAAAAGACAGTTCTTACCAATTCCAGAAAAACGGCAATTATCGTTTGACCAATACTTATTCTAATATGAATGGCTTTGGATCTACTTATTCCATTCAGTTTAGTGTGAGATACATTTTTAATTGATGGAAACGATTTCTGTTGGTGAAATTATAAGAAAAAGCGCTACGGCCAGGACATTATGCTGCCAATGAGCACTTGGTACTGGCCGGAACGAAACGGCAAAAGGTGTATTCCTCGTAGAGGCATGCACCTTTTGCTTCCATTGATTTTCTACATTTGAACCATTTTTATGAGGTGGATCGAAGAAAGGTTGCCAGCCTTTGCGTTGAACAGGAAGAGCAGTTTTATCAAATTTAAAAGCATATTATGAAAATAGATTTCAACAAGATTGAAGAAACGACAGTGTCTCACTTTAAAGGAGGAGAAGGGCATTACATCATGCGTCATTATACTGATGACAAAGTGAAAATCATGCGTGGAAAATTAGAGCCAGGATGCTCCATCGGCATGCATTGCCATGAAATGAACTGTGAGGTAATGTATATCTTGAGTGGCACTGCCACCTATGTATGTGATGGCGAAGAAGAAAAGGTTTTGCCGGGAGAGGTGCATTACAATCCCATGGGTAAAGAGCACACGCTCATGAACAAAGGGGAAGAAGACCTTGTCTTTTTTGCGGTGGTATCAGAGCAGCGCTGACAGACCGGAAAAAGTGTCTGACAGAATGATACAAAAATAAAGAGGTTGAATTTCGCGTAAGGAAAGTTCAACCTCTTTGTATGTTAACAAGGAACAAGGTGTTGCTGCCCTATGGCTTAGTGGGCAGCCTCAAATTCTTTCAGGAATCTCACGTCGTTTTCTGAGAACATTCGTAAGTCGCTTACTTGGTATTTTAGGTTGGTGATGCGTTCCACGCCCAAACCGAAAGCGTAACCACTGTATGTTTTGCTATCGATACCGCAAAGTTCCAGAACATTGGGATCTACCATACCGCATCCCAGTATTTCCACCCATCCTGTGTGTTTGCAGAATCCGCATCCTTCACCACCGCAGATGTGGCATGAAATGTCCATTTCGGCACTGGGTTCTGTAAATGGGAAATAACTGGGGCGCAGGCGTATTTTCGTGTCTGCGCCAAACATTTCACGGGCAAATGAAAGCAGCACCTGTTTCAGATCGGTGAAACTAACGTCTTTGTCTATATACAGTCCTTCTATTTGGTGGAAGAAGCAGTGCGCGCGTGCGGTGATGGCCTCATTGCGGTATACGCGTCCCGGACAGATGATGCGGATGGGCGGCTGCTGTTGTTCCATCGTTTTTGCCTGAACAGAAGATGTATGGCTACGCAGCAATATGTTTTTGGTAACATCGTTGGGATGTTGCTCTATAAAGAACGTGTCTTGCATGTCACGGGCCGGATGATCTGCAGCAAAGTTCATTTTTGTAAAAATGTGCATGTCGTCTTCCACTTCCGGCCCGTCCGCCAAGACAAATCCCATGCGTGAAAAAATATCGATGATTTCGTTCCTCACGATGGTCAGCGGATGCCGGGTTCCCAAGCCGATAGGATAGGGCGAACGGGTCAAATCCGTATCGTTGTTCTGCCAATCGGTGGATTCTGTTTGTGCACGCAAATCGTTGATTTTTCCAATCGCCATTTGCTTTAGTTCATTGATTTTCATCCCCACCGCTTTTTTCTGGTCAGCAGCTACATTCCGGAAATCGGTCATCAGGGCATTGATTTCTCCTTTCTTGCTAAGGTATTTCAGTCGTAGAGCCTCTATTTCCTCAGCATTGGAGGCTGTCAGGGCACTCACTTCTTTGAGCAGTTCTTCAATTCTGTCAAGTATCATAATGCTATGCTTTTACAAATCATGTGCAAAGGTAATGAATTAATTTATAAATTGAGGACAATTGACAGACAAATCAAAGAGAATAAATTCAGCATACGAGGAGAAAAAAACATTATTATGATGATGGAATTGTGAGTTCTGAATTAATTCATTACCTTTGCACATGATTTTTTGACTGATGTGATTATGTATTACAAGATTAAGACCGAGAGATAATTAAAAGAAAATGAAAAAAGGGTTTTATGTCGTTTTCATCGCTTGCTTGTGCATGCTGATGTCCACAACCGGTTGCTCGGACAAGAAGCCTGCGGCAGCCGATTCCACCGTTATGGACAAAGAGGCTGACACTGCTGTCTTAGACACACTTGATGCACTGATATCAGAGCAGCCCATACCGAAGGCGGCCGATGAACTGTTTGACGATTTCTTCTTTACTTTTGCGGGGAATAGAAAGCATCAGTTGGAAAGGATAAAATTTCCACTGGCTGTCGTGAGCAGAGGAAAAACAACTGCCATCACCAAAGAGCAATGGAAAATGGAAAGTTTTTTCATGAGCCAGGGCTACTACACACTTATATTCGACAACCACAAGCAGTTGCAGTTGTCGAAAGATACCAGTATTAACCATGTGGTGGTGGAAAAGATTTATTTGGCTAAAAAGAAGGTGAAGAAGTACAATTTCGACCGATTGAACGGCGAATGGATGCTTACCTCCATAGAAAACAATGCCATGTATCTAAATTCAAACGCATCGTTCCTTGCTTTCTACCAGCAGTTTGCAACAGACACTGCTTTTCAGATAAGAAGTTTGAACGAAACGGTGGATTACAAAGGGACGAATCCTGAAAATGACCAGGAGGAGTTGGAGGGGGAAATAACGCCTGACCAATGGGACGAATTTTCGCCGGGAGAATTGCCTTCGGGGCTTATCTACAATATCATATACGGACAGAAATATACCGCGAACAACCGAAAAATTTTCTTGTTGAGAGGAATATCTAATGGACAAGAGCTTGAAATGACTTTTAAGAAAATGGGAGCGGAATGGAAGTTGGTGAAAATGGTGGTGTAGCACGGTGATGGAAGTAGCACAGAAATCAGTCCATAAACATTCACAATATTTTGAAAGATTATCGTGATTATAGTTTGTTGAGACACAACACGTTTGGCATAGATGCCAAATGCAGGAGATTTGTTGAGTTTGAAAGTGTGGGAGAACTGAAACAAATCGTTTCTTCCTTGGAGGAAAAGGACTATCCTCTCTTGTTGCTGGGGGGGGGGAGTAATTTGCTGTTGACCAAAAACTATCCTGCAACGGTTTTGCACTCTGCTATCAGAGGTTTTGAGGTTACTCCTGTGGACAATGGCGTTCTGTTGCGTTGTGGTTCTGGGGAGATATGGGATGAGGTTGTGGAACTTTGTGTCAAAAAACATTGGTATGGGTCAGAAAACCTATCGCTGATACCGGGTGAGGTCGGTGCAAGTGCCATTCAGAATATTGGGGCTTATGGGGTTGAGGCCAAAGATATTATATATAAGGTAGAGGCAGTTGAAATTGAGACAGGAAAGGAAAGGATATTCATGAACGCCGAATGCGAATATGCTTACAGGCAGAGCCGCTTTAAAAAGGACTGGAAAGATAAATTTGTGGTTACCTATGTTACTTTCCGTTTGTCGGACACCTTCTGCCCAGCCTTGGATTATGGGAATATTCGCGCGGAACTTGCCAGGAAAGGAATAGAACATCCCAATGTCGAACAGCTTCGCCAGTGTGTCATTGATATTCGTAATGCCAAATTGCCCGACCCGGACGTAGAAGGAAATGCCGGCAGTTTCTTTATGAACCCTATCGTGGGCAAAGCAAAATACGAGGAACTTGCAGGCATTTATCCCAACATGCCCCATTATACAATAGACGACAGGCATGAAAAAATTCCCGCGGGATGGCTGATTGACCAGTGTGGATGGAAAGGAAAAAATTTGGGCAGGGCAGGAGTCCACAGCAAGCAGGCACTGGTTTTGGTGAACCGTGGCGGTGCTACGGGAGAGGAGGTCGTCCGGCTGTGTGAAGCCATACGCCAAGATGTCAAGAATAAATTCGGAATAGAGATTCTGCCGGAGGTCAACATCAAATGAAATTGACTTTTTTAGGAACGGGAACGTCGGTCGGGGTACCAAGTATTGGCTGTAGGTGCAAGGTTTGTCAAAGCAAGAATCCCCGTGACAAGCGTTTGCGTGCTTCTGCCATGATTGAAACCGGGCAGACGAGGATTGTCATTGACGCAGGTCCTGACTTCCGCCGGCAAATGTTAGAACAAGTTTTCAGAAAGATTGATGCGCTTTTGCTCACCCATATTCATTATGACCATGTAGGTGGAATTGATGATATCAGACCTTTTTGTCAATTTGGAGAAGTGAATGTGTATGCAGATGAAATCACAGCACGAGGACTGATGCAGACGGTACCATATTGTTTTGCTGAAAACCGTTATCCAGGATCTCCGAAAATCAATTTGAGAAACATCCGGCATCATGTTCCTTGGCAAATCAATGAACTGAGCGTATTGCCCATTCGTGTCATGCATGGTAAAATGCCTATAACCGGATATAGAATTGGAAATATGGCGTACATCACAGACATGAAATGGATAGAAGAAACGGAAATGCAATATTTGGAAGGCTTGGACTTGCTCGTGGTTAACGCCCTTCGTTTCTCTCCTGAGCACCATTCTCACCAGTCTGTAAGCGCTGCTGTCGACTTTGCCAGAAAATTGCATGTAAAGCAGACATATCTCACGCATATTTGCCATGATATAGGTTTTCACGAAGAGGTCAATAGAAATTTGCCGCAAGGAATACAACTGGCTTACGATGGACAAGTGATAGAGTGGTGAACCTTTCATGATGCCCGTTGCAATATAAAAAGCGGTTGAAAACAAACTTCGTTTCCAACCGCTTTTTGTGACTCCCGCGGGATTCAAACCCACAACCTTCTGATCCGTAGTCAGATGCTCTATTCAGTTGAGCTAGGGAGCCTTTCGGAATTGCGAGTGCAAAGGTAATACGTTTTTTTTAAACAACCAAACTTTTCAGACTGTTTTTTCAAAAAAAACATTTTTTCGTTTTTCTTTCCAAAAAACTTTGGCATGCCTGAGGAGATACCCTCCAAAGTGGAAGGGCTGAAGAGAAAGACGGAAATCTAATTTCGACATGAAGATGAAGGTTTGGGGGCATGAAGCAAATTCACGTGTTTTTTATAAATATTAACAAACGGCCGAAATCCTTTAACACGGAAAACGGCCGTTTTCCGGAAAAAGTTTTCCGCGCGCCCAAATACGCGATTCTACGGGCGTTCGGCAAACGACTGGCATACAGCGGGTTGAAAAATATTGACAAATCTCGCCCGGTAATTTATGCCAAATTACCCGGTAATATCTGCCTACTTACATGGTAAGTAAGGCTTACTTACCCGGTAAAATATGCCAAATTGCGATGTAAGTAGGCATAAATTACTGGAACGCCCGAAAAAAATCGCTCCGCATTTTTTGCCCCGTTTCCAACGGATGATCCGTCATTTTTCTATTTTGCGAGTTAATCCGGCGGAAAATCCTACAGGGTTTTTAACAGAATTGCCGGTTTTTTCGTTACAAGATATTAAAAATGGTTTTCTTAAGGCAACAGGTGGACAATCTCAGGTTTTTTGGTTATTTTTGTAACATCCACCGCTGTGTGTGGTGGAACAAACGGACAAATTGAAACGGATGCCTGCAAAAGGCGAAAATGTAAAAAAAAGGAAGAACAATGCAGATATTACTGGCATGTGCTAAGGATATGGCAACCGTGAACGGCGGTGCTGCTCACGGGGAAAGTATGCCTCTGTTTGAGGCTGAGGCACGGAAAATAGCGTTGCAGATGATGGAGTACGATGTGGAGGAATTGCAGGAAATGATGAAAATCAACCGGCGGTTGGCATCGCTCAACTATCTGCGCTACCATTCGTTCATGGAACCCGAACCCAAAGCGGCGGCCGTTCTTTCGTACACGGGTATGGCCTACAGGCATTTGGATGCGGCGACTTTGAACAAGAAACAACTGGATTTTGCCCAAAGACACTTGTGGATCACCTCTTTTCTCTATGGTTTGCTGAGGCCGTTGGACAGCATCAAGAACTATCGGCTGGAAGGCTACGTGCGCTTGCCCGGGAACAACGACATGCGGATGTTCGACTATTGGAAACCCTTGCTTACCGATGTGCTGATTGACAGTGTAAAAGCCGATGGAGGCGTTCTGCTGAACGTGGCAAGCGAAGAAATGAAGGGTTTGTTCGACTGGAAACGGGTGAAAGAGGAAGTGAGGAGCATAGAGCCTGAATTTGTGGTGCAGAAAGGCGGAAAACTGAAAACCGTTGTTGTGTATGCCAAAATGTGCCGCGGTGCCATGGCGAGATTCGTGATTGACAACGCCATTGGAAATGCGGACGACATCAAGGCCTTTGAATATCAGGAATTCAGATACTGTGCACAGGAGAGCAGTGACGACAAGCCGGTGTTCATTCTGGCTTCTTCTCAGCAACGGTAGTGACAATGCGAATGCTGTCGGTCAGGCTTCTTGACACCAGCCAGTCGTGCAGCTTCTTGTTTTCGGCACCGCTCAGCAGGATTCCCTTTTTCACTCCCACTATTGCGAGTACGAAACTCTTGGTGGAGGTGGTATCGGTTCTGGCTTCGGTCATGTGTGCTATGCTGATGGTTTGGACGGAAGGGAAGAGCACTTTCAGTTCTCCCCTTATCTCATTTCCCAAATTTTCGTAGCGTCTGTAATTGGCAAGCTCTTTCTCCAAGGCGTGAATATACTGCGATTGCTCCAAGAGTTGCTGTGAACTATTCGGATGGTTGTTGGCCAGATTGTTCAGTTTGTCGTTCAGCGACAGAATGCTGTCCGACTGTACACCTTGTATCACCAGCAGTTTATAGCCGTTCAGCCTGTAGTTGCCCAACGACTTTTGGGCTTTGTCAATCATGCTGTTTGTAATTTCCTTTCCAACGGCTACGATTTTCAATGTATGGCTGTCTTCATCGGCGGTGTGCGAGATGATTTGCGTGCCCCGGAAAGAGAGTTCTTCCTTGATGAAACTTTGTACGTTCGATTGGAATATGCTTTCACGTATGATGTTCGTGGTCATGTAGGCAGCGGGCAGCATGGTCAGGATGACAATGATGAAAATGTATTTTCTTACTTTTACGTATGTGCTCCTGTTGATGAACACCTTTCGTTTGAACTGCAGCAGTCTTACGCCTACGAATGTGGCCAGGCAGATGAACACCGTATTGATGAAAAACAGGTAGAACGCTCCGAAAAAGTAGGAGAGGTTGCCCGTGGCAATGCCGAATCCTGCCGTACAGAGAGGCGGCATGAGGGCTGTGGCAATGGCTACACCTGGAATCACGTTGCCTTTTCCCTTGGTGGCCAATGCGAGGATGCCCGCAGCACCTCCGGCAAGGGCAATCAGCACGTCGTAGAGTGTGGGAGAGGTGCGCGCCAGCAGTTCCGATTGGGCTTCGGTAAGGGGCGTGATGAGGAAATAGGCCGATGCCGTGACCACACTGATGAGTGTTGCCACAAGATAGTTCTTTGCCGATTGTTTCAGTAGGTCAAGGTCGTTGATGCCCACGGCAAGTCCCATGCCGATGATGGGGCCCATCAAGGGCGAAATGAGCATGGCGCCTATAATTACTGCAGTTGAATTGACGTTCAATCCCAACGAGGCAATGAGTATCGCAAAAATCAGCACCCACAGGTTGGCTCCGTGGAAAGACACGCTGTGGGTGATGGCTGCGATGGTCTCTTCCTCTTTTTCCTTGTCGGGCAAGGCGTTGAAATATCCTTTCAGGTTCTTGGTTGCATTTTTAATTTCCGTATTCATGAGCACAATTGTGTTTTGCAAAGTTAGCCAAAGAAACATACCGTATTCCAGACCATACGCTACAAAGATACAATTTTTCCCGATATTCAAGTGGATTTTCCACAACTTTTCCAGCAAACAGGCTGCTGTTTACATCTTTTTTCCAGTGTCCCCGTTCTTTTTGACGGATAATATGATCCTTGAACGGTCTGTTGCGCTTTTTCCTTAAAGAAACGGACTTGTGTCTTTCCTCTAAAGAAAAATGTATTTTCTTTATCCCTACAGGCTTATATATCGCAATTTTTATGTAAATTTGCCATTGCAAAGTCGGGAGATGATGATGGGCGAGCCTTATCAACTCCTGTCGGTTTGTCCTATTGAGCGAGAATATGATAGACAGAGCCACCATTGACCGGATTATGGATGCCGCCAACATTGTTGATGTGGTGTCTGAGTATGTCACGCTGAAGAAAAGCGGGGCAAACTATAAGGGGCTATGCCCTTTCCACAACGAGCGCACCCCGTCGTTCTATGTTTCTCCAGCTCGCGGCATCTGCAAATGTTTTTCTTGCGGAAAGGGAGGAAATCCTGTCGGTTTCGTCATGGAACAGGAGCAGATGACCTATCCGGAAGCCTTGCGGTGGCTTGCCAAGAAATACAACATTGAGATTCACGAACGCGAACTGAGCAATGAGGAAAAGGAGGCGGAAAGCAAGCGTGAGAGCATGTTCATCGTGAATGAATGGGCTGCCGACTATTTTGAGGAGCTTCTGCATCACCATGAGGACGGTAGGGCTTTCGGTATGCCGTATTTCCGCTCGCGCGGCATCCGCGACGACATCGTGAAGAAATTCCGCTTGGGCTATGACCTGCGCAATGGGTATGCACTTCCGCAAAAGGCTTTGTCGAAAGGATATAAGGAGGAGTTCTTGTTGGAAACAGGAATTTGCTATAAGCGTGAGAACGATGGGAAGGTGGTGGATCGTTTTGCCGGTCGTGTGATGTTTCCATGGATAGCCATGAGCGGAAAGGTGGTGGGATTCGGAGGTAGAAAACTCGACCAGGCCACGAAAGGCGTGCAGCAGAAATACGTGAACTCGCCCGACAGTGAAATATACCATAAGGAAAAACAACTCTACGGAATATTCCAGGCGAAAAAGGCCATTGCCAGGGAAAACTGCGTGTACATGGTGGAAGGATATACCGATGTGATTTCCATGCACCAGTGCGGACTTGAAAATGTGGTGGCCAACTCTGGAACAGCACTTAGCGTTCATCAAATCAGGATGCTGCATCGTTTTACTTCCAACATTGTGTTGCTCTATGACGGTGACGAGGCCGGAATCCATGCTGCCATGAGGGGAACGGACATGCTGTTGGAAGAGGGAATGAACGTGAAAGTTCTATTGTTGCCTGATGGCGATGATCCCGACAGTTTTGCCCGTAAACACTCGGCAGAAGACTTCAGGCAGTACATTGAAGACCACAAGGCAGATTTCATTCAGTTCAAGAGCGATTTGCTGTTGAGGGGCGTCACCGATCCCATCAAGCGCTCGGAAGCCATTAACTCGATAGTGAAGAGCGTGAGCGTGATTCCCGACCAGATCGTGAGGGCAACCTATTTGACGGACTGCTCGCACCGCCTTGGCATCAATGAGGCCACGCTGATTTCCACCATGAACAAGATGATACGCGGTGAGAAGGAACAGAAAGCCAAGGAGGCCAGGAGGGAGGCTGACCGCGAGTATTCGATGAAAGACGTCTCGCAAGATGCAGCGGCTTCTCATGCAGGCGTGCCCGCTCCGTTGCGTCCGGCAACGCCCATGCAGCAGGCGTCAATGGTGGAAAACATGTTGGTGAAAATGATTATCAGACATGGGGATGAGGTGATTTATGAGAACTTGGAAACTGAGGACGGGGAAAAAATAAACCTTACGGTGGCTCAATATGTGGACTACGATTTTGGAACAGATGGACTTTCTTTTGCCACCCCTATATATAATAAGGTGTTGGAAGAGGCCGTGGAAGGTTCGGGGAAAGAGGGGTTCAAGGCTGCCGATTATTTCACGCGCCATCCAGATGTGGCCATCAGCAACCTTGCTGCAGAAATGGTATTGGATCCGGTGCAGTTGAGCAAAAGCCTGCAAATGCAGAAGGAAGACGGTGCACTGCGCAATCAAGTGGAACATTTGGTGCTCGATTTCCGTATGGATTATGTGGAAGAAAGGCTCAGGGAACTGCAAAGGGAAATCTCGCTTTCCGTGAACGATACCGGCCGCATGATGCAGCTGATGGCTGAGTATAAAGAAATGCAGGTGACTCGCAATAAGATGGCAAAACTGCTGGGAAGCAACATCATTGTGTAAAGAAAGGGGAAAAAGAATGATTTACGTCAATTGGCTGCTGCTGATCGTCTATGTGCTTGCTGTTGTGGGCACGATGATGACGGTGCTGATGGATAACCGTCAGCCGTCAAAGACCATGGCGTGGATGCTCGTGCTGGTGTTTGTGCCGGTGGTGGGCATTGTGCTGTATTTCTTTTTCGGACAGAACACCCGTAAGGAACGGTTGATTTCGCAGCAGAGCCTTGACCAGCTTACCAAACGGTCGATGCTCGAGTTTGTAGAGCAGGAAGACCTTGTGCTTCCCAAGGAATACCAAACGCTCATACGGTTGTTTGCCAATCAGAACTGGGCGCTTCCTTTCAAAGACAATGAGGTGGACATTTATACCGACGGGTACGGATTCTTTCATGCTCTGCTGCACGGTATAGCGCATGCCCGGCATCACATACATCTTGAATCCTACATATTCGAGGACGACGCTTTGGGGTATATGGTGGCCGATGCTCTGATAGAAAAGTCGAAAGAGGGCGTGGAAGTGAGGATTGTCTATGACGACGTGGGGTGTTGGAATGTGAAGAGCGCTTTCTTTGAAAGAATGCGTGATGCGGGAATAGAAGTGCATGCTTTCATGCCTGTCAAGTTTCCTGCATTTACCGGGAAGGTGAACTATCGCAACCACCGCAAATTGTGTGTAATTGATGGTGCAGTGGGTTTTATAGGTGGCATGAACATTGCCAGTCGCTATGTGAAGGGGCGGCATGGAGGTTGTTGGCGAGACACCCATCTGCGCATACGGGGCGGTGCCGTATATGGAATACAGCGCACTTTCTTGGTGGATTGGTATTTTGTGGACCGGACACTTGTGACCAACCGTCGCTATTATCCCGATTTCATTCGCCATCAGGATAACGTGTGTGCGGTTGACAGAGGCGTTGTTCCTGTGAACAACTGTGTGGTGCAGATCGTGACGAGCAGTCCGGTTTCCCAATGGCCGGACATTATGCAAGGTTATGTGCGTATCCTTTTGGAGGCCAAGAAGTACGTCTATATGGAGACTCCTTATTTCCTGCCCACAGAGCCTGTTCTTTTTGCCATGCGAACGGCGGCTTTGGGAGGAGTGGACATTCGGCTGATGATACCTTGCATGACCGATGCCCGGTTTGTGGAGTGGGCCAGTAAAAGTTATGTGCGGCAGACGGTGGAAGCCGGTGTAAAAGTGTATCTTTACAAGGCGGGATTCAACCACAGCAAACTGTTGGTGGCCGATGACATGCTTTGTACTTGCGGAAGCACCAACGTGGATTTTCGTAGTTTTGAAAATAACTTTGAAAGTAATGCCTTTATCTACGACCGTGACATGGCCTTGCGCATGAAGCAGGTGATATTGGAGGATTTCAGGCACTGTGTCTCGTTGGACGATGAGAAAGATTTCATCCGCAGTCCGTTCCTCAACCGTTTGTGGGAATCATCGCTCCGGCTTTTGTCGCCTCTGCTTTGACAGGGAGCATAGACAATCCGGGAAATCCGTTTTTTAGTCTGTCTCCTCTCTGTTACAGTCCTGTAGTTTCCTGTTTTTCTGAGGAATGCTCCTGCTGTGAACGGAAAAGAGAGAAGTTTACACTTCCATAAGCGCGGCGCTCCACAAAGTGTGGGTGCTGCGAAAAGTCATTCCCTTTTCCATGTTCGAAGACAAAGATGCCTCCATCTTTCAACAGGTTGTATTGGAAAACAAGGTCGGGGATGATTTCCAGTTTGGGCAAGGCGTATGGCGGGTCAGCGAAAATGAAGTCGAACTGTCTGTGACAACTTTTCATAAAGCGGAACACATCTCCCCGAATAGGCATGCAGGCATCGGTGCCCAATTTTTTCACGCATTGCAGGATAAAGGAGAAATGTTCACGGTCGGCTTCCACGCTTACCACCTCGGCACATCCTCTCGACGCCAGTTCCAGCGAAATGCTGCCCGTGCCGGAAAACAAGTCGAGTGCTGTGGCATCTTCAAAGTCGATGTATCTGTTGAGGACGTTGAAAATGTTTTCTTTGGCAAAGTCGGTGGTGGGGCGTGCCTTGAACGAGCGTGGAATGTCAAAATGCCTGCCTTTGTATGTGCCTGTGATAATTCTCATTGTTGGAATAAATGTTGTTTATGGATGGGTGTAAATGTCAAGTCGGCAATATCCTTTAATGGATGGAACGTACGAAATGCGTAATCAAATCGTAGGGAAATCCTTTGATTTGGGTGATGGGTGCCCGGTTGAGGTCGGCCGTAGGGTTGATGGCGTAAACGTTGTGCAGGAATTTTCGCAATTCTTCCAGCATCGTTTCTTTTTCCGGTATGTTGCCCACGATGTGCAATTCGTCCTTGTTCTGGTCCATGTTCAGCATTTTCCAGACACTTAGCAGAAAATAAACGGCATCCTGCACGCGGGTGGTTGAGTAGCTGTTGCAGAATTTGAACCTGTTTTTCTGGAAGGCCACAATCTCCAATTTCTTGTCGTGGAAGTAGCCGTACAGTTTCTGCCGTGCCCCGTTGAAACTTCTGCGATGAAGTGCGGCCCATACCGAGGTGCACACATGGCCGTATTTTGCATCGCTGAAATGGTCGTCCACCACCAATTTCAGGTCTTTGTTGATGGAAAAGACGGCCACTGCGTTCAAGGCAGGTATCACTTGCGCCAGAACCACGTCGTTGGCATGCCCCGTTATGGTGTGGCGGTATTGTACTTCCTGTTCACTTTCACTGTATTCCTCGATGGGAACCATCAGCACGGGCGAATCTACCAATACCATGGCGCGTTGCCCCGCCCTTTCCCTGGTATTGCCAGTTTTGAATGCCTCCCTCAAATTGGCAGCCATCGACATTCCGCTTCTTACTGTGTACGGTTCGAAAGCCACCTGCTGCTCGGTGGCAGGGACTAGTGTGGAGAACGACAGAGAGTCGCCGCCCACCCGTATCACCAATCTCGGGTGCTTTGTCATGATTCTATTCCCAGTTTCCTGCATTGTCATTCGGTGTTGTGATGTCTCCTATTTTCAGTCCGGGGTATCTTCCCGCTTGATATTCTTTTTCCGACAGGTTGACGATTTGGTTCTCGTCCAGTCCGGTGAGATAGTCTTCAAAGGGAGCTGCGCATTCCATTAGCGGTTGTTGCTTGCCCGATTCCATCATCTTCACGTCTGCTTTCAGTTCAAACTTCTTTTTGTCCGAGAAGGGAATGTATTGCAACGAATCGGCAAGCAGTCCGCTGGCAATCAGCGTCTTGAAATCGCCCGTGTATGTGCCGTGCATCCTTTTGTAAGCCTGCTCCGCCTTCCTTATTTTCAGCAGTCTTTGCTTCACCAAGATTTCCCGCTCCTTCTGTTTCTCCTGAAAACGGATAGGGGCGGTAATGCTCAAGTAGCATACTGCAGCCACTGCGAGTATGCAGAATGTCAATATATAATTATTTCTCTTTCCCATTTTGGCAAGTACTGTTCATTTGCTCCGCTAGGACGATTCATTTGCAAAAATACAAAAAACTTTCTATACCGATGGTAGTTTATGGGAAAAAAGGACAAACTGTATAGGAACGCAAAGAAAACTTGTCTTGTTCTTTTGCACGGCAGAAAATCTTTTCTACAGAAAATCTGTAAGTTTGTAGTCAAAAAAATCTTGACGAAATCGTCAATGACAGTCTTTCTCTCTCATCCACCGTTATGCTGTGGCGCGATTTGAAGGAAGCCCGCAAGGCCGTGGCTATTGACTGCGATGTGGTGCTTACTCTCGGCAAATGCTGCTATTCGGACTATTGTCAAGATGCTATGCGACAATTTCAAGGACAGGGTGATGGTGGAGATTGACCGTTTGCGCAAGTCGGGCGTGAATGTCTTTGACATTCGCGAAGAACGGGGCGAACGAGAGGAGAGCAAGCATTCCGTAGAACATTTGGCTTTAGTGGCAGAAGTAACTTGCAATATTCCGCTCCGTGTCCAGTATGCAGCATGGTGAAGCATGGATTTGTCTGTCGCGTTGGTCATCTCTGTTTCCTGCGATGGCAGACAATTCGATGAACTTGCCAGCATCCATACCCCCAAGACTTCCATGCCTATGGTGACATACCGCGCAATGTGGGTGGTCAGGAAAGGCTTCAGCACGCTATATCAACGTGAAAGCAAGAGCCACTGGACAGTATGATTGGATTTTTATGGATGAGGTACAGGTGAAATAAGCGTAAACTCAGATTTTTCAATCAATGGATTTCGGCACTCTTCAGTCTTTGCTTTTTTTGTATGGATAATAAGTGATGCTCCGTTTCTCCACACTTTCCCAGTCGTTTACCTTTTTAATGGGTGTGCCGTCGTCTTTCCATTCGTTGGTTTCTTCTTCGTGAGTCTTGGCGTTGCGTTCTGTCCAGTTGCCGTGGCTGTCAAATTTTGTGTAGGTATAAGTGATGGTTCTTACACCACTGGTTGCCTCTATGCCGTAATCGTGCACAATTTGGGTGCAAAGACCTTCGGCATTATAGGTAAAGGTCTGCTTGCTGTCGGTTTCCCATCCTCCGTGTTCAATGGTTTTCACCTGTCCCTTGTCGTTGTATGTCATTTCATATACGTCAAGATACCAGTAGTTTTCCCGGATATTTGGCTCATAAGCGTATCTTGTCAGTTGATTTTTGGCATTGCGCTTCGAAGAGAAGTTCTTGCCAATGGCTTTTCCGTCCTTGAACGTAAAGTCCAAGTCTTCGTCATGACAGGGGCAGGAAGATACAAGGCCGTTTTCATCGAAGGTAATCACACAAGGGGCAACCTCATCATAGTCCACCTCTTTCACATGACCTTTCACGTTGAACAGCATCAAGTCTGGAGTCGTGAAATTCACGTAGTCGAGCGAGTCTTGCACCATTTGGGTGGTTTCGTTGGGTATTGCAGCGACGGAGTCGCCTGTTTCCTGTTGTTTTTTCGTTTTCGTATTGTTGCTGCAAGAGATCATTGCCACAACACAGCACGCGAACAATAAAGTCTTTTTCATCAGTTTACAGTGTCATGCGGTTGTTATTTGGATGGCTAAGTTATAATAAATAATATTGAATGCCAAATTTTTGGAACGGAATTGGCAAAAAAGGGCGTTAAACTTCCGAAATTCTACGGCAATGACGGTGATTTTCAGTAATTTTGCATTGAAACAGCAAGAAGAAGAGGGATGAACATAGAGGAGATGACGAACCATATTCGCGGGCATTTCGATTTTGATCCAACGGTGGAGCAGGAGAGGGCAATGAATGTGTTTGCCATGTTCCTGCTGCACCGTGAAGGACAGTCCGTGATGATTCTCCGTGGAAGTGCCGGTACAGGAAAAACCAGCCTTGCAGGCGCTATTGTGCGGACGATGAAAAGCCTTGGGCAGAAGGTGATGCTGCTGGCACCGACGGGCAGGGCAGCCAAAGTGTTTTCCCTGAACAGCGGCCATCCCGCATCCACCATTCACCGCAAGATTTACCGACAGAAAACATTTGCCGGCGACAGGAGTGTTTTCAGTTTGAACGACAATCTCAGCACCGATACATTGTTCGTTGTGGACGAGGCTTCGATGATTGCCAATGCCGGCCAGGGTAACAGTCCTTTCGGAACGGGACGACTGCTGGACGATTTGGTGCAGTTCGTATATACCGGTCGCAATTGCCGTATGCTGCTCATTGGCGACAAGGCGCAGCTGCCGCCCGTAGGCGAAGAAGAATCACCGGCACTGACAAGAGGAGAAATGGCAGCCTATGGGCTGTATGTGTTTGAGAGCGATTTGAGCGAGGTGTTGCGCCAGAGCATTGAAAGCGGCATCTTGTACAACGCCACCCTTATCCGGCGGATGATCACCCATGAGGCGGTCACCCTGCTGCCCAAAATCCAGTTTCGCGATTTTCCTGATATACGCATCGTGCCGGGAAACGAACTCATTGAGCAACTCAACTCTTCCTATTCGGAAGTGGGCTTCGACGAAACAATGGTGGTGACACGGAGCAACAAGAGGGCCAATGTATATAATGCGGGCATACGCAATTCCATTCTTGACTGCGAAGAAGAGTTGAACAGGGGCGATTTGCTGATGGTGGTGAAAAACAATTACTACTGGGGCGAAAAGACGGAACAGTCCCAATTGTCATTCATTGCCAACGGGGACAGGGCAAGGGTGTTGAAAGTGCGCAACGTGCGCCAGCTTTACGGGTTCCGTTTCGCCGATACCTGGCTTCAGTTTCCCGATTACGGCGACGAGGAACTGCAGGCAACCGTGTTGTTGGACAGCCTGCATACCGAAGCGCCCGCTTTGACAGTGGAGCAGGGCGACAGGCTGTTCCATGCAGTGATGGAAGACTATGCCGACATTCCCCGCAAACCCGACCGTATCAAGCGCATCAAAGAAGATCCGCATTTCAATGCCATTCAAATCAAATACGCATACGCCGTGACCTGTCACAAGGCACAGGGCGGGCAATGGGCGCACATCTATCTGGACCAAGGCTATATGACCGATGCCATGGTGACGCCCGATTACATCCACTGGCTTTACACAGCCTTTACCAGAGCCACAGAAAAGTTGTTTTTAGTGAATTGGCCTAAAACGCAGGTGGAAGAAACGTAGTTTTCTTAGTATGTTCCAAGATCTTCCAAGAAAAAACATTGATTTGGGCAGAATATGTTATCAGCATTTGTATAATTGAATATTTATTCTTATCTTTCGCCCAAATTTAAACAAGGTGGAGAGAAACCAATACGAGAGGTAAATTCTCATTTTGAGTGAGCACAAAAAGAAGAAGACAGATGGAAGAAGATGTTCCTATCGGAAATGCATAACCTCGTTTACCCCAACAAAGTTATATATCATTAACAAATTAAAATTTATTGACTTATGAAGAAGTTTTACAAAATGATGATGGCGTCGTTCATCATGTTGGCCACAGGCATGAATGTTCATGCCCAAGACTATTTTACAGACTACGGTACGTATGGCAATGAGTATGGGCGTGCCCTCAGTTCATTGACGTTTTTGAAGAACGGTGTGACCTTTGCAGAAGTTGCAGTAAACCAGGAGACAGAAGTAGGAGTATCTCCTATTTATTTTGACAAAACTTCCGAACTGATAGGTGTAAAGCCTGGCGACCAAATTACCGTCCTGTTCAATTGGTCGGGAAGTTGGATGCACAACATTGTCTATGTGGATTGGAATGGCGACAAGACGTTCAGCACCGACGGTGACAGCGAGCGTATGGGTTACAATGGTGCTGTAGAGGGGTCGGAGGTGAACAAACCCATCACCTTTACTGTTCCGGCCGAGCAGGCTCTGGGGAAATACCGGATGAGGCTGATGGTTGACTGGCTGGATGAAGCCACACAGCAAAGCATACCCAATTCCCAGCCAGCCGATCCTTCAAACGGAATCAATAAAAACGGCGGCTCGGTTGTAGATGTTACACTGAATCTCACATCGTTGATTGCTCCGGAAATGACAGATGCAAGGTGCGTGATAGTGAAGGGAGATGCGATTCGCATTGACACGGAGAAGGGCAATACCTTGAAGTACACACTCGACGGAAGCGACCCTGCAACATCTTCAACATCCATTGCAGTTGCCTCGAATGTGGCCGCAGTGAAACTTGAAGGCCCCACTACGGTCAAGGCTGTAGCCGTTGACGCTTCCAATGCCATGAGTGCCGAATTTACAGCTGTTTACCAAACAATTGATGCCGCCTTAGGCTCTGATTATTACATTGCATTCTCTCGTTTCGGACAAGCGGCAGCAACCGACCAGTTCATTGCTGTTACCGAAAGAGGAGAGGGCGAGGTTCTGCATTCGGAAGTGCTGGTGCCTGGAACTACTACCCAATATTGGAAATTGCGAAAAGGAAGCAAGCCTGGCCTGTACACGTTGACATCCAAGGAAAACAGAACCATATTCTATAACGGCGACCGTTTTGCGGCTTCCTCAACTGCCACAGATGCCACCGACTTGAGGATTATCGTTTCGCCCAACTCCGAATTTGGACGCTCTTACGAACTGCAGCGTGCTGAGTCTGCCAATATGGCGATGAACCCGTTCAATGGCTCCAATCCTGGTATGGAAATCGGAGAATGGTATGTAGGCGATGCCGGCAATCCTCTGGCATTGATGCCTGTCGGTACCGGCACGGGGGTGGATGCCGTCGGTGAAGAAACCGGCATTCAGGCAGACAACGGAAATGTTGAGGTCTACTCCATGGACGGACGGTTGATGAGCGGAAAAAACCGCTTGTCGAGCGGAATCTACATGGTCAAAGCGAATGGAAAAACCAAGAAAGTAATTGTGAAGAAATAAGACACAATCTGCTTGGAATATAAAAAAACAAAAGGTGGAACTTCGCATGTTGAAATTCCACCTTTTATTCTGCAATGTTCCTTTGTTTTATTTCTTGGCGAAAGGATGGAAGGTTACACCTGCCATGCCATACGCTTTTTGAGTGTAGGGATTCACATTCAGCTCCATGAAGAGAGGAATCTCGTATTTCCCCACATTGAATGCCTTGGTGGCGCGCAGCGATGCCGAAACCACTCTGGGGCCTTCGGCATAGAGATAGTCGTTGATTGATTCAACCAGAAATAGCCCCTTTACCTCTGTTTTGTAGCCGGCACTCTCCATGGGGGTGAACCCCACCTGCGCGCGCCAGTCCACGCCTGCCAGACGGAACGGGGCGGTGAGTTCAATGTAAGTGGAGTAGGCGCGGTTGCCGTCCAGTTTGAAGTCGTTGCCCAAGAATATGGTGTAGGCCTGCAGGCTGAAGTAGCGGCAGGTGTAGCCTATGTTTCCCTCGATTTTATGCCCTGTTTCCTTTTCTTTAAAAAAGAAATAGCGGTTGAGCGGATCCTTGCCCGATGTCCAGTGGCTGGTCACGCCTGCATTGAATCCCCAGTGGGTATAGCCCAGGGTCAGGTCAATTCTTTCCATGTCTTCCTTGGTGAATCCCGTACTTCCGAACGCCTGTGCATAAATGCCCTTGTATTTGATTTCTCCGGAGGGCTGCGCGCTGACGTTTCCGTAATCTTGTCCGCGCCATAGATGGTTGCTTACCAAGTCGATTTTGAAATCCACTTCAAGGCTGTCCTGAGCCTTCGTTTCGGTGTGTGCTGCCAGCAATAATGCTGCAACTGCCATTTTCACTATATACTTCATGTCCATAAAAATGAATGGTTTTGTGGGGCAAAGTTAGTAAATAGTTCCCATAAACGATCCGTCGGCCGTGAAAAATGCCCCGTTTATGGGAATAAATCCATTAGAAAATGAATGTTCTTTCTATCCAGTAGCACACGATTCCTGCGAAATATCCGATGAAGGCTGTCAGCGAAATGCGTTTCATGTACCATCCGAAAGTGATTTTTTCCAGTCCCATGACCACCACGCCGGCTGCCGAACCGATGATGAGCATGGATCCGCCCACACCGGCACAATAGGCCAGGAGTTGCCAGAAGATGCCGTCCTGTGCCATGTCGCCTACAGCCTGAATGGGGTACATGCCCATGCAGCCGGCCACCAGCGGCACGTTGTCCACAATGCTCGACAATACGCCAATGATGCCCGTCACGATGTAGTGGTTGCCCTGGAATGTGGCATCGAGCCATTTGCCCGTCATTGCCAGCACGCCGATGGTTTCCAGGCAAGCCACGGCCATCAGTATGCCGAGGAAGAAGAGAATGGTGGACATGTCGAT
>JALFBL010000056.1 GCA_022773395.1 Prevotella sp.
TCGCGTATTTGGGCGCGCGGGATTTTTTTTTCAGGAAACGGCCGTTTTTCGTGTTAAAGGATTTTGGACATCTGTTAATATTTGTAATTTTACTGACTGCTGGAACTTTTTAGCCGACCGAAACAAAATAAAGTCGTAACTTTGCAGGCATAAGGGTGGCGTCTGCCCACCGAAAAGAAAACAAATGGAAGTTTGAAAAAGTTTGGCCTTTTCATTTTGCTGTTTTCGTTGCTCGTCCTGATAGGGTGCAGCGGGAAGAAAGAGGACAGGCGGATTGTCACTCCCTGGGGAGAAGTGCAAACGGACAGTCTGCCTTCTACTGCCAATTTCACATATTCCGACATTGTTACCAATGGAGAACTGATTATGCTTACACTTTCAGGCCCGGAAACCTACTATGATTACCACGGAAAGCAAATGGGAGCACAATTCCTATTGTGCGAAAAGTTCTCACAGAGCATAGGAGTTTCGTTGCGGGTGGAAGTTTGCAAGGATACGATGGAAATGGTGGACAGGCTCATCAAGGGTGAAGCCGATTTGATTGCTTTTCCCATGCCCATGGACGTGAAAGGTGCCAAACAGCTGAAGTTTTGCGGTTTGGTCATGGATTCTTTGAAAACAGGATGGGCCGTTGCCCAGAGCAGCACAGATCTTGCCCGTATCCTCGACCAATGGTATCAGCCCGATATGCTTGCCAACATTAAAAAGGAAGAAGCCTATCTGTTGTCTTCTCGCAGCGTCAAGCGCCATGTCTATTCTCCTTTTTTGAATCGTAGCAGTGGCGTCATTTCCAAATACGACCATCTGTTCAAGAAGTATGCTCCCATGGCACGCTGGGACTGGCGTCTGATGGCAGCACAATGTTACCAGGAAAGTTGTTTCGACCCCAATGCCCGTTCCTGGGCCGGAGCAAGAGGACTGATGCAGATTATGCCTCGCACAGCCGCTCATTTAGGCTTGCCGATGGACCGGATTCACGAACCGGAACCCAACATTGCCGCATCGGCCAAATATTTGCAGGAACTGTCTGTGCATTTCAAAGACATACAGAACACAACGGAACGCCAGTATTTTGTCCTGGCGTCATACAATGGAGGAGCGGCCCATGTACGTGACGCAATGGCACTTACCCGCAAGAATGGCGGCAACCCGCAGCTGTGGGGCGACGTTTCCCGCCATCTTTTGCTGTTGAGCAATCCCCTGCACTACCAAGATCCCGTTGTGAAGTCTGGATATATGCGCAGCAGTGAAACTTATCATTATGTAGAACGCATCCGTGAACGTTATGCCCAATACAGAGGGGTGCCTGTGGGCAAGTTGTCGCCAGGCAACGGCTTTTCTCCTGTCATTCCACGAAAAGCCAAGCGGAAGAACAAATATCGCGTGTGAGGCAAGCACCGCCGTTCCCTGCATCCCAAAGGTCAGACAGCCACGGCAAGCCTGTCCTGCTCTTTGGCCTCAATGCTTCCATACATATAATATAGAATCATGAACTCAAATATGCCAACGAAAGCCATTACGAAGAACGTAAGAATGCCGACACCATAAACCATTCCATTGAAATAGCCGGGTACGCCAGCCTCATCTCCCATCGAAACTCCCACCACCGACATGCGATAAGCCAAACCAACAATGGTCAAAGGGAGAGTGGCTACCGCGGACACAAGAAGCACAATCACGGCAGTGGTGAGCATGGTGACGAAAATATAGGGCCAATGGCGCATTCCCGCCACGTAGTTTCCAAAAAGCAGATGTCTCAAACGGTTTTTGTCGTCCATGGCATATTTCATACAGCCATACACATAAGGCAGAGCGAGCAGGTAAATGATGACAAGAATGAGCATGCCTATGCCTACAATCCCCATAACCCTGAAAAACGCGTCTTGCTGAATCATGTCCAACTGATGATTCTGCGGCCCTTGTTCCAAAGGCTGGGCCGTGCTGCTGACAATGGCAAAAGATACACTCGATATGAGAAGACCGACTACTGCAGCAATGGCTACAGCAATTCCAGTCATTTTTCCCCATCTTGCAAGATTCCATTTCAGTCCTTTTGCATTGAGAACATCAGACATCTTGCCGAGAAGAGCTATCGTTGCTGCCAGCAGCAGCAGAAAAGAAAAAGCCAGGCCGACGAGTCGGGAAGTGGAAAAGGCCGCCCCAGCTTGCTCCAACAGCATACACAGAAAGAAAGGGACAGCCATGGCAAAAGCAAAGGCGAATGGCCACATTTTTTTGAACAGCGGTCTGATGTTTTTCGCCAACAGCCGGTAGGCCGCCCCAATCGTAGCCCAATATCCCCGGTTTTTCACCAATTCCTCTTGCTTTAGTTCTATCATAATATTTTGTTTTTATTCATGCTTGGCAATCGGCATGTTTTGTGCAAAGATACATCATTATTTTGAATAGAGCGGTGTAATGTAAAAAATAATGTGTAAATTTGTCGGCATGAAACTGATCAGGTGGGGCTTCATAGGATGTGGCGAAGTGGCTGAGAAAAAATCGGGACCGGCTTTCAACGAGGTGCCCGGTTCAAAGGTTGTGGCGGTGATGAGCAGAACCGAGAAGAGGGCACGCTCGTATGCCGAACGGCATGATGTGGCAAAATGGTACACGAACCCGATGGACTTGATAGAAGACCCTGACGTGAATGCTGTGTACATTGCCACCCCGCCCAGCAGCCATGCCACATTTGCCATCATGGCCATGAAAGCCGGCAAGCCTGTTTATGTGGAAAAGCCCTTGGCCGCCAATTATGACGAGTGCGTGCGTATCAACCGTGTGAGCGAACAGACAGGCATGCCCTGTTTCACAGCTTATTACCGGCGATACCTTCCCTACTTCCAGCGCGTGAAAGACATCGTTAACGGGGACGTGTTGGGAAAAGTCCTCAACGTGCAGATTCGCTTTTCGGCACCTCAAAGAGACTTGGACTATCATTATTCGTTCAAAGATTCATCGGGAAATGCCATGCCGAGAAAACTGCCGTGGAGACTGGATCCGGAAATTTCGGGAGGAGGCTATTTCTACGACCTCGCTCCCCATCAGTTGGATTTGCTGCAGGACATTTTTGGGGTCATTGTCGAAGCGGACGGAATCTGCGCCAACCGAGGCGGACTTTACAAGCCCGACGACAGCGTCTGCGCGTGCTTCCGGTTCGAGAACGGCGTTCCAGGCAGTGGTTCCTGGTGCTTTGTGGGGCACCATTCGGCCAAGGAAGATTGCATAGAGATTATCGGTGAGAAGGGCACCTTGAGTTTTTCCGTATTCACTTACAAGCCAATAGAACTCGTAACCAGCGATGGTTCCACCCACATTACAGTGCCCAATCCTCCCTATGTGCAATTGCCTATTATCCGCAGTGTCATTGAAGATTTGCAAGGATTTGGGAAATGTACAGCCACCAGTGTGAGCGCAACTCCCGTCAATTGGGTCATGGACAGAATTTTAGGGAAATTTTAAGTGGAAAAACTGTTCTTTTGTTTCGTCTTGATGGCCGGCTTCGCTATGAAAGCGACGGCCGAGAGGGTTTCTGTTGCCTTTTCACCTGCCGACTCCGTCTCTGCTGTCAGATACGCAGAAGAAGATCCAAACAGGAAAAAGAACTCTTTTCTCGACTACGTCCGTACATTCAACGAAACAGACACTTCTTTCATAGAACCCCAGCATTACAACTTTGCGCTGATGGTGCAAAACACGAACACCTACGAGGCATACCGCATCAGCAGCAAATCAGGACAATCTTTTTCTTTTGCTCCCAAGCCCACCTACCGAGTGGGACCCTATTTCGGATGGCGATGGATTTTCTTAGGCTACACCTTCGACATCAACCATCTGTCGAACAACAATAACAAAAAAGAGTTTGACATAAGTCTTTACAGCAATTTGATGGGCATTGATCTGTATTATCGCAAAACGGGCAACGACTATTATATCCGTAACATCACCCCCAGTGCCGGTGCCATGGCCATCAAGAACCTTCGCATTCCGTTCTCTGGCTTGAACGTGGGCATTACAGGCTTCAGCCTCTACTACATTTTCAACCACAAGAAATTTTCCTATCCGGCAGCCTTCAGCCAAAGTACGGTTCAGCGGCGCAGTTGCGGTTCGCCCTTGCTGGGTGTCGGCTACACACGCCACAGCATCAGTCTCGATTTCGAGAAACTGGAAGATGCCGTGACCCTGTTGTCTTCCGATGTGGAGCAGAAATATGGGAAGGTGGCATTGGATGACGGCTTGAAGTTCAACAAAGTGTATTACACCAACTGGTCGCTTTCTGGCGGCTATGCCTACAACTGGGCATTTGCCCGCAACTGGCTGGCAGCGGCGAGTTTGTCCATTGCCTTGGGCTACAAGCATTCTACCGGCGACTTGCAGAAAGACAAGTCAACTACCCTCCGCGACTTCTCTTTCCGCAACATCAGTCTGGACGGGACGGGGCGTTTCGGGATTGTGTGGAACAATACCAAGTGGTTTGCCGGTGTCAGCACCATTCTCCACAGCTACAACTATCGGAAAAGTCAGTTTTCTGCCAACAACATTTTTGGCAATATCAATTTCTATGTGGGTTTCAACTTCGACAGAAGAAAAAAGCCCTGATGAAAGACAGCCATTAACGCACCTTCGTGACGGCGGATAGACAAGAACAGTTTTTGAACAATTACCAATGACGAATGAAATATGATGAATGATGGATTGAAAAAGCGGCTGCTGCTTTTCTGTGCACTGCTCGCTTCGTGTGCCGCTGCCGCCCAACCGCAATATGCGAAAGCCGACAGTTTGAAAGTGGCAGACCTGCTGTGGCAAGCGCGCAAATCACCGTCTGCCCATACCAATTACATGCTGTACTTCGGCCGCAAACTGCAGGGAATCCCCTACGTGGCGCATACGCTGGAATCCAACAATCGTGAACGTTTGGTTGTCAATCTTCGGCAACTCGACTGCACCACATTTACCGAGAATGTGCTTGCCTTGACCTTGTGCATGCAAAACAAGGCATACACATTCAAGTCTTTCTGCGACTACTTGCAGAAAATACGCTACCGTGGAGGAGGCACGCCTGCCTATACCTCGCGTCTTCACTATTTCACCACCTGGATTCTCGACAACACCCAAATGGGGATATGCCGTGAAATCCAATCGTCCACCCCGCCTTTCACAGCGGTGCAAACGGTGCAGGCGTCGTTCATGTCCACGCACCCCGACAAGTATCGCATGCTGAAAGCCACCCCCCAGGACATTCCAGCCATCCGTGCGATGGAAAAGGAAATAGAGGGCAAAAAGTACAGATACATCCCCAAGGAGCAAATCAAGAATACGAAGTTGCTGCGCCAGACCATCCACGATGGCGACATCATCGTTATCATCACCCGTCTGAAAGGTCTCGACACCCAGCACATCGGCATTGCCGCATGGCACAAGGACGGCCTGCATCTGCTCAACGCCTCAAGCATTCACGGCAAGGTGATAGAAGAACCCAAAACGTTGCGCCAATATTTATATGAGCACAAGAGTATGCCCGGCATCAGGGTGGTGAGGGTGGCAGGAATGTAGCCTGCGGCAGTTACGATCATTCCACCCGATACGCATCGATTCCCCTGAATCCATTGAGGAAATCGCAGGCAAGCATCCGTTTCTTCCCACTCATCTGGATTTCTGCCAACTCCAAGAGTTCGTTTGCGGTGGACACCAACAGTTTCCCCTTGTTCTCAACGACACTCCCTACGGGCAGCGTTGTGGCAGTTCCCGTCTTGGCTGTTTTGAAAATCTTCAGCACGCTCTTTTTCCCGTCGGGTGCCACCAGCGTTGTCCATGCACCGGGACAGGGGCTCAACCCGCGCACAAAGTCATATACTTTTTTCGCCGGCTGCTTCCAGTCTATTTCACAAGTTTCCTTGAAAATCTTGGGTGCGTTGTGCAGTTCCGTCTCTGTATTGACCAATCGTTCTTGTGGCAGAGACGACACCTCTCCATCGTTTTCTATCATCAAGTCGATGGTGCGCTGGGCTATTTTTGCTCCCAATGCCATCAGTCCGTTGTAAACGTCTTCCACATCATCGTCGTCCGCAATATTGAAAGATTCCTGGAGGATGATTCTGCCAGTGTCGATGTCGTGATCCAAAAAGAAAGTGGTAACACCTGTCTGTGTTTCTCCATTGATGACGGCCCAGTTGATGGGAGCCGCCCCACGATACTGGGGAAGCAGGGCGGCATGCACGTTGAAAGTGCCGAATCGCGGCATTGCCCAAACGACCTCAGGCAACATTCTGAAAGCCACGACCACCTGCAAGTCGGCACGATACGTCCGCAACTCTTCCACAAATGCCTCGTCTTTCATTTTTACGGGCTGCAACACGGGCAAACCGTGAGCCATGGCGTATTTCTTCACCTCTGACGGTTGCAGCGTATCCTGATGTCTGCCCACGGGCTTGTCGGGTTGTGTCACCACAGCTACCACACGATAACCTCCCTCCACCAGCATTTTCAATGTGCCTACGGCAAATTCTGGAGTTCCCATGAACACGATCCTCAAATCTTCTTTTCTCATTTTCGTATGTTTTTATTTACTTGTCGTTGTCTTGCTGTTCCGTTTCGATTTCCTGCCCACTGTCTCTGCCTGCTTCTCTATTTGAGTTTCTTGAACACGGTTCTCACTAATAGGAAATTAACCGGCACAGCGATGCAATACACGGGAATCGGAGCCAGTTCTTGCCTTACGCCCAAGTCCACAAAAAAATTGAGCAACCCCATCTGCAACAAATAATTGCAAAGATGAGCAACCCCAAAACCGACTCCGTTTTTCATCGAAGTGTTTTTCTTGAAAGTGAATTTAGCTGTAAGAAAATAGTTTGCCAAAAAACTCAGAAAATAGCCGAGTGTAAAAGCCACATTTATGCTCATCACGAATTGCAGCACATAATATATGCCGTAATGCAAAGCAGTGGCAGCCACCCCCACAATGCCGAATCTGACCATTTCCCGAAATGTATTTCTGTCCATCAACCGTCTGCAAAGGTATAAATAATAACCGATTTCCTGTTCTATAATTTCTCCAAAACCTCTCTTTTTCGCTCATACTGCTGACAAATCGAAAAAAAATGACTATTTTTGCAGGAAGTAAGCCAATATTGGTGATGCACGAAGGCATTTCAAACGTATGGCTTAGGGATATGTGTGACGAAAAACAAGAACCATGGAAGAATATATTGTTTCTGCACGCAAGTACCGCCCGATGTCGTTCGAATCGGTGGTGGGGCAACCGAGCCTGACCACAACATTGAAGAATGCAGTGAAAAGCGGAAAACTTGCACATGCCTACCTGTTTTGCGGCCCGCGTGGCGTGGGGAAAACTACCTGTGCCCGCATTTTTGCGAAGGCCATCAACTGTGGAACCCCTACGGAAGACGGTGAGGCATGCAACCACTGCGAGAGTTGTGAGGCTTTCAACGAACAGCGTTCCTATAACATTTTTGAACTGGATGCAGCCAGCAACAACTCGGTTGAGAACATCAAGACACTGATGGAACAAACGCGCATACCGCCGCAGGTGGGAAAATACAAGGTGTTTATCATTGACGAGGTGCACATGCTGTCAACAGCCGCTTTCAACGCTTTTTTGAAAACCCTGGAAGAGCCGCCTGCACATGTGATATTCATTCTTGCCACAACAGAAAAGCACAAGATTCTACCCACCATCATCAGCCGCTGCCAGATTTATGATTTCGAACGGATGAACGTCCCCAACATTGTCAATCACCTGAAAATGGTGGCCGAAAAAGAAGGCATCGACTACGAGGAAGAAGCACTGAACGTGATTGCAGAAAAGGCTGACGGAGGAATGCGCGACGCCTTGAGCATTTTCGACCAGACGGCATCGTTCTGCCAAGGGAACATCACCTATCTGAAAGTGATAGAAGACTTGAACGTACTCGACTCGGAGAACTATTTCAACATCATTGACCTTTCCCTCAGAAACCAGACAGCCGACATTATGGTGCTGCTGAACAACATCATCAACAAAGGCTTTGACGGCAGTCATTTGATAAGCGGTTTGGCAGCACATGTGCGCAACGTGTTGATGGCCAAGGACGAGAGATCAATTGCTCTGTTGGAAACCAGCAACCGCCAAATGGAGAAATACAAGGAGCAAGCCGCCCTGTGCCCTATACATTTCTTATATAAGGCACTCAAAATTATGAACGACTGCGACATCAACTATCGGCAAAGCAGCAACAAGAGACTGCTGGTGGAACTCACGCTCATACAGATTGCCCAAATCACGCAAGAGGATGACTCACCTGGCGCGGGGCGCAGCCCTAAGCGTTTAAAATCCCTGTTCAAGAAACTTACGAAAAACGTTCAACCTAAAGCGGCATCGCAGGTGGCTGCTGAACGTTCAACCCTTACGGCACGCTCCCAATCGAAAAAGGAAACATGGGACGTGCCCAAAACTGCAGTATCGGACATGGTCGCCGAACCCAAACGACAATACATCAAACTCGAATCCGTGGGCTTTTCTTTCAACAGACTTCGCAAGGAAATGGAGAATTCACAGCATCGGACAGAGGAAGAACGCATGCAAACAGATGAACGGCAAATGTTTGATGAGGCTAAACTGCTGATGCAATGGCGGGCTATGTGCAACCGCATGCCCAAACAAATGACAGGCATCGCTGCAAGAATGAAAAACATGGTGCCCACCATTACTGAATTTCCCCACATAGAGGTGGTGGCAGACAACGAAATGCTGCTGGAACAGATGAAAGGCATCAAGAACAAAATACTCAACACACTGATAGCCGACCTTCACAATGCCGACATCCAATTGAACCTCCTCCTTGCAAAAGCGGAAGAACTGAAAAAACCGTTGAGCAAAAAAGAGACATTTGAGGAAATGATGAGAAATAATCCAGCACTCAGAAAGTTATCGAAAACCCTTGATCTGGAATTGAATTAATGCGATCCCATCCGGCAAGCGGACTTTTTTGAAAGAAAAACACTTTACAGTTTAGGGAAAATCCCACAGCGTTTAGGGAATTTCCTTTGCAAGAAAAAATTTTTCTTCGTTTCTTTGCAACAGATAACAAGACCAAAGGAAATGGAATCTGGAGGAAAAGAAATATGAACAATTTAAAACATACGATTATGAAAAGGTTAATCATTGCACTCACAGCACTGTTTTGCATCACCCTATCGGCAGATGCGATGAGTTACGAACAGGCACGCGACCAAGCGCTTTTCTTGACAGACAAGATGGCGTATGAATTGAACCTCACAGAAGACCAGTATGAGGCCGCATACGAAATCAATCTCGACTATTTACTGAGCATTGATGATCATCGCGACTTGTATGGGGTATATTGGTCACGCCGCAATCTTGATTTGAGTTATATCCTTATGGACTGGCAATACCAGGCATACATTGCCGCAAATTACTTCTACCGACCGCTTTACTGGAATCTCGGCTCTTGGCATTTCGCCATCTATGCCCGATACCCGGTCCGTACATACTTCTACTTCGGTTGCCCAGACTTCTACGTAAGCTATCGTGGCGGACACAGTTGGAGAATGAACAATGGAAGAAGTTGGTATTATGGCCGCAGTTACGGAAACGGACATCGCAAGTCGCATGGAGGAAGAGGATTCGGAATGAGAAACGGTTTCGACCGTGGCGATTTTCGCAGCCACAGCGGAAACTTCAGCCGTCGGCGCGATGGTCATCTGGAACGCTATGACAACAGGGAACGCGGCAACGGCAACTTCAGAAGCCGCGGATCCTTTGAAGGAAGCCGCAGCAACGGCAATTTCAACCGCAACTTCAACCATAACAGCGAGGACAGATTCCGCGATAATCCCAATGTGAGAAACAACGGTTTCGGCAGTAGCAGCAGTGGAACTTTCAGACGTGGCGGAAGCGGTTCGTTCGGAGACCGCAGCAGCAGCACCCGCAGCATGGAAATTCGGGAAAAGGTGAACAGCCGTGGCACATTCAGTCGCCCGAACGTTTCAAGACCCTCCACCAGAAACAATTTCTCAGCACCCGACCGGAACACCTTCACACAAAGCCACAATGACCCTTCACCAAGGCCGTCGCACGGTGGATTTGGAGGAAGCAGAGGCTCAAACAATGGAGGTTCAAAATCAAAAGGTAATTTTGGCGGACAGAGATAAACGTTGCTACCAGAATCGTTCAGATACCATTCTATAGTTTCAATAGGCGCACTTCGGCATTGTCCATTCGGGTGATTTCACCCATGGTCTTGCCGAAGTGTACCGCTTGTATAGCCTTATTGATAATGCCATGCCCAACAGCCAGGATGATTTTCCCGTCATACTTTGTTTTCATAGAGTACAGAAAACGGGCAGCCCTGTCTTGCAAGTCGCTCAGACTTTCCACATCATCGGGCCATTTCTCGTTTTTCAGCTCTGGAATAAACCTTCCGGTGAACCCTCCCCAGTCGCGTTCCCTCAGCAGTGGGGTTTCTTCAACGGGCAGGCCATGAGGCTCAGCAACAATCCTACAAGTATCGACACTGCGTTTCAAATCGCTCGAAACAAAAGCATCTATCCGCATTCCACTCATTTTCTTTGCCAAATCCTTTGCCTGGGCAATTCCGTTTTCGGTCAACTGCCCTTGTGTTTGCCCTTGCATTATCTGGTTCACGTTGTCCACGGTTTCGCCGTGGCGCACTAAATACAATCTGGTCATTGTAAATCTTTTAAGATGCAAAAATAAGAAAAATATACTTTATATCGTTATTTTTCACTATATTTGCAAAAAATAAGACAATGAGAATACTTCAGAGTTCTATATTGCGTGCATTGTGCGCCATCGTTGTGGGATACTTGCTGGTAATGTATCGCACTGATATGGTTCAGTGGATAACCATTGCCATAGGCATCATGTTTTTCCTGACGGGAGTGGTGTCGGTGGTTGCCTACTACACAGAAAAGCGAAAAATAGAGAAAACGGCAGAACAGCTTTCCACAATGGCAGAACTAAGAGGGGGACAGGGTACTCCACACAACAGGATGAACATCAAAAAAGCCATGTCGCCTTCATTTCCGATCGTGGGTTTGGGCAGCATGATTCTTGGCGTGATTCTGGCGGCAATGCCCGGATCGTTTATCAAAGGAGTGATGTATGTGCTTTCTGCCATCATTATTTTAGGCTCGCTCAACTTATTTTTCAATTTTGCCAATATCCGAAAAATCATCCGTGTGCCTTTCATGTTCTGGCTGTTTCCGTCAATCCTTGCCGTTGCCGGCATTTACATGATGGCCAAACCTATGGAAATATCGGCTTTGCCTTTCCGCATATTGGGTTGGTGTCTGATGCTCTACGGAGTGGTTGAAATCATTAGCGGCATCAAGATTTTCCAAGTACAAAAGCATTACGAAAATGAACAAAAACGGGTAGAGGCTGCCTATAAAGAGGCGCAGGCCAGCATGACAGAAGATGCGATTGTTCTGGATAAAAAAGAAAAAGGCATCTGAAAAGATCAAATGCCCTTAACCATGTTTCTTACGTGACCCCGTTGGGATTCAAACCCAAGACCTTCAGAACCGGAATCTGACGCTCTATTCAGCTAAGCTACGGGGCCTGAAAAGTTCTGCAAAGATACAACAAAACGTTTGTAACTCAAAATATATTTGGATTAAAATCATATTTAATGAATATGAAAAGACTCTTTTGGGCATTATTCATGCCTTGCGCACCCCTTGTGATGAATGGGCAGGCGGACACCAACCATTCGTTATGGAAAGGATTGGAGTATAAAATAGAATTTCAGTCAAGTGTATCAGACGGGAAAACCCCTTTATGGCTCAATGCCAACAAGCAAGGACTCAGTTCTATAGAAAACACCAATGGTTATTTAAGGGCCGGTTTGGGAAGAGATTTGGAAAACGACAAGAACAAGACGTGGGGAGTGGGCTATGGCCTTGATGTGGTTCTACCCTATCACTACACCAGCAATTGGATTGTTCAACAGGCTTTTGCTGAAGTAAGATGGAAAAAAGGGACACTCACAGCGGGAAGCAAGGAATATCCGATGGAACTGAAAAACAACCGTTTGTCAAGCGGATCGCAGACATTGGGCATCAACGCCCGGCCAGTTCCGCAGGTTCGCCTGGCCTTGCCTGAATATTGGACAATGCCGTTTGCCAACGGATGGCTGCACTTGAAAGGGCACATCGCGTATGGAAAGACAACAGATGGCAATTGGCAGGAGGATTTCACGCAGAAGAAAACAAAATATGGAGAAGACATTCTCTACCACACCAAAGCAGGATACCTCAAAATAGGAAAAGAGGATGGAAAACACCCGTTGTCCGTGGAACTGGGACTGGAAATGGCATCACAGTTTGGCGGTACGGTGCACCGCATTGAGAGTGGCGAGATGAAAACCTACAAGAACGCCACAGGATTACAAGCCTATTGGGATGCCTTCATGCCCGGAGGTTCCGATGCCAACGAATCTTTGTACCAAAACGTGGCGGGAAATCAATTGGGCAGTTGGCTCATGCGCATCAACTATGACACGGAAAAGTGGAAACTCGGAGTGTATGCCGACCACTTCTTTGAAGACCATTCGGCCATGTTCATGCTTGAATATGATGGTTACGGACACGGTGACGAATGGAACGTGAAAAAAGACAAACGCTACTTGCTCTACGACTTGAAGGACATCATGCTGGGAGCGGAACTAAACTTGAAACAAGGCACCTGGTTGAAAAACATCGTGCTGGAGTACATCTACACAAAATATCAGAGTGGCCCCATTTTCCACGACCACTCCCACAACTTAAGCGACCACATCGGCGGGCGTGACGATTATTATAACCATGCTCTTTTCTGCGGCTGGCAACATTGGGGGCAAGTAATGGGAAACCCGCTATATCTCTCGCCCTTATACAACGGAAATGGCGAGATACGCATAGCGGACAATCGTTTCTTTGCATGGCACTTGGGCATTGGCGGACAGCCGGCCTCAAATCTGCGATACCGTTTTCTTGCCACTTTCCAAAAAGGCTTTGGCACCTATTTCAATCCTTTCACCAAGCCCCATCACAATGTCAGTTTTTTATTGGAGGCCGACTATAAATTGAGAAATAATTGGAGCGTGAAAGGGGGCTGCGGAACGGACACGGGCGGCATTATGGGCCACAATTACGGCATTCAACTTTCAATTATAAAAACAGGCTCACTATGAAAAAAATAACATTCTTCATCTCTCTGTTATGCACCATCTTCGTATCGTGCGAATTGGAAACGTCGAGAAATGGTGACATTGAAGGAGCATGGCTTCTTACAAAAATTGACACTTTGAAAACTTCAGGCACTCAAGACATGCGCAGCCGCAGCATTCTGTGGTCTGTCCAGTACAACCTTCTTTCCATCAGGGAAGAAAGTACAGAGTTCTTGTTCCACTTCAAATACGAAAACGACACCATCACGTTGCTGGATGCCTACAATGCCTATCATGAAGAATGGGACAGAGTGGTAGAAGACCCATCCATACTCGCTCCATTTGGCGTTCATGAACTGAACGAGCGCTTCAAGGTAGCCATACATTCGGACAAAATGATTTTGGAAACGAAAGACTACCGTATGAAATTCCAAAGGTATTGAAACCGGCGAGAAAAGTAAAAAAGAAAGGTGTGTCGCAAAATAGAAAGACGTTTTCTGAAAGACTAAGTTAGTTCTGAAAGCAACTTAAAATTTCTTCCCGAACACAATGCTAAGGAAAGTCTTGGCCAGAATCGTCATGTCGAATGTCCATGAGCGATGTTCCAGGTAGTACAAGTCGAGTTCCAGCCGGCGAAGCATCTTTTCCATGGTATCTGTGTAGCCGTTATACAGCGTTGCGTATGAAGTAACCCCTGGGCGGATTTGATAAAGTTGCGTATAACGGGGGTCGTGCTCCACAATTTGGTCGATATAAAATTTACGTTCGGGACGCGGCCCCACGAAAGCCATGTCGCCCTTGATTACATTCCACAGTTGCGGCAGTTCATCCAAATGGTGTTCCCGGAGAAATTTCCCCACCCGGGTCATGCGTGTTTCGTTTTCATGCTGAAACAAGGACTCTCCGTCTTTCTCGGCATCCACCCTCATGCTGCGGAACTTGTAGATGTTGAATGGCTTTCCGTTGAGCCCTATCCGCTCTTGTATGAAAATGGCAGGTCCTCCGTCTTCCCTTTTGATCAAAATATAGCAAACCACGAACAGCGGCAGAAACAATAGCAAAGAGACCGATGCTATCAAAACATCGGTGGTGCGTTTAACGATATTTTCAAACCGTCTGCAAATGGTCATTTCAGGTTTTTATCTTACAATTCCCCACAGTGTAAGGAATATGATTTTAAAATATTCTCTTACGCTGTGGTTGTGTATGTATTTCATATTATACCTGATTTTGTCAGGCATGATTTGTTCAATGTAAACGCGGTCGGGATCATCGGCCTTATCCAATATTTCGTTTTCATCGATATATTCTATCGAAGCATAGTCGGTAATGCCCGGGCGCACTTTCAGCACTTCTCTTTGCTCTTCAGTATAGAGACTGGTATATCTCTCCACCTCCGGACGCGGCCCCACCAGACTCATGTCTCCTTTCAACACGTTCCACAGTTGCGGCAACTCGTCAAGTTTATATTTGCGAAGGAAATAACCGATGCGGGTAATTCTTGAATCCCGTCCGCCCACCGTCAGCAATCCACCCTTTTCCGAGTCTGTTTTCATTGTACGGAATTTGTAGAGTTCAAAAAGCACACCGTCTTTTCCCACCCTTTTCTGACTAAAAAAACCACTTCCCTTGCTGCTTCCCCACACGAGGATATAAACAAGGACGAAAACTGGTGAAAGAATCAGAATGCCCAATGCCGAAAACAGAATATCGAAAAAGCGTATCAACATATCACTTCTTTGAATTTACTCAACAGATAGCCCACTTGTTCGTCGGTAAGACGCGTGTGAAGCGGCAATGTGATTTCATTTTCAAACTGGCGATAAGCATTGGGAAAGTCATCCATGGAAAAGCCAAGTTTCTTATAGGCAGTCATCATGGGCAGCGGTTTGAAATGCACATTGCATGCTACCCCATACTCAGCCATCTTGTCGATGACCTGATTGCGATACAGGCAGTCCTTGCCCAATAGTCTTACCATATATAAATGTCCGTTCGACGTATGCTTTTCATTGAAATGGTCGAGCACTTGAACATTGCTGCCTTTCAGCATCTCGTCATAACGCTCAATCAACAGCCTGCGCCTTGCCAGCAATTGCGGATAGCGTTCCATCTGAATCAAACCGATGGCCGCCGTCAAGTCGGTCATATTGCATTTGTGCCCCGGTGTCAGAATGTCGTACTCCCAAGAACCCAATTGCGTCTTGGCCAGCGCATCCTTGCTTTGTCCGTGCAGACAGAGCAACATCAGCTGTTTGTACAATTCCTCGTTGTCGATTCCATCACGGCTCTTCCATGTCAGTGCTCCCCCCTCGGCAGTGGTAAAGTTCTTTACGGCATGGAAACTGAAAGATGTGAAATCAGCCACTTCGCCAATCATCTTTCCTTCATATTTGGCCCCAAAGGCATGAGCCGAATCGGCAGAAACGATGACTCGGCCAAAGGCCTTCTGAATGTCGTTGCCCGGACGGAACAAATGTTTTTTGCTTTCCACTACCTCAAACACCTTGTCGTAGTTGCAGGGAACGCCGGCCAAGTCCACCGGCACTACCACCTTCGTGCGTTCAGTAATCGCATCGGCCAGGCGGTCGTAATCCATTTCGTATGTCCCCGGTTTCGTATCCACCAGCACTAACTTTGCACCCACATGGCACACCACACTGGCCGTAGCCGTATATGTGTATGCTGATGTGATGACTTCGTCGCCAGGGCCAACTCCCAATATCCTCAACGCAGAAAACATACAGGCTGTGGCAGAGTTCAGACACACAGACTTGTCGGTATGGCAATATGCTGCAATTTCTTTTTCAAACTGTTTAGTTCTGGGGCCTGTCGTTATCCATCCGGAAAGTATGGCATCGCGCACCGCATTGGCCTCCATTTCCGTTACATCTGGTGGTGAAAAAGGTATTTTCATTTTCTTTCTCTTATCTATTTGAATTAACTTGATACGTTCCGTTCGTCAGCAATTTCATTATCCCCACCAGATAGCCATACCCATAACTCAGATGTATGTTGGTGAAAATGTAAGGCATCCAGAACAGCAACGAAATTTTTCTTTTTTTCCGCACATTTGCAATGCCAATTGAAATGCCTATACCGAGATACAAGAGCAACACTGCCACATACAGATAGAATATCCATTGCGAGACGAAACTCAAAATGGCACCGACAACAATACCCAGCAGAAACAACAGCGGGAAAAACTGCCTGACAGTGGCAGGACTGCCCAATTTTTTGTTTACCAATGGTTTATATAGCCCGTACTGGTAATACATTTTCCTCATTTTCGCTACCCTATTCCTTGCCGTGTAGTTGATGACCAAATCTGGGATGAGATAAATCTTTCCTCCATTTTTTATCAGTCGGCCATTGAACTCGTCGTCTTGGTTTCTTGTAAGGTCGGTATCGAAGAGACCAATTCTGTCGAAAACATCCCTTCTATAACAACCAAACGGAACAGTATCGGTTTTTATTATATTTTTGCTGCCAATTTTATGTCTTGAAGCACCAACACCAAACGGATGGCTTGATGCAATGGCTATTCCATGGCACACGGCGCTATCGTTTGCAGGCAAGGTTTTCCACAGACCGCCCACATTGTCGGCATCCAGTTCGAACAAATATCTTACAAGCGTTGAAATGTAGTTTTCAGGATAGGTGCAGTGCCCATCAATGCGTATGATTATCTCGCCCCTTGCTGCTTCTATGCCTTTGTTCAATGCAAAGGAAACTTCCCGAAACTCATTGTGCAGCAGATGAATATAGTCGTGTTCGCGAGTGTATTTCTCAATCATGCTCCTTGTATTGTCGGTACTGCTGCCGTCAACGAAAAAAACTTCCATGTTTTCTGTTGGGTAATCCTGCGCAAGTACCGATGCCATACATTTTTCAATGAATTTTTCTTCATTGAAAACAGGGCAGATTACGGATACCATTCTATGATTCATTACAATAAATTCAGCACATTTTTTTAACAAGATGCAAAGTTACTACTTTTTTCCGAAAACCAATGACACTATGATTGTTTTTGTCCCGTTTATTGATGATTCTGTCCAATGAGACTTTCCGCAGACAGGAATATTACAAATATTAACAATCAGCAGATTTTAAACACTTATAGGGCAAATGCATTTTTTCGTTTAATTGCAGTTACGTGTGCGTTCTTGCACATTCGGCTTTCATGATGTTTGCCGTTCAGCAAGGACAACGGCCATGTTCTGAAACAGATTCACCATTCCATTGAGAATGCCTACAGAAAAAGACGCACTGCAAACGGATGTCGGACGGGACAGGATTTCTCGCAGATACCTATCCAGATAAATACCGCCATGCCAAATTGTATTGCGTAGACGCGGAAACGGGTAAGGTGAAACTGCTGGCAGACATGAAAAGTCCGAAAAAATCGTGTAGCCCAACGACCATCAAAACTGGAAATACGACTTGCACCCACGTTGCAGTGCGGATGGAACGCTCGTCTCGACCGGTTCGGTTCACACCGGAACACGCAATCTCAGCATCATGAAATTGAATGGGAGAAAAACTCATCGAAAGACGATTATCCCAATATAGAGCAACAGTGAATATGGACAAAGAGAATGGCCGGCAACACAGTCTTATTCTTTATGCCGGCTTGGTTTTTCTTCTCCTTTCTTGCCCTTTGTCAGGGAAAAGACAAAATAATTTGCAAATAATTTGTGTCTTTTGAAGTTTTTGTTTACCTTTGCACCCGCAAACGACAATCGTTGATCTTGCGATGGCGGGATAGCTCAGCTGGTTAGAGCGTCGGATTCATAATCCGGAGGTCGAGGGATCGTGACCCCCTCCCGCTACATGAAAAAGAGTTGCAATATATTCGGGAGTCCTCGAAATTCTGCAACTCTTTTTTCATGCCTATCAACAGAGAACAAAGAGGGCTTTATGGATTCTATGGAAGTGACGGACTCTCCTATCCGTGACCATAAAGTAATCCTTGTGCTTCGTAGACATCGCTCGTTGGACATCCACACGGGCAAAAGTTTCTTTTAACCCAAATCGGTCTTTAGAAGTGCTATAATCCGTGGTCAGACCTGTAGTATATTGAAAATAGACTGTTTACAAAATTATATTTCTAATGGCGGTTATTAGAAGATCCTATTCACAAAAAAATCATTATCAAACAGTTACAATAACAATCACGAAAATGTCCATCCTAATGACCTATTTGGGATAAAGTGCCCCGAAAAATATTCTTAACTTTCGGAGCACTTAAAGCAACATTGTTTTTATTGCACTATATTTTTACAATTGCCAATACAATCTTATTGTCTTGGTCTTTCTGCTCTTTCAACAAAACAATCTCGGAAATTCCTTTTCCATTCGATTTGGCACAGCACAAATCGTTCTTCTTGTTTCCAGACACAATAATATAACCATTTGTTGCAAGACTTTTTACGTCAATATATATTTTAGACAACAAATCTTTTTGTTCTTTTTGAACAATCAGCATCTCTATATGCTTTACATCTTTAACTCCCCCAATGAATTTATCGATAAACGAGTCTTGCAGAAACGGATTCGTTTCTTCCCTTAACCTGTTTTCATCCAAGGAGGCACAGATTTCTTTCGCATCCACATTAAAATATTTAACACCTGCTTCTACTTTGTATTTGGCAATGATACTTTCGCCTGTTTGGCTATAAGCCAACAAGCAGAGAGTAAGGTTAATCAAAATTAAAACAAGTTTTTTCATCATCATTCTCTTTTTATAAGATTACAAAATCATTTTCAAAAAAATCTTTATTCCATAATAACGAATTGACAAGAGAGCATTCTTGCTGTTCCAATTCCGACAATAGTGTTTCCATTGTCCTGTATTCTTGATCATTTTCATTGGAACATGAAAGTACTCCTAATAACAACATGCAGGAGACCATAAAATTTTCCATAACTTTTTTCATAAACCTTAAGTTTTAATAGTAATTTAATAAATAAGTATTTGTTATACTTTATTCGCAAAGATACAAAAAATACAATTAGATTGTTTATTTTTAACGATTAACAACAAATGGTTTAACAATCTTTTAAAGATTATCTAGCACAAGTCCTTTTCTGAAATATCATTGCCTTTGAATTAACCATTATAGAAATAGGATATGAAAAAGGTATTGAAAGAATATTATAAGATATTTCTGTTTTATACTGTTGGCAATATGATGTCAACTTCTCTTTGTCAACATGACACGACCAATTGAACGTCTTCTGATACAAAGATTCCCCAAAAGGCCCGACAAAAACCTTTTTGGGGAATCTCACTTTCGTCTGATGCTTCTCTTTCGCTTAGCTGGCACGAAGGATGCCTACGGCGAGAGCAACATGTTATATCATCTCCGAACTTTCTTTTTGTTGAGACGGAAAGTTCTTTGCTTTTTCATGTTCCTTATTTGCCTTGCCTTGTCGTTGAGGGGTGAAACACCCTCTTCGGTAAGGTAGATACGTTCGCGGAAAACCGGACTGTAATTTCCATCAGCATCCACGGCATAACCGACGGCTGTGCAGACTTGTCCATAAGGTACGAAGAACGCGCTTTCCTCGCTGGAAATTCCATAATACATCAGTTCGCCAATCAAATCTTCATCGCTGCGAGACGACGGGTCCAAAACATCTTCTGCGTACAAACCATAATGATAGGAAACGGCAGCCCCGTCGATTTTCACTTTTACGGGCAGCACCGCACATCCGGCCGCTCCCGCATAATCGTTGGGATAGAGTTCAGCCATTTTTGTTCCGTCGTAGTATTTGTCGTGCTCCAACTTGAAAGTGATATTTGCCACTTCATTTTTTCCTGTAGTGAACATTGCCTTAGTCATAGGTGTTGTCACCACGCTGCCCGAATAGCCGAAAGCAACGACAGCATATTCCGTTTCTGGAGAAAGGCCAGTGAGCGGTACACTGTAGTTTCCCTGGCAAAGAGTAAGATAAGGCTTATAGGAAGATTCCGTGAGGGTGTTGAGTATTTCTTCTTCGCTGTAAGTCTTCCAGTTTTCCCATTTCAAATACACAAATGCGTATTGGTCGTTGGAAGTTGTGGTAAAATGAACGGTTGCCTTGCGCGCTTTTATGTCCGACACCTCTATGGAAAGTTTGTTGTCGGACGGTTTGGCCTTTTCCGTTTTTACAGACACTACAACAGGTTTGGACAAGAACTGTCCAGTTTTGGTGTCGATATACAATGCGAATCCCACATATTCTGTATTTTCTTTCAAGGATGTGAATGAAGTCTGGGTGTGTTTTTTTGCCACAAGCTGTGCAAGTGCCTCCTCGACTGTCAGTCCCATTTGGCTTGTTGTGTTCAGAAGATGATCGATTTCTGTCCTGAACTCTTTCTCCACATCTTCGTCCGTCGGAACCTTTTCGCGGTCGTATAGACTGAAAATGTAGGTAGAATCCTCGTAGGCAGGCGTGATGTCCATGATGATTTCAGAACTGTTCACTTGATAGGAAATCTCAAAATCCGGCTTTCGGGCACCCTGTCTGACGGTCAGCGTTTGTTTGTTTGCGGTACTGCAGGTCATTTCAATCTTCGCTTCCCTTTGCACGTTCTCCATGTTTTTCTCTACATGAAAGACAATGACTCCCGGCTGGCTGGCATCAAAATTGTTTACCCACTGCTCGTTGCATGTACACTTGATGTCCGCAGCACTGGCGTGCGCACTCAGTTCGTAGGCAATCTGTACGTTGCTTTCGTCTGCCGGAACTTCCACCTCATGCTCTTTCAGTTGGAAATGCACCTCTTTTTCATCGTCAGAATGCTGACAGCTGGTCATGAGCAGCATAGTGCCCAGTGCTGTTGCAACAGCAACAAACACGTTAAGAATAAATGTTTTTTTCATAAAAGAATAGATGTTAAAGATAAGTGTATAAAATATTTAATACATGATTGTCTGTCGGGCGGGAAGAACAAAAAAACTTGTTTTTTGACAAGATGCTGCGCTAAGGCTTCGCATCGGTATGTTTCCATCGTCAACGGACATGGCATGACGGACGAATGGGAAAACGGCAATTTTCCCACGATTGGTGCACAAGTATTGTTTTTTCTTTATAACAAACATATTATATGGTGTCTCTCTGCTGAAGACAGATACTAGAATGTTTTCGGGGTATTTCCCCAAGATAAATTATGTAAAGACCGTTAACAACATATATCAGCACGCCCTCTTTTCCCTACACAAGAAGGTCTGTGTTTGGGCAAAGGTAGTAAATTCGTTTGAAATAGGCAATTTTTTGGAGGGGAAAATGATTTTTCACCAACCGGGAAAAAGGACAACAGGCTTCCCTTTAGCAGAACGCATGCCCTGCAAAGAAAAAGCAAGAAACGTCAGGCTCCTTGCTTTTTCTTTACCAACATGCCTACAAAGGATTGTTCTGCCATGAACGAAGAACGTACAAACGGTGCACTTTCCGCACAATCGAAACCGATGGCGAGTGCCGTTTCCTTGTATTTTTGAAAGATGTCGGGATGAACGTATTCCGCCACCTCTATCTGCGCCTCGCCCGGACGGAGATATTGCCCGATGGTGATCATTCGGCAACCTGCATCGTAAACCTCATGCAGCAGGTGCTCCACCTCCTTCTGCGTCTCGCCCAATCCCACCATGATGCCTGTCTTGGTAATGAATCCGCGTTCCGCCGTTTCCTGAAGAACAGCAAGACTGTTGCGATAAGTAGCCTTGCTGCGGACGGTCGGCGTCAACCGCTCGATGGTTTCCATGTTGTGAGCCACAATGTCGGGTTTGGCATCCAGCACCGTCTGCAGATTCTCTCCCCGATAGTCAGGAATCAGCACCTCTATGACAACTTCTGGATTTTCTCTCCGGATTTCCCGCACCGTTTCCGCCCAATGTGCAGCCCCTTTGTCGGGCAAATCGTCCCTGTCCACCGATGTGACGACACAATGTTTCAGTTGCATCAACTTCACGCTGCGCGCCACTTTCTTCGGTTCTTCCGGTTCGGGAGGCAGCGGATGGCCTGTGGCCGTAGCACAGAAACGGCACGCCCGCGTGCACCTGTCGCCCAAAATCATAAACGTTGCCGTACCGCATTTCCAGCAATGCCCCTTGTTCGGACATTTGCCGCTGCTGCAAATGGTGTGCAAATTGTTTTCTTTCACAATTTTCTCCACCATCCCATACTTCTCCCCTCCCTCAATCTGGGTGTACAACCATTTCGGTTTTCTCAGGAATCCTGCCTTGGCAGACTTTTTTTCTTCCATTCTATTTCGTCCTTTACTATAGCTGACCTGTTTCTTTTCTATACATTATATATATGTTGCAAAGATAATTCTTTTCATTCTATTTTCCATATAAAGTCTCAAAAAATGGCAATCCGAAAAGAAATTCGGATTGCCATTCGTTTCATCAAACGCCACTTGCCATTCAAAGCACAGTGCCGTTGTCTTATTTTCTGCACGCCCTCCCACCTTTTTCCGCACAAAGTGCAGACGGGCAGTTACAGGCATTCGAAATTTGTTCTTACTTCATCTCCTGGATGATGTCTCTACCTGCCTTGATAGCTTCCATGTTCAGAGGAATCAATTTGTGGTGGCGCTCAGGCAAAGTCTTGAAAAGAGCCTTCTCAACACCGTTGTCGCTCACCACCGGACTTACCTGCAACAGACCTCCAAGTACAATCATGTTGAACACCTTAGAGTTCTGCATTTCAGCCGCCTTGTCCATCGCATCAATGCGATAAACCTTGATATCCTTGCGAGTAGGAGGATTGATCACGCCAAATCCGTCATAGATAAGAATTCCGCCGGGCTTGATTTTCGACTCGAACTTATCCAATGAAGGCTGGTTGAGCACTATTGCTATATCATACTGGCTAAGGATTGGAGACGAGATGCGGTCGTCACTCACGATAACAGTAACATTGGCTGTTCCGCCTCTCTGCTCTGGGCCGTAAGCCGGCATCCATGTCACTTCCTTGCCTTCCATCAGTCCTGAGTAGGCAAGGATCTTACCCATCGAGAGCACGCCCTGTCCACCAAAACCTGAAATAATTACTTCTTTCTTCATGGTTACCTTTCTTCAATTGTGTCTTTTAAGTCCCCCTGCTGATAGAACGGGAACATATTCTCTTCCATCCAGTCGTTGGCCTTCTTAGGTGTCAACTTCCATCCGCTGTTACACGTAGCAGTGATTTCCACCAGGCAAGAGCCTTTTCCCGCCATAGAAGCCTCGAAAGCCTTGCGGATTGCTTTTTTCGCCTTTACGATATGACCCACCGTGTCGACACTCTGGCGTGTCACATAGCAGGTTCCCTCCAACTGAGCGGCAATCTCCGGCATTCTCAAAGGATACCCGTGGATTTCCGGGTCGCGGCCATAAGGACAAGTGCTTGTTTTCTGTCCCACCAAGGTGGTAGGTGCCATCTGTCCACCCGTCATACCGTAGATTGCGTTGTTCACGAAGATAATCGTGATGTTCTCGCCGCGGTTCAAAGCGTGGATAGTCTCACAAGTACCGATACAAGCAAGGTCGCCATCGCCCTGGTAAGTGAACACCAGGCGGTCGGGCCACAAGCGTTTGATGCCCGTAGCCACGGCGGGAGCACGTCCGTGAGGTGCCTCTTCCCAGTCGATGTCCAAATAACGATAAGCAAAAACGGCACAACCTACGGGCGAAACACCCACAGATTTTTCTTCCATGCCCATGTCCGCAATCACTTCTGCCACCAGTTTGTGTACCACTCCGTGCGAGCATCCGGGGCAATAGTGCATCGGAACCTCATTCATCAGTTCCGGCTTAGCATATACCAGATTTTCCGGCTTAATTATTTCGTTCTTATCCATCACTTATCAAAATTTTGTCTTTAACGCATTAACAATTTCATCCGGTTCTGGAACGATACCGCCCAAACGTCCGAAATACTCTACAGGTTCTGCACCATTGACAGCGAGTTTTACATCCTCAACCATCTGTCCGGCGTTGATTTCCACAACCAAAATGCCTTTCTTGCCGCGCGCCAGTTCAGCAAGCTGAGTTGACGGGAACGGCCAAACGGTGATTGGACGGAACAATCCCACCTTGATGCCCTCTTCGCGGGCAATCTCGATGGCCTTCTCAGAAATACGTGCAGCCGATCCGAAACTTACGATCAGATATTCGGCATCGTCGCACTGCAGTGTTTCGTAGCGCACTTCCTTGTTGCGGATTTCTTCATATTTCTTCTGCAAATGGATATTGCGCTTTTCCATTTCCTCGGGCTGCAATTCAAGAGAAGTAATGATATTGGGTTCGCGGGTCTTCTTTCTTCCCATCGCTGCCCAAGGACATTCCTTCTGGATTTCTTCTTCCGTGCGGCGGGCCTTGAAAGGAGGAAGTTCCACTTTCTCCATCATCTGTCCGATCACGCCGTCGGCGAGAATCATGGCCGGGTTGCGGTATTTGAACGCAAGTTCGAAGGCGAGATCCACGAAGTCGGCCATTTCCTGTACCGATGCCGGTGCCAGCGTGATGACATAGTAGTCGCCGTTACCGCCACCTCGGGTAGATTGGAAATAGTCGGCCTGCGAGGGCTGGATGGTTCCCAGACCGGGACCTCCGCGCTGCACGTTGACGAATACTCCCGGGAGTTCAGCTCCTGCCATGTAGGAAATGCCTTCCTGCATGAGAGCCACACCCGGACTGGATGATGAGGTGAGCGCGCGCTTGCCCGCACCGGCTGCACCATACACCATGTTGATAGAGGCCACCTCGCTCTCGGCCTGCAGCACTACCATACCCGTAGTCTCCCAAGGCTTGAGTTCCGAGAGCGTCTCAATTACTTCACTTTGCGGAGTGATAGGATACCCGAAGTATCCATCTACGCCACAGCGAATCGCGGCATGGGCAATCGCCTCATTGCCTTTCATCAGAGTCACTTCTTTTTCTGCCATAGCTTAATCCTCCATACGTTTTTTGTAAACTGTAATACATCCATCGGGACATACGATTGCACAAGCCGCACATCCGATGCAATCATCGGGGCGTGCCGGTTGAACATAGGAATAACCGTGAACGTTTACTCTTTTAGCCACTTGTTCGATAACCCCTTTCGGGCAAGCGTTGATGCACAGGGCACAACCTTTGCAGCGATCGGTGTTTACGACAATAGCACCTTTGAATTTTGCCATAATCTTGTTCTTTTATGGGTTATAAATGTCTTTGCAATAAAAATCATTGATGTCGTCAAGCATCTTCTTGGCTTCCACTGCCGGACTCTTCGGATCGAGTGCTATCGCCTCCATATAATTGTTAAGAGCCTGTTGGAAATCGCCTTGCCGACGGTATTTGTTTCCAAGTTGATAATATTCCTCTGCTGTCATCTTTGACTTAGTATTAGCATGTTTTGCACGTGTATGAATGGCCGTGGACAGAGCCACGGCCCTGTTTTAGTAATATTCTTTTTTTCCTGCAGCAAGGGTGTTCTTCATCAGCGAACAGATGGTCATAGGCCCCACTCCTCCCGGAACAGGAGTGATGAACGAGCACTTGGGCGCCACCTCGTCGAATTTCACGTCGCCGCACAGTCGGAAACCGCTCTTGCGCGTAGCATCGGCAACGCGGGTAGTGCCCACGTCAACAACCACAGCCCCCTCGCTCACCATATCGGCAGTAACAAATTCGGGGACACCGATGGCCGCAATGATGATGTCGGCTGCACGGCATTCGTCCTTCAACGTCTTCGACCTGCTGTGGCAAACCGTCACCGTGGCATCGCCATACTGCTTTTGCATCATGAGCTGGGCCATGGGCTTGCCCACGATGTTGCTGCGCCCCAGAATCACACACTTCTTTCCGCTGGTCTGTATGCCATAGCGCTGCAGCAGCGTGAGGATGCCCAGCGGCGTGGCCGAGATGAAACACGGCAAACCGATGGCCATGCGCCCCACGTTGATGGGGTGGAATCCATCCACATCCTTGCGATAGTCGATGGCCATGATCACCTTTTGCTCGTCGATGTGCTTGGGCAATGGCAATTGCACGATGAAACCGTCCACGTCCGCATCATTGTTCAGTTCCTGCACCTTTGCCAGCAGTTCCTCTTCCGTCACATTGTCTTCAAAACGAATCAACGATGATTTGAACCCGCAGGCTTCGCATGCAATCACCTTGTTCTTGACATACGTTTCGCTGCCCCCATCATGCCCCACAAGGATGGCAGCCAGATGAGGCCGCTTGCCGCCCGAGGCCACCATCCGGTTTACCTCTTCCGCAATTTCTTCTTTTATTTTAGTGGCAGTAGCCTTTCCATCGATTAGATTCATATAACAATTGTTTAAAGTGTTTTCTTAGTTTGACGAGCGGTGCTTGTTTTTTCACAGTTTCGGCATCCCCGGCGCACCTTTCATATTCTTCATCGCTCCCATCATGCTGCGCATGTTGTTTCCCGTCACCATCTTCATCATCTTGCGCGTCTGGTCGAACTGCTTGATGAGCCGGTTCACTTCCTGAATGTTTGTACCTGAGCCCTTGGCAATGCGCTGCCGGCGCGAGGTGTTCAGGATTTCCGGGTTGGTGCGCTCTTTCGGCGTCATGCTCTGGATGATGGCTTCAATTCCCTTGAAGGCATTGTCGTCTATATCCACATCCTTGATGGCTTTTCCCACTCCCGGAATCATGGCTGCCAAATCTTTCAGGTTGCCCATCTTCTTGATTTGCTGTATCTGCCCAAGGAAGTCGTTGAAGTCGAACTTGTTCTTTTCAATCTTCTTTTGCAGGCGTCTCGCCTCTTCCTCGTCAAACTGCTCTTGCGCACGTTCCACCAACGACACCACATCGCCCATGCCGAGGATTCGGTCGGCCATTCGCGAGGGATGGAACACGTCGATGGCTTCCATCTTTTCGCCCGTTCCGATAAACTTGATGGGCTTGGTCACCACCGTGCGGATGCTCAATGCGGCACCGCCTCGCGTGTCGCCGTCCAGTTTGGTGAGCACCACTCCATCGAAATCCAGCCGGTCGTTGAACTCCTTGGCTGTGTTCACGGCATCCTGACCCGTCATCGAGTCAACCACAAACAGAGTTTCATCGGGATGTACGGCCTCTTTCAGCGAGGCTATTTCGTTCATCATCTCCTCGTCCACCGCCAGGCGGCCAGCCGTATCGACAATCACCACATCGTGCCCTTTGGCCTTTGCTTCCTGAATGGCGTGGGTGGCAATTTCCACCACGTTTTTGTTGTTGTCCTCGCTATAAACGGGAACGCCCACCGAGGCCGCCACCACTTTCAGCTGTTCGATGGCCGCCGGACGGTACACGTCGCACGCCACCAGCAACGGGTTCTTGCGCTGCTTGTTTTTCAGCATGTTCGCCAGTTTTCCGGTGAACGTTGTCTTACCCGAGCCCTGCAGTCCCGACATCAGGATAACGGCCGGCCGGCCTTCCAATTTCAGCGTGGCTGTCTCGCCACCCATCAAGTCGGCCAGTTCGTCGTGTACAATTTTCACCATCAACTGCCCCGGCTTCACAGCCGTCAGCACGTTCATGCCCAGTGCCTTCTGCTTCACGGCATCGGTAAAGGTCTTTGCCACCTTGAAATTGACGTCTGCATCCAACAAAGCCCTGCGGACATCCTTCAGGGTTTCCGCAACGTTTATTTCAGTAATCTTGCCCTCACCCTTTAATATTTTAAAGGAGCGGTCAAGCCTATCACTTAGATTTTCAAACATAAATTCAATGTCAGTTGTTTTTCGCTAAACGGTGCTTCATCGGTTCTAAGACGAGTTTCTCTCATCCCGATACCATCATCACCTTTATTTTAATTGCAAATGTAGTAAATAAGTTTGGAAAAA
>JALFBL010000088.1 GCA_022773395.1 Prevotella sp.
CTTACTTACATGGTAATTTGGCATAAATTACAAGGTAAGTAGGCATAAATTACCGGGCAGGATTTGTCAATATTTTTCAACTTGCTGTATGCCAGTCGTTTGGAAAACGTCTGTAGAATCGCGTATTTGGGCGCGCGGAGAACTTTTTTCAGGAAACGGCCGTTTTTCGTGTTAAAGAATTTTGGGAAAATGTTAATATCCGTAAAAATGCTGGCAAAGAAGGTTTTGGCGAATGGCAATGCTTTCCGGAGAGGATGGCATGTTGTTGGGACAGATGCTTTTACAACGGGTCGGCATCGTAGTATATCTGTAAAGAACTGAAGCGAATGTCATGCAGCATCTTTTCTTGGGCGTAGCGCAGATATTCGCGCACTTTCTTCATGTCTATACCGTTCTCCAATTTGAGAACAATCTTGCGGATGTGCATGGTTTTGATGCGGGCAACGGCAGGTTTGTCGGGACCCAGTACGCGGGTGCCAAACCATTGGCGGAGCAGGGAGCCCAACTCCACGGCAGCGGCACTTGACACCTTTTCGTGGCGGCTTTTCAAAAAGACATACACCAGATGATAGTAGGGGGGATAGTGGAACAGGCTGCGCTCTTCCAGCAAGTCGTGGAGGAATCCCTTGTAATCGTTGCGCACCACTTGGCCTACAATGGGCAGGTCGGGACTCTTGGTTTGCAGAATTACCAGGCCTCGCTTGCCCTTTCTGCCGGCCCGCCCGCTTACTTGCGACATCATCATGAAGGCGTGCTCGTAGGCGCGGAAGTCGGGATAGTTGAGCATGTTGTCGGCATTGAGGATGCCCACGACGGATACGTGGTCGAAGTCGAGTCCTTTGCTGATCATCTGTGTGCCGATGAGCAAGTTGGTTTTTCCTGTCGAGAAGTCGTTGAGGATGCGTTCGTAGGCACTTCGGGTGCGGGTGGTGTCCAGATCCATGCGCGCCACTTTGGCCTCCGGGAAAATCTCCATGATACGGTTCTCTATTTTCTCCGTTCCGTAGCCTCTGCCGGTCAATTCGCTGCTTCCGCAGTTGGGGCATTCCGAGGGGATCTGATACGTATAGCCGCAATAGTGGCACGAAAGCTGGTTCGTATTCTTGTGGTGCGTGAGCGAGACATCGCAATTGGTACAGTGGGGCACCCAACCGCACGTCTTGCACTCCACCATGGGGGCAAATCCCCTGCGGTTTTGGAACAGAATGGCTTGTCCGCCCTGTTCCAGCGCATTCCTGACACTTGACAACAGGAGAGGGGAGAAGGGGCCGTTCATCAGTTTGCGGCGTTGCAGATCCTTGATGTCAACCACTTGAATTTGGGGCAGTTGGATGTCCTGGTAGCGGGTGCTCAGTTCCACCAACCCATATTTTCCTGTGAGTGCATTGTAGTAGCTCTCTGCCGAGGGTGTGGCGGTGCCGAGCAGCGTGCGCGCCCCGAACATCTGTGCCAGCATGATGGCTGCACTGCGGGCATGGTAGCGGGGGGCAGGCTCTTGCTGCTTGAAAGAAGTTTCGTGCTCTTCGTCCACAATGACCAGACCCAGTTGCCGGAATGGCAGAAAGACGGCGGAACGTGCCCCGAGAATGATGTCGTAGGGATGGGTGGAGAGTTGTTTCTTCCATATCTCCACCCGCTCTGCGTCCGAATATTTTGAATGATAAATGCCGAGGCGGTTTCCGAAAACCTTTTGCAGGCGTTCGCGCATTTGAACGGTGAGCGCAATCTCAGGCAGCAGATACAGCACTTGCTCTTTCCGCTCGATGGCCTGTTGGATGAGATGGATGTATATTTCGGTTTTCCCACTTGAGGTGATGCCATGCAGCAGCACCACTTTCTTGCTGAGAAAGTGGAAAAGAATTTGATTGTAGGCTTCTTGCTGTGGTGCGCTCAGCGGCTTGATGCTGTCCATGTTGGCCTCTCCCGCATGGTTCAGACGCCCAATTTCGCGTTCGTAAACAATGAGGAAACGCTTGTCGACGAGTGTCTTTATGATTTGTGCCGAGGCGTGGGACGAATTCATCAGTTCGTCTCGTGTGATTTCCACCAACGGTTTGCGGCACACGTTGCCCTCGATGCTGTCCCAATGGGACAAGTGCAGGAAATCGGCAAACACCTGTTGGCGTTTCTGTGCCCTTGCCAACGATTGCAACGCTTCGTGCAATGCCTGTTCGCTGCGAAGGTTGGGGGCGAGCGCCAGGCAGGATTCTGTTTTGGGGCGATACACATCTGTGGTCTTCAAGCCCTGCGGCATGGAAGCGTGATAAACCTCGCCGATGGGCGAAAGATAATAATAGGCTATCCATTTCCACAATTCCAGCTGCTCGACCGTGATGATGGGAGTTTTGTCTAATATCTCAATGATTTCTTTTGTCTTGAAATCGGGTTTGTCGTTGTGCAAGCGTACGGCCACTGCCACATACTTCTTGCTTCTGCCCAAAGGAACGAGCATGCGCCCCCCTATCACCACCTGCGTTTCCATGTTTTCAGGAATGGCGTATGTGAAATAGCCCTCTAAAGGCAAGGGGAGTATGACATCGACAAATTTCATTTCATGAGCATCGTCATGGTTTCAGGCCCATGGGCAGCCGCCGTGCTTATATGCGGCATCACTTCAAACCCGGATAAGGGTCGCTGCCTCTCACGGTGACAACGATCGACTTGGAGGAAAGGAATCCCACCATGCCGGCACCGCCGTGAACGTTGGACGGCATCTTGACGGGGCCGGTCAAGTCGCTGTTGTCGTCGTAATAGGGAGAATTGCGGAAGTTCACCGCTTTTAAATAGTAGTAGGCTGTGGGCGTGAGAGACGATATGATGACTTGCGCGTAGATGGAGTGTTTCAGTTCGGTCTTGTCGTATCCGGAATCATTGCACTGGTCTTCAAACAACCGGTAGTTCTCATATACCGAAATGCTTCCGTTTTTGCCGTTGAACAGTATGTCGTTGAAAATACCTTGCGTATTCGGTATGTTGTTCATGGTGAAGAAGTCGATGTCGGAACTTGGTGTGAACGTCTTTCCTTCCATCATGATGGGGTCGCCTGTGCAAATGTATCGGTTCCGGCCTTTCAAGTCGTAATAATTGAAAATGCTTTGCGGTTCATTGTCGTAACCCCTGTGTGTGTATTTGGATGTGACATAGGAATTGATGGACAGGCGGTAGAAATCGGCAGTTGCCCCGTTGTCTTTGAAATTCAGTTTGATTTGATGCAGATCCTCCACTTCCTGTGAGCCGAAATTGTTGACGTATTGCACTTCTTTCATAAACGTTGCTTCTGCGCTTTGAAAATTTTCGATGGGCTGCGGAATGGTTTCTTCCACGTAGGCATGGTGCTTCCCGTCGGCGGTGGTGACGCTGATTTTCACTTGGTCGCCCGGTTGAAACCGGCAGTTGAATTTGTAAATGCCCTTGTCGTATTCTGTTTCTTTGGCCACTGCTTTTTTTTCGCTGTTGACAAAGATTTCCACAGTGGCAAGATTTACCGGCTGTGGATGGACAGCATCGGTCATACTCACTATCAGTTCGTTCTCCAAACTGTCTGCATTGATATATCCGTTCAGTGCCAAACGGTTGTGGTCGGAATTTCTGTCCAGTTCCAAATCGTTTTCGCACGATGTGAACAGCAGCATGAAGGCTGTCAACGCCCATATCATTTGATGTTTCATATATGTTGTTCTTTAGAATTTGTAGGTAAGGGTGAAAGACGGCAGGCACGGCAAGAGCGTGAACTTGACAAGCTGGTTGTTGCCGGACTCGCCATTTTCGTTTTTGCGATATACGAATGTGGGGTTCATCTGGTTGTAGGCATTGTACACGCTGATGTTCCAGATGCGCTCCACACCTCCTTTCAGAGTCTTGCGGAAATTGGCGCCCAAACACAGTGTGTGGCTGGACGGCAAACGATAATTGTTGCGGCTGTGTACATAGTCGATGGTGGTTATGCCGTCCAATGTCATGAGGTAGGCTTTCTTGACGGGTACCGAAGCAGCCATTCCCGAATAGAACATCCATGTGGCATCCAGGTCGAACCGCTTGCTGAACTTGTGGTTCAGCACGAAGTTGAGGTTGTGCCGGCGGTCGTAGGTATAAGGAAATCTTTCTCCTCCGTTCACTCCGCTTTCCACGCTGAATTTGCGGTCACTTTTCGACAGCGTGTAGGCCATCCATCCTGTTGTGTTGCCAAGGGTTTTGCGCAGCATGAACTCCACGCCGAACGCCCGTCCGTTGCCCATGCTCACCATGGCTTCCCAGTTGCCGGAGAATCCCATGAAACTCAGTCCGTCCTTGTATTCCAATATGTTTTCCAATCCCTTGTAATAGCCTTCCACCGAGAGTTCCCAGCCTTTCCATCCCGTATAATATCCTCCGATGCTGTATTGCTGAGATCGTTCTGGCTCGATGTTGTTGGTGATGGGCACCCATAGGTCGGTGGGCATGGCAATGGGCATGGAAGTGAGCAAGTGTACGAACTGCGACATTTCCGAATAAGAGGCTTTCAGCGTAAGGTCTTTTGTGGCCTGGTAACGTATGGAGAAGCGCGGCTGCACTGTGGTGTAAGATTTTTCCTGTACTTTGAACAAAGATGCCGAAACGCCCATGTTCAATGTCAGTCTGCTGCCCAACGACCAGTCGTCTTCCAAATAGCCAAGTGCTTCGTGGACATATATGAATTTGTTGGGCGATGTGTAGGATTCGTTTTTCCCTTCTCCCTCTTCGCCACGGGCAGTGTATTTGGTGCTGGAAGATTCCGGACTGAATTCGTGGTAAGTGTATAATGTGCCAAACTTCACTCTGTGTTGTGGCAAGGGGTCATAGTCAAAGTCGATGGCTGCCGACAGGTCTTTGATTTGTGATTGGTAGGTGGCTTCCGTATTTTCTGTCTTTTGGTGGCTGCTGGAACAAACATAACTGTCTATATCCATGTTGTAATGGTTGTACGAAGCCGTGACGTTGGCAAACAGTTTGTTGCTGAACACATGGTTCCATCGCAGCGAGGCGATGGCGTTTCCCCATCGGAGGGCATCGCCATATTTGTCGTTGTACGTTGTCGATGACGTACTGTAGCCATCGATATAGTCCTGGGCAATCTTGTCTTTTCCCGTGTAGAGGCTCAGATAAAGGCGGTCGTTGTCGGAAAACCGGTGGTTCAGTTTCATGTTGATGTCATAGAATTTATAACTGAATTTCGAGTCTTTTTCCATGAACGGCTTGGTCAGCCAGTCGATGTAGGTGGTGCGGGCAGAGAAATTGAACGATGTGCGGTCTTTCACAATGGGGCCTTCCAAATGGAGACGGCTGGTTAGCAGTCCGATGGATGCCGTTCCGTGGAATTTGCGCATGTCGCCGTCCTTGGTTCTTACATCCACCACCGAAGACAGTCGGCCATTGTAGCGGGCAGGAAACGAACTTTTGTAGAACGTTACCTTTTTCATGGCTTCGGGGGTGAACACGGAGAAGAAACCAAACAAATGGTCCACCTTATATATAGGTGTACCGTCGAGCATAATCAGATTTTCATCGCCGTTGCCTCCGCGCACGTAAAGACCGGAAGAGCCGCTTATGCCCGACTGCACGCCTGGCATCAGTTGGAGCGTGCGAATGACATCGGTTTCGCCGAGCAATGCCGGTGTGTGTTCTATCTGACTGATGGGTATGTCGATGATTCCCATTCCTGTGGCGAGTATTCCCGAATTGTCTTTCTCTGAGACAACCACCACTTCCGGCAGTTCCGTATCGGTGGCAAGCCTCACGTTGACAATGGTGTCTTTTTGCAAATCCATCACTTTTTTCTCGCTCTTGTATCCCACATACGAATAGTCCAGCTGTACCTTTCCCTTGGGCAGTGTGAGGGTGTAGAAACCAAACGAATTGGTGGTGGTGCCGGTATGGCTTTCTCCATCCCTTATGGCAGCGCCCAACAGCGTTTCTCCCGAATGCTCATCCAGTACATATCCGCTTACAGTTACTTTGTTCTGGGCATGAACCAATATCCCCGTTAGAGCGAATAACGCCAGTAATAAATGTTTTTTCATAGATACATCGTTTTATGCCACAAAAGTAGCAAAAAAACGTTAGATGCACAAGAAAACTAAATTTTCTTTTGTCTGCCATAGGTTTATTGCGGAATTATCTTTACATTTGCATCAGATTGCATGCTCAACAAATGGCAAATCGCATTTTTCATGTCGTAGCCCTTGTCGTGATGCTGGCTCTTGGAGGCCTGTCCATGGCGTTTGCGGGAGAATCTGTCAACGAGGAATCGGGGATGGAACAACGGGTGCGCCAATGCTATGAGGACACGAAATCAAGAGACTTGCTCCTTGATGACAACATTCGGGCAGAGCGGCATGATGGTGCAGTGCTGAGCGATGCACAGGATGTGCACCGCATTTGCAACTCCCGGCCGCAAAGGGTCATCGCATCCGGATGCTTCAAAGTGCAGCGGGCTGCCGACCGGAAAGGTGCCGGCATGAACAATTCCACACATCTCATTCCGCATTTCGGAGCGGAGAACGGACCGGAAACGTCGCCTTTCCGTCCTCATGCCTCGTTCGATTACTATGTCATCGCACTGAGGCATATCCTTTGTTAGCCACTTGTATCTTTTCTCAGTCATTATTTTGCACATTGCCGTTCGGCCAACTTTGCGCCGCCATGGCATGATGTGCATCTATTCATTCAACGCAGGATGTTGAAGATTCCTGCCATTGTCAACAAACATTTTAAAAAGATACAATTATGCCAAATATAAAGAATCTGGAGATGGGAGCAACCATTCTCTCTCATGCAGACATCAGTGTTCAACGTTCATTCTTCGGAATGCGCCAAAGTGCCGTTTATCAGCCCACACAGAGTGCCGTAAAGGCTGAACGGTACGAGTTCAGCCCTGAAGCGGGAGCAAAGGTTGAAAAACTGTTGAAATGTACGCCCGAACAGTTGGAGCAGGAACGCCGTTCAGGAACAAAGATAGAAAAAACGCAGTTGGGCAATGTGCTGTTGGAGGCGTGCGTGTCCGACGACAAGCAATTTGCCGCCCTGCAGTTGTTCCGCTACGGCAATCTGAAATACAATCCCGTGACCGACGTTCAGATTTATGAAGGCGACAATGCGGCTCTCATTTCTTCCTTTTTCCAATAGAAGAACATTTGGTTCATCCCCGAATTGCGTTGGTTTTGTCATGCAATCCGAGCAGTAGTAGATTGAAGTATTCGTGGTCTCTATATCCATAGGCCCTGCGCTTCATGACCTTGATTTTATTGTTAATG
>JALFBL010000093.1 GCA_022773395.1 Prevotella sp.
TGCGGTAAACACAAAAGGACAGAGTTCTATACATATTGGGTGGTTTCCAGAGCGGCCAAATGGGGCAGACTGTAAATCTGTTGTCTTTCGACTTCGGTGGTTCGAATCCATCACCACCCACTTCAGTAGTAGTTTTGCGGAATTTTCATTTCGACCAAATTGTAGAAGATTACTGACACAAAAGGTGAAACGGGAAATGCCGTTATGCGGAAATAGCTCAGTTGATAGAGCACTAGCCTTCCAAGCTGGGGGTCGCGGGTTTGAGCCCCGTTTTCCGCTCTTTCCTGCTGTAATAGCTCAGTGGTAGAGCACTTCCTTGGTAAGGAAGAGGTCCTGAGTTCAACTCTCAGTTACAGCTCTACTGCTTTTTTTAATAAAAGTGTGAAGCAGAAATACACGATTATTCATTTAATAAATAAAAAGTAAAGCTATGGCTAAAGAGAATTTTGTGCGCACGAAACCGCACGTTAATATTGGTACTATTGGTCACGTTGACCATGGTAAGACTACTCTTACTGCTGCCATCACAACTGTACTGGCTAAGAATGGTCTTTCTGAGGTTAAGTCATTCGATCAGATTGACAATGCTCCCGAAGAGAAGGAGCGTGGTATCACGATCAACACTTCTCACGTTGAGTATGAAACAGCAAAACGTCACTATGCACACGTTGACTGCCCGGGACACGCAGACTATGTAAAGAACATGGTTACTGGTGCTGCTCAGATGGACGGTGCTATTCTTGTTGTTGCCGCAACTGACGGTCCTATGCCCCAGACACGTGAGCACGTTCTTCTCGCTCGTCAGGTAAACGTTCCGCGTTTGGTTGTTTTCTTGAACAAATGCGACATGGTTGAAGACGAGGAGATGCTCGAACTGGTAGAAATGGAAGTTCGTGAAATTCTCGAGCAATATGAGTTTGAAGAGGATACTCCTATTATACGCGGTTCTGCACTCGGTGCTTTGAATGGTGTTGCAAAATGGGAAGAGAAAGTAATGGAGTTGATGGACACTGTTGACGAGTGGGTACAAGAGCCACCGCGTGATCTTGACAAACCTTTCTTGATGCCTGTTGAAGACGTATTCTCAATCACAGGTCGTGGTACCGTTGCTACCGGTCGTATCGAGACAGGTAAAGTGAAGGTAAGCGATGAAGTTGAACTTCTCGGCCTTGGTGAAGACAAGAAGTGTGTTGTTACAGGTGTAGAAATGTTCCGCAAGATTCTTGACGAAGGTGAAGCTGGTGACAACGTAGGTCTGTTGCTCCGTGGTATCGACAAGAATGAAATCAAGCGCGGTATGGTGCTTTGCCACCCAGGACAGATCAAGCCGTTCAAGAAATTCAAGGCCTCTATCTATGTGTTGAAGAAAGAAGAAGGCGGACGCCATACACCGTTCGGTAACAAGTATCGCCCCCAGTTCTATCTCCGCACGATGGACTGTACAGGTGAAATTACTCTGCCCGCAGGCGTTGAGATGGTAATGCCTGGTGACAACGTTGAAATCACAGTAGAATTGATTTACGCTGTTGCTTTGAACCAAGGTTTGCGTTTCGCTATCCGTGAAGGTGGCCGCACAGTAGGTTCTGGTCAGATTACAGAAGTATTTGAAGACTAATCATTGACTTGATATAGCGGGTTCCCGCAACGCAAGTGGCGGGAACTTTCTTACGGGATTAGCTCAGTCGGTAGAGCACTGGTCTCCAAAACCAGGTGTCGGGCGTTCGAGCCGCTCATCCCGTGCCAAGAAAGAATGACAATATGTTCAAGAAATTTGTGAATTATTGCAAGGCATGTTATGATGAACTTGCGCATAAAACTACTTGGCCTACGCGTGCCGAACTTACACATAGTGCAATGGTTGTATTATCTGCTTCCCTTATCATTGCAATTGTCGTGTTTGCGATGGATTCTGCGTTTCGTTTTGCCATGAGTATGGTTTATCCCGGTTAATTCGTAAAAGAAATGTCTGAAACAGGAAAAAAATGGTATGTACTTCGTGCTGTGAGCGGCAAGGAGGCTAAAGTGAAAGAATATCTTGATGCCGAATTGAAGCACAACACGTTGCTTTCGCAGCATGTTTCTCAAGTGATAATACCGACAGAGAAGCATGCGGCTCTGCGCAATGGCAAGCGGGTGGTTAAGGAAAAAATCAGTCTTCCTGGCTATGTGCTTGTTGAAGCAGAGTTGATTGGCGATGTTGCACACACACTGAGGTTCATACCGAATGTTTTAGGATTTCTTGGAGGATTGGATAATCCGACACCAGTCAGGCAGTCGGACATCAACCGAATTTTAGGTACGGCCGAGGAGGCTGAACTGAATGAGGATTTGGAAATTCCTTATGTGGTTGATGAAACTGTAAAAGTGACAGACGGTCCTTTCAGCGGTTTCAGCGGTGTCATTGAAGAAGTGAACACAGAGAAACACAAACTGAAAGTCATGGTCAAGATTTTCGGAAGAAAAACTCCATTGGAGTTAGGTTTTATGCAAGTTGCAAAGGAATAGGCATGTAGTGTTACGGACATGTACTGTTCTTTTATATTTTTTCAATTTATAAATAAAAAAAGAAATGGCTAAAGAAGTTGCTGGATTAATCAAATTACAGATTAAAGGTGGCGCTGCGAATCCTTCACCTCCTGTAGGACCTGCATTGGGTTCCAAAGGTATCAACATTATGGGATTCTGCAAAGAATTCAACGCCAGAACTCAGGATAAGGCTGGCAAGGTTCTTCCAGTTGTTATCACTTACTACACCGACAAGTCATTCAGCTTCATAATCAAGACCCCTCCTGCTGCTGTTCAGTTGATGGAGGCAGCCAAGATTAAAGGCGGTTCTCCTGAACCAAACCGCAAGAAAGTTGCTTCGGTTACATGGGAACAAGTGAAAGTTATCGCTGAAGACAAAATGGCCGACTTGAACTGTTTCACGGTTGAGTCTGCTATGCGTCTTGTTGCCGGTACAGCAAGAAGTATGGGTATCACAGTAAAAGGGGAGTTCCCTGGTAAGTAATTTAAAACTTCAATTTTAAAGAAAATGAGTAAACTGACAAAAAATCAGAAAGCAGTTGCCGATAAGGTTGAAGCAGGGAAAGCATACTCTTTGATGGAGGCTGCAAACTTAGTGAAAGAAATCACTACAACAAAGTTTGAAGCTTCCCTTGATATAGATGTACGTTTGGGCGTTGACCCGCGTAAGGCTAATCAGATGGTTCGCGGTGTGGTTTCACTGCCCAACGGAACTGGCAAGGTTACGCGTGTGCTTTGTCTCTGTACACCTGATGCAGAAGCTGCTGCCAAAGAAGCAGGTGCAGACTATGTTGGTCTTGACGAATATCTCGAAAAGATCAAAGGCGGATGGACAGACGTTGATGTCATCATCACAATGCCATCGTGCATGGGCAAACTCGGTCCTCTCGGACGTATTTTAGGTCCGCGCGGTTTGATGCCGAACCCCAAGAGCGGTACGGTGACGATGGATGTGGCTAAAGCAGTCAAGGAAGTTAAGCAAGGTAAAATCGACTTTAAAGTTGACAAGGCTGGTATCATCCACACATCAATCGGTAAGGTTACATTTACTCCGGAGCAGATTTATGAAAATGCAAAAGAGTTTATCAACACCGTTATCAAGTTGAAACCTGCTGCTGCCAAGGGTACCTATATTAAGAGTATCTATCTTTCAAGCACGATGAGTAAGGGTGTCAAAGTTGATCCTAAGACAGTTGAATAACTCTAAAAATTCACAGAAAGATGAAAAAGGAAGTAAAAGATACGATTATAGCAGCACTTGGAGAAAAGCTCAAGGAATATGGACATTTCTATCTGGTAGATGTTACTGGATTGAATGCGGAAGCGACAAGCAACCTACGCCGTAAATGCTATAAGAACGACATCAAGATGGTCGTTGTGAAGAACAACCTCCTGCACAAGGCTCTCGAAGCTGCTGAGACAGACTTTGAGCCTTTGTACGATGTTCTGAAAGGCAATACAGCCGTGTTCTTCTGCAATACGGCTAATTTACCGGCAAAGTTGCTGAAAGAATACAAAAAAGAAGGAATACCGGCTCTAAAGGCTGCTTATGCCGAAGAAGGCATCTTTGTGGGTGCTGACAAGTTGGAGGAACTTTCTTCTATCAAGAGCAAGAACGAGGTTATTGCAGACGTTGTGGCTTTGCTGCAGAGTCCGGCAAAGAATGTTATCTCTGCTCTGCAATCAGGAGCAAACACTATCCATGGTGTGCTGAAGACTTTAGGCGAGCGTCCTGAATAACAATCAAGAAAAGTCAAAGACATTCAATTTAAAACAATTAAAAATTAAATAAAAATGGCAGATATTAAAGCTATTGCTGAAGAGTTGGTAAACCTTACAGTGAAAGAAGTTAACGAGTTGGCAACAGTCCTGAAGGACGAGTATGGAATTGAGCCTGCTGCTGCAGCCGTTGCAGTAGCTGCTGGTCCCGCTGCAGGCGGTGCTGCTGAAGCAGCTGAGGAAAAGACATCTTTCGATGTTGTTCTCGCTGAAGTTGGTGCTGCTAAATTGCAAGTTGTAAAGGCAGTGAAAGAGGCCTGCGGCCTTGGACTGAAAGAGGCTAAGGACTTGGTAGACGGTGCTCCTGCTACAATCAAGGAAGGTTTGTCTAAGGACGAAGCTGAAAACTTGAAGAAAGCCATTGAAGAGGCCGGTGCAAAAGTAGAGCTCAAATAATAGGGCTGACTTATTATACATTTAGGTTAAGATTCTCTCAGTAGGAGAGTCTTAACCTTTTTGTGTCTCTCGACACTATTTGTTTATCCTATATGCAATTTAAGGTATAGGATTTGCAATCCTCAATAGGACAAAATGCGGATACTCAAGAAGTGAAAGCAACCGCAATATCCCCAAAGGTGAACGATACACCCTACAACCATTAGTTAGTTATTTTAATTAGAATACATAGATGGCTTCAAAAATTGTTGATAACAGAATAAACTTTGCCAGCGTGAAGAATCCGATGCCCTACCCGGATTTTCTCGATGTGCAGTTAAAGTCTTTCAGAGATTTCCTACAGTTGGACACCCCGCCTGAGGAACGCAAGAACGACGGTTTATACAAGGTGTTCTCAGAGAACTTCCCCATAACCGACACAAGAAACAATTTCGTTCTTGAGTTCTTGGATTACTTTATCGACCCACCCCGCTACACCATTGACGAGTGTTTGGAACGCGGTCTGACATATAGCGTACCTTTAAAGGCCAAGATGAAACTCTACTGTACGGATCCTGAGCATGAAGACTTTGGGACTGTCACCTCGGATGTTTTCTTGGGCACGATTCCCTACATGACGAGCAACGGTACGTTTATCATCAATGGCGCCGAGCGTGTTGTCGTCTCGCAATTGCACCGCTCTCCTGGCGTTTTCTTCGGACAGGGAGTGCATGCGAACGGAACTGTGCTTTATTCAGCACGCATCATTCCGTTCAAGGGGTCATGGATTGAGTTCGCAACGGACATCAACAATGTGATGTATGCATACATTGACAGAAAAAAGAAACTGCCAGTGACAACATTGCTGCGTGCCATCGGCTTTGAAGCAGACAAGGATATTCTTCAGATTTTCAATTTGGCTGAAGAAATCAAAGTAACGAAAAAGAACCTAAAAGAGGCTATAGGCAAGACGCTTGCTGCAAGGGTCTTGAAAAGTTGGACAGAGGACTTTGTTGACGAAGACTCTGGCGAAGTGACTTCCATTGAACGCAATGAAGTAATCATGGAACGCGAAACGGAAATCACAAAGGAAAATCTGGAGGAAATTCTTGACAGTGGCGCTTCTACAATTCTGGTTCACAAGGATGCTGAATCTGCACTCAAATATGCCATCATTTTCAACACTTTACAGAAAGATCCGAGCAACTCTGAACAAGAGGCTGTCAACTATATTTATCGACAGTTGAGAAATGCGGATCCCGCTGATGACGCAAGTGCCAGAGAAGTGATTCAAAACTTGTTTTTTTCGGACAAACGCTATGACTTGGGTGATGTAGGCCGCTACCGTATCAACCGCAAGTTAGGGCTGGACACCGATATAGATGTAAGAATCCTGACAAAGGAAGACATCATCGAGATTATCAAATATCTGATTCAGTTGGTGAACAGCAATGCCACAGTAGACGATATTGACCACTTGTCCAACCGCCGTGTAAGAACTGTGGGCGAACAATTGTCCAATCAATTCTCCATCGGTTTGTCGCGTATGAGCCGTACCATCCGTGAGCGCATGAATGTTCGAGACAATGAAGTGTTTACACCGACAGACTTAATTAATGCAAAAACCATATCAAGCGTCATCAACTCTTTCTTCGGCACCAATCCGCTGAGCCAGTTCATGGACCAGACCAATCCTCTTGCAGAAGTAACCCACAAGCGCCGTTTGTCTGCATTAGGTCCTGGAGGTCTTTCACGTGAACGTGCCGGGTTCGAAGTCCGTGACGTGCACTATACGCACTACGGCCGTCTCTGCCCCATCGAGAGTCCTGAAGGTCCTAACATCGGTCTTATATCCTCTCTTTGCGTTTATGCAAAAATCAATGATTTGGGATTCATTGAAACTCCCTACCGCAAAGTAAAAGACGGAGTGGTGAATTTGAGCAATGAAGACGTACAATATCTGACAGCAGAAGAAGAAGAAGACCACATTATCGGGCAAGGCAATGCACCGCTCAACGACGACGGATCCTTTATCCGCACATATGTAAAATGTCGTCAAGATGCCGATTTCCCTGTAGCAGATCCAAAAGATGTAGATTTGATGGACGTTTCCCCACAACAGATAGCTTCAATTGCCGCTGGTCTGATTCCTTTTTTGGAGCATGACGATGCCCACCGTGCATTGATGGGATCGAACATGATGCGCCAAGCAGTTCCATTGCTCCATAATGAAGCCCCCATCGTAGGCACCGGCATTGAGAAACAAGTGTGTGAGGACTCACGGACAATGATTACCGCAGAAGGAGATGGCGTGATTGACTATGTGGATGCCACGACAATTCGCATTATGTACGACCGAACTGATGATGAGGAATTTGTAAGTTTTGAACCAGCTTTGAAAGAATACCGCATTCCTAAGTTCCGTCGCACCAACCAGAACATGGTTGTGGATCTTCGTCCAATATGCAGCAAAGGAGAACGCGTAAAAAAAGGTGACATCCTTACAGAAGGCTATGCCACAGAAAATGGAGAACTGGCTTTAGGACGCAACCTACTTGTGGCCTACATGCCTTGGAAGGGTTATAACTATGAGGACGCCATCGTGCTCAATGAGCGCATTGTTCGTGAGGATGTTCTAACATCTGTTCATGTTGATGAATATTCACTTGATGTCCGTGAGACGAAGCGTGGTATGGAGGAATTTACCGCCGATATACCTAACGTCAGTGAGGAGGCTACCAAGGATCTTGATGACAACGGTATAATCCGCGTTGGCGCACGCGTGGAGCCGGGAGATATTCTCATTGGAAAAATATCTCCAAAAGGAGAAAGCGACCCGTCTCCAGAAGAAAAATTGCTTCGTGCCATCTTTGGCGACAAGGCTGGAGACGTGAAAGACAGTTCTTTGAAGGCCAATCCGTCTTTAACTGGCATCGTTATTGATAAAAAACTCTTCTCGCGTGCGGTGAAAACGCGCCAAAGCAAGCAACAGGACAAAGCCATCCTTGCCAAAATCGATGAAGAGTATGAAGCAAAGATCAATGACTTGAAAGATATTCTCGTAGATAAACTGCTGACACTCACTGAAGACAAGACTTCACAGGGCGTAAAAGATTACACAGGAGCTGAGATTATCACGAAAGGAAGCAAATTCACGATAGCAGCACTGAAGAATCTCGAATATGAGGGAATTGAAAGCAGTTCATGGACAGAGGACGAGCACTCCAACCTGTTAATCCAACAGTTGATTGTGAATTTCATCAAGAAATATAAACTGCTTGATGCAGAACTCAAACGCCGCAAACTGGCGATTACCATTGGCGACGAACTTCCTTCCGGAATTCTTCAGATGGCGAAAGTGTATATTGCCAAAAAGCGTAAAATCAGTGTCGGTGACAAACTTGCCGGCCGTCACGGAAACAAAGGTATTGTTTCAAAAGTGGTTCGCCAAGAAGATATGCCATTCTTGGAAGACGGACGTCCTGTAGATTTGGTATTAAACCCGTTGGGCGTTCCTTCTCGTATGAACCTCGGCCAGATATTCGAGGCCATTCTCGGTGCCGCAGGGAAACATTTGGGTATAAAGTTCGCAACCCCTATCTTTGACGGTGCAAAGCTTGAAGACTTGCAGGAATGGACAGACAAGGCTGGCCTGCCACGCCTTTGCTCAACCCACTTGTATGATGGAGAAACCGGTGAGAAATTCGACCAGCCGGCAACTGTAGGTATTACTTACTTCCTCAAACTTGGCCATATGGTAGAAGACAAGATGCACGCCCGCTCCATAGGCCCGTATTCTTTAATTACCCAGCAGCCGCTTGGAGGTAAGGCACAATTTGGCGGACAACGTTTCGGAGAAATGGAGGTTTGGGCCCTTGAGGCATTTGGTGCCAGTCATGTGCTACAAGAGATATTGACCATCAAATCTGACGACGTAGTAGGCCGCTCAAAGGCATACGAATCCATTGTCAAGGGCGAACCTATGCCAACCCCTGGAATCCCAGAGTCCCTCAATGTATTATTGCATGAACTCAGAGGTTTAGGATTGAGCGTAACTCTTGATTAATTCAAAACTCTTTACACAATATCATATATACATAAAGAACATGGCTTTTAAGAAAGAATCAAAGATAAAGAGTAATTTCTCGAAAATCACCATTGGATTAGCTTCACCTGAAGAGATTCTCGAGAGCAGTTATGGTGAGGTCACCAAGCCAGAGACCATCAACTACCGCACGTACAAACCAGAGCGTGACGGATTGTTCTGCGAGCGCATTTTCGGTCCGACAAAAGACTACGAGTGTGCCTGTGGAAAGTACAAGAGAATCCGTTATAAGGGTATTGTCTGCGACCGATGCGGTGTTGAAGTAACAGAGAAAAAAGTTCGTCGTGAGCGTACTGGCCACATCGAATTGGTTGTACCTGTTGCACATATTTGGTATTTCCGTTCATTGCCCAACAAAATTGGCTATTTGCTTGGAATACCGACAAAGAAATTGGATGCCGTAGTTTACTACGAGAAATATATCGTAGTCCAGCCAGGAATCATGGCAGGAAAGAAGAATGTCGAGGGTGAAGAAATGAATGGCTCTCATCAGATGGACCTTCTTACTGAAGATGAATATTTAGACATCATGGATAGTCTTCCCAAGGACAATGAATACCTTGAGGATTCTGATCCCAACAAGTTTATTGCAAAGATGGGTGCAGAGGCTATTTACAATCTTTTAGCAGGCCTCGACCTCGATTCCCTGAGTTATGAACTTCGCGACCGCGCCAACAGCGACTCTTCCCAACAACGCAAGACCGATGCTTTGAAACGCCTACAGGTGGTAGAAGCATTCCGCACAAGTAAGGAAATCAATCGCCCCGAGTGGATGATTCTGAAAATTGTACCAGTAACGCCTCCCGAGTTGCGCCCATTGGTACCACTGGATGGTGGACGTTTTGCCACCTCCGACCTCAACGACCTCTACCGTCGTGTCATCATCCGCAACAACCGTTTGAAGAGATTGATGGAAATCAAGGCTCCCGAAGTGATTCTCCGCAATGAGAAACGCATGTTACAGGAAGCCGTAGATAGTCTTTTTGACAACTCTCGCAAGAGCAGTGCCGTGAAAAGCGACAGCAACCGCCCCTTGAAATCCCTCTCCGATTCTTTGAAAGGTAAACAAGGGCGTTTCCGTCAAAATCTTTTGGGTAAACGTGTCGATTATTCTGCACGTTCTGTAATCGTTGTTGGTCCGGAATTGAAGATGGGAGAATGCGGTCTGCCCAAACTGATGGCCGCTGAACTTTACAAGCCATTCATCATCCGCAAACTGATTGAACGTGGTATCGTAAAGACGGTAAAAAGTGCCAAGAAGATTGTAGATCGTCGCGAACCAATCATCTGGGATATTCTTGAAAATGTTATGAAAGGACATCCCGTATTGCTCAACCGTGCTCCTACCCTTCACCGTTTGGGTATTCAGGCTTTCCAGCCTAAACTGATTGAAGGAAAGGCTATTCAGTTGCACCCATTGGCATGTACCGCATTCAATGCCGACTTTGACGGTGACCAGATGGCTGTTCACCTCCCATTGAGCAATGAAGCTGTACTGGAAGCACAAATTCTGATGCTGCAAAGCCATAACATCCTCAATCCTGCCAATGGCGCTCCCATCACCGTTCCTTCTCAGGACATGGTGCTCGGACTCTATTATATCACTAAAATACGTCCTGGCACAAAGGGCGAAGGACTCACTTTCTACGGTCCAGAAGAAGCAATTATTGCCTACAATGAAGGAAAATGCGATCTTCATGCCAAAGTAAAAGTGATGGTTGTAGATGCAGATGAAAAAGGAGAATTATTCAGCCACATGGTGGAGACTTCTGTTGGACGTGTTATTGTAAATGGAATTATCCCCGAGAAAGTTGGTTACGTAAACTCAATCATTTCCAAAAAGTCTTTGCGCGACATCATTGCCAATGTCATCAAGCAAGTAGGCTTTGCTGAAGCATGCGAGTTTCTTGACGGCATCAAGAATCTGGGCTATCGCATGGCATACCTTGCAGGACTGTCTTTCAACCTCGATGATATTATCATTCCTGCCGAAAAAGAGGAACTAGTTGAAAAAGGAAACCGAGAAGTGCGTGCTATTACCGACAACTACAACATGGGATTCATCACTGACAACGAGCGTTATAATCAGGTGATTGATGCCTGGACGCACGTTAATAACCGCTTGGGTGATGTGCTCATGAAGGAGATGACCGAGAACGACCAAGGATTCAACGCCGTTTATATGATGCTCGATTCCGGAGCCCGTGGCTCAAGAGACCAGATTAAGCAATTGGCAGGTATGCGTGGCTTGATGGCAAAGCCTCAGAAAGCAGGAGCAGAAGGACGCGGTACGATTGAAAACCCAATTCTGTCAAACTTCAAGGAAGGCATGTCAGTTCTTGAATACTTCATCTCTACCCACGGTGCCCGTAAAGGTCTTGCAGATACAGCTATGAAGACCGCCGATGCAGGTTATCTAACCCGCCGTCTTGTTGACGTTTCACACGATGTGATTATCACAGAAGAAGACTGCGGCACATTGCGCGGATTGGTATGCACGGCACTCAAGAATGGCGATGAAATCATTTCTACCTTATACGAGCGCATTCTCGGACGCGTTTCCGTACACGACATACTGAATCCCACTACCGGTGAACTGATCGTTGCCTCTGGCGAAGAAATCACAGAATCAGTAGCCCGCACCATAGAAAATTCACCCATTGAAAGCGTTGAAATTCGTTCCGTCCTCACCTGTGAAAGTAAGAAAGGCGTGTGCATGAAATGCTATGGCCGCAACCTTGCCACCCAGCAAATGGTTCAGAAGGGCGAGGCTGTCGGTGTGATTGCGGCACAGGCTATCGGTGAACCGGGTACACAGCTTACGCTCCGTACATTCCACGCCGGTGGTGTGGCAGGCAACGCCGCTGCCAATGCGTCTATTGTTGCAAAGAACGACTGCAAACTCGAGTTCGATGAACTTCGCGTCGTTCCATTTGTAGAAGATGGAGAAAACGGCGAAATCACATGTCAAAAGGTTGTAAGCCGACTCGCAGAAGTGCGCTTCATCGACCCCAACACAGGCATCGTGCTTTCCAGCATGAACGTTCCCTACGGTTCTTCTCTTTATTTCAAAGCCGGACAAGTGGCTCAAAAAGGCGACATGATAGCCCGTTGGGATCCCTTCAACGCTGTTATCGTAACAGAATTTGCAGGTACATTGAAATTCCGTGATGTTGTTGAAGGCGCTACGTACAAAGCAGAAACCGACGAAACAACAGGACTTACCGAGAAAATCATTACAGAGTCGAAAGACCGTAGCCGGGTTCCGACTTGTGACGTAATAGATGCGAAAGGAAAAGTTGTTGGTACTTATAACCTTCCTGTGGGTGGTCACGTTGTCGTTGAAGATGGACAGACCGTGAAAACGGGTATCACACTTGTCAAGATTCCCCGTACCGTTGCCAAAGGCGGTGACATTACCGGTGGTCTTCCACGTGTCACCGAGCTGTTCGAGGCTCGCAACCCATCCAACCCAGCAGTCGTCTCTGAAATCGACGGTGAAGTATCTATGGGCAAGGTAAAGCGTGGCAACCGCGAGATTATCGTTACTTCCAAGACAGGTGAACAACGCAAATATCTGGTATCTTTGAGCAAGCAGATACTTGTTCAAGAACATGATGCCGTGCGTGCAGGAACTCCATTGTCTGACGGCGTAATCACACCCAACGACATTCTTGCCATCAAAGGTCCGACAGCTGTCCAGGAGTATATCGTAAACGAAGTGCAAGACGTGTATCGTTTGCAAGGTGTGAAAATCAATGACAAGCACTTTGAGATCATCGTGCGCCAGATGATGCGTAAGGTTCAAATCAACGAACCGGGCGACACCACTTTCCTTGAACAAGAAGTTGTGGATAAATTGGACTTTGCCGAAGAGAACGACCGTATTTGGGGAAAGAAAGTCGTAACCGATGCTGGCGATTCAGAAGTGATGAAACGTGGCCAGATTGTCACAGCCCGCAAGTTGCGCGATGAAAACTCCGCCCTGAAACGCCGCGACCTTCGCACTGTTCAGGTTCGTGATGCCGTTCCTGCAACGTCAACGCAGATTCTTCAAGGAATCACCCGTGCCGCTTTGCAGACCAAGAGTTTCATGAGCGCCGCTTCTTTCCAGGAAACCACCAAGGTTCTCAACGAGGCTGCTATCCGGGGAAAGATAGACACACTGGAGGGCATGAAAGAAAACGTTATCTGCGGACATCTCATCCCTGCCGGCACCGGCTTGCGCGAATTTGAAAAAATTATCGTAGGCTCCCGAGAAGAGTACGACCGCATTCAGGCCAATCGCAAGAATATTGTTGACTTCTCTGGCGAAGAAGCAGAAGAGCAAGAGTCATGACAAAGTCTTGCCGTTTGATTTAAGAAAGACCGCTACGAAATGATGTAGCGGTCTTTTTTCATTTGTAACCACCCGTATTTTTATCCCTATTCGTTCCTATTCTCATTTTTTTGCCGTACCTTTGCCATAAATATAATCTTAGAAAGAATCATGGGAAGAATCATATTAACAGGCGACCGTCCTACGGGTCGATTGCATTTGGGACACTATGTAGGCTCGTTGCGCCGCCGCGTGGAGTTGCAGAATGAAGGAAATTATGACAAAATGTTCGTATTCATAGCTGACGTACAGGCACTGACCGACAATGCAGACAATCCTGAAAAAGTACGCCAGAATATCATCGAGGTAGCCCTCGACTATTTGTCCGTAGGCCTTGACCCTGCAAAAGTGACATTGTTCATCCAATCGATGATTCCCGAACTTGCAGAACTCACCGTTTATTTCATGAACATGGTCACAGTGAGCCGTCTGCAGCGCAACCCCACCGTCAAAACCGAGATTGCCATGAGGAATTTCGAGACATCCATCCCCGTAGGATTTTTCACCTACCCTATATCACAGGCTGCCGACATTACATTTTGCAAAGCGACCACCGTGCCCGTAGGCGAAGACCAAGAACCCATGCTTGAGCAGTGCCGCGAGATTGTGCGCCGCTTCAATTCCACATACGGCAACGTTCTCATTGAACCACAAATCATGCTTCCCGACAACAAAGCCTGCCTACGCCTTCCGGGAACCGACGGCAAAGCCAAGATGAGCAAGAGTCTTGGCAACTGTATATTTCTTTCCGACTCATCGAAAGAAATGCAACAGAAAGTGAAGAGCATGTACACAGACCCCACCCATCTTCGTGTAGAAGACCCAGGCCGCATCGAAGGCAACTGCGTGTTTACCTATCTCGACGCCTTCTCCACAGATGAGGATTTTGCCGAGTTCTGGCCTGAATACAAGAATCTGGACGAACTGAAGGACCACTACCGCCGTGGAGGTTTGGGCGACATGAAGTGCAAAAAATTCTTGACAAAAGTGCTCGACAAACAGTTGGAACCTATTCGCCAACGCCGTCACGAATTTGAGCAGGACATTCCTGAAGTTTACAACATCCTGAAGAAAGGCTCAGAGGAAGCCCGCGAAGTGGCATCCCAGACTCTCCATGAAGTTCGCGAAGCCATGCGCATCAATTATTTCGATGATCTGGCACTCATCCAAGAGCAGGCAGAAAGGTACCGCAACCCATAAAAGTCTAACCATCAAATTACATATCAAAACCATGGACAATCAAAACAACAACCAGAACAATAATGGTTTGCAAATAGAACTTCCAGCAGAAGTATCACAGGGTGAATACGCCAATTTTGCGCTCATCACCCACTCCAGCAGCGATTTCATCCTCGATTTCGCCCGCATCCTGCCCGGTGTGCCCAAGACACAAGTAAAGAGCCGCATCATCCTTGCCCCTGAACACGCCAAGCGTTTGCTCATGGCGTTGCAAGAGAACATCATGCGCTACGAGAGTGAATTTGGCTCCATCCAAATACCCAACCAGAAATCTCGCACCGCATCACCTTTCAATATACCGAAAGGAGAAGCATAAAGAGACTTTCCCCAAAGTCTCTCACGAAAACGGGTGTGCTGCCTTTTCATGTGCAGCACACCCGTTAATATGAATACAAAGGTTTTGTTTGCCGAGACACTCCTATTCAGGATTCTTAGAGTGGTAATAATCCACCTTCTCAGCCTCTTTCGTATGGTTCATCCACAACTGACGGACATTATCGTGCTCCAGCAAACCTTCCATCAGCTGAGTCTCATCGTTGCAGGTGTACCCCATCTTGCTGAAATACATCTTCCAGCTTGTGTCTTCCACCTCTCCTTCTGCATTTTTACTGAAGGGAGTTGCGGCACAGTCATCGCCAGACATATCATTGTGTGCATGATCGCCCGATATTGACATCAGAGGCGCACAATAAACAATACCGTTCTTGATGCCAGCCTTTTCCATACGAGCCTGCACATGAGGCTTGAAATTTTCCATCATGTCAACCGTTCCCACATAGTAGTTCTTGTTGATTTTCTGCAAAGCATCTTCCAACTGCGTGTAGCGAATGTTGGCCTTGTAGATGTCATACTCGTCGGGATTGCCATGACCCATAAAAGCCACCACACCTTTCTTGGCATAAGCTGCGTACTTTTCGTCAAGAGCCTTTGCCAGATTGTCAACATCCTCCTCGCCATCGGCCATCAAAGGCATGCCGAGTTTCAATGTCATTGTGGCCAGATATTTGTCATCGAGATCAGCATTGCAGTTGTTGGCAAAATCCTTCATGTAGTTGATGACACGGCCATATTCTTCACCCGGGATCACCTGCAAGGACTGCACGATAATTTCGTTGTACTGCACGCGTCCAAAGGCTTCCAACCAGAAATTGGGCGCATAGTACTTGCGAACCTCAGCCTTTGCTGCACCCTCGTCATTGGCATGCTCGCCTGCCGCTGCACGGTTGATGCAGATGGCAGAAGAGAACGAAAGGAAGATGTCATAGTCGGGGAAAGCCTTCCTGTATTCATTGATTGTGTTGTCAAACGCATTGAAGGCCCGCTGCCAGGTGGAGCCGAAAGCAACCAGCAAGATGGCTTTGTTGTGCTTCTTGTTGGCCTTCACCGTGTTGTCAACAGCCTCTTGATAGCGCTCAAGGTTTGATTTACTCTCATCATTGTCACTGCTGCAGGCAATAAAACTTGCAGACATGACCATTGCCATCATGGCAACCATCAAAAATTTAATCTTCTTCATCATTTTCAGTATTAATAGACTTTTTATTAGAACTAACTTTCACTTTCTTTCCTTGCGAGAACCTCACCGTAAACGATGCATAGACGGTGGTTCCCGGTGTCATTGTTCCCAAATGAAGACCATGAGGCGTTCGGTCGCAATAGTTGAAGATATTGTCCACCCCAGCCTCCAATCTATAACCGGTACGTTTTTCCTTTCCGAAATCGTGCGTGGTTGACAGCCTCCATATTTGGAAACCCTTTCCGTCACCATTAATTTGATAATAGCGCTTGGAAGACATTCTTCCATACAGACCCGCCCCCAACTGATACGTTTTGCCGAAATGGCGGTTCCATGTGGCAAACACGTTCGCCTTGTGGTGAGCCATTCCGTCAATCACCACCTCTTTCAGCCGCTCGTGCGAGGTGTCATACACATTGGCATCAGTGTCCAAATAACTATAGCCTGCGCCGAACACAAAGCCTTTATAAGAGTAGCGGGCACTCAAGTCCACCCCATATGTCTTTGCATTCTCCAGATTCTTGTATTGGCGCACCTTGATAGGGTCGTAGCGCTGCACCAGTTCCCTGGGTGCCTGCAGCACGGGAATGGTGACCAACGAAATCATGTTGTCCACCTTGTTATAATAGCCTGTGAGCGCAACCGTCAATCCACCATTGATATACTCTCCCCCAAGAGAGAAATAATCGGAAGTTTGAGGATTGAGTTTTGTGTTTCCGAGATAAAGATGCGAACCGTTCATCTCCTTGATATACCTGTAATGCAGTTCTTTGGGAGTCGGGGTCTTGAAACCCTCGCTCCATGTGGCCCTCAGCCGGAAATCACCGAGACTCAACATGGCAGAAATTTTGGGCGTAAGCCTGAAGCCGAACTGTTCATTGCGGTTCAGCCGCAAACCGGCAGTAATCTGCAAAGGCTTAAGCAACCCAAACTCGTCCTGCACGTAGATGGCTTCAGTGTTGTCGGAGGCCTTTCCCTCCGCCACTCGTATCGGGGCTTTCAACCAGTCATACCTCCACTCAAGCCCTGCACTCAGCATGTTTTCGTAAGGCAGTGCAAACACACTTTTCAAATTGACCATGGTGCGCTGCTGATCGCTCTGCAAATCTTTCTGTCCGGGGAAATAAGGGAAGTACGGTGTGTATTTCCCATCTATATACCCATCCACCAACGTGGTGTCAGTAAAATTATAATAATACGCGTGTCGGTTCCAGTCAACGTCCAGCGTCACCACATCCGTTTTGTTCAGCCTCCATTTTCCTCCCATCGTTGCCGATGCGTTGCTGTACTGCAAGTCGAAGGTTTTCACATCGGTAGAAGCATATTTGCCGCTGGGACGATAAATACGCTTCCAGTAGATGCTCCCTCCCATATAAAACTCCAGTTTCTCGGTTGGCGCATAAGTCAACCGTTCGGCAACCTGCCAGTTGGTATGGCGGTTCACCGTCTTGTTGCGCGAGTCGAAAATGGGAAATTCCGTCTGCTTGGGATCCTCCACCGCAGTGTTCTGCCATCCGTCCGAATGCTGCAGCTGAAAATTGGTCCAGCTGCTGAATTTTCCGAGACTGAAGCCAATGCCGTTGTGCTGACGAAGATCTCCATAGGATCCTGCCCGGGTGGTGTTTTCCAGCAGCAATCCCTCATCGTGCTTCTTCGTAATGATGTTGATGACACCCGCAATGGCATCGCTTCCGTACAAGGCAGACGATGCCCCTTTCACTATCTCTATCTTCTCGATATTGTTGGGGTCGATGAGCGAAAGGTCGTTCTGACCGCCCACATCACCGTGTATTCGCTTTCCATCTATCAAAACCAGAATATAACCATTGCCCAGACCGTTCATCTGCATCTGGCTTCCCATATCGTCCTCATTGAAGGCGAACGAACTGGTGAGACTGGCCAGGATGTCCTCAATGCTCTTTCCTGCAAAAGTCTTGAGCAGTTTTCCGCTGATGACTTCGGTTTGCACGGGAGCGTTTTTCAACAAATGCTCCGTTCCCGTACCAGTAACCACCACTTCATCTATCTTCACATGCTTATAGACAGAATCCTGTGCAAGGGTTGGCAACCATCCAGCCACTGAGAGTATGCCAACCGTCAAACAATAAGAGGAAAAAAGGTTTTTCTTCATTTTCAATCTTTAAATTTCAAAGCCAGGCTCACATAGACGGTTCTTCCCGGGCTCAATGTAGCATAATTGCTGTTGTATGGGCGATTGTCCGTCCAGTTGAAGATGTTCTCAACACCGACTCCCGGCTCCAACATGAATTTCTTCAAGCTGAAAGCGTGGCGTGTCACGATGTCCCACATATTGTAATGGGGCGCATAGCCATAAGTTGTAGAGTATCTGCGGCTGTAAATTCTTCCGTTCAGATTCACGTGCAGCGCATAGTTGTCCCATGTCTTTGCCCACTGCGCGCCCAAAACATAAGCGCTCTTCACGGTACGGTCAAGCGGCAGTTTTGTGGCATCGTCCTGTGCTTTCAAATAGGTGTAGCCGGCATTGGCAGAAAATCCGTAACCCAAGTTGGCATTCATGTTAACATTTACGCCAAAAATGCTTGACTTGTTGATGTTCTGGCGCTGACGGACCAGTTCGTGCCCGTACTTTTCCATTGCCTCTTTTCCCTCGGCAATGGTCACATAGTCAACCAAGTCGCGCACTTTATTGTAGAATACACTTGCAGAAGCAGACAGCCACCCTTTGGTATATTCACCATTCAATGAGAAATAATTGTTCTTTTCTGGTTTCAAATCCAGATTGCCAATGGTGAGACGGTCGGCATTCTTGGTCGTTTCCGTTGCATAGATGTCACTCAATGTGGGTGCTTTGTAGCCTGCCGCATAGGTTGCCCTCAAGTTGAAATCGCCCAAATTGTACATCAGCGAGAGGTTAGGAGTGGCATAACTGTGGAATGTCTTGTTATAAAGGTAGCGCAAGCCTACGAGTGCCTGCAGTCTGTTTGTCAGCTGAATTTCATCCTGCATGAATACGGCAAAAGTGTTTGTCTCCTTCTTGCCATAAGAATCTGTGGAACTTTTCAAGGCATCAACAATAAAATCAGTTCCCACGGAGAGTTTGTTTCTTTCACCCAGATTGAAAATGCCTTTGAGCGATGCCTCGTGATAGCGGATGCGCTTGCGGGTCAGTTCATCGCCCACCTTGATGGTCTTTCCCTTATCTTTGATGTAGCAATAAGCCGATTTGGCAATATCGGTCGTATAGTCGGCTGTCAGATAGTTGCCTTTGTTCAGCAACAGCTTCACACCGGCTCCATAGCCAAACGTCTCGTGCTTCAAATCATAATCATACACAGCAATGGGGCGGTCGGTCTTGTTGCGGTAGTAATGTCCCATGGCATAGAAGCTCAATTTGTCGCTGGCATCGAAAGTGAAACGCTGCGAAAGCACGTCCTGATGGAATCCGGCACTGGCAATTTTCTCTGTTTCAACCAGTTTTCCCTTTTTCTCCTCGTAAGGCGAAAGCTGCCAAGTGTCTGCCTGCTGATGTCTGTAAGAGGTGTAACTTCCTATTTTTCCTTTTTGTATGTCAAGGTTCACATCTTCATTGATACGCCCCTTGCTCATCACCTTCGTGTAAGCAGAAGCCGAAATAGAGTTCTTGGCGTCGTCTGTAATGATGTTGACAACTCCCCCGAGCGCGTTTGTACCATACAAAGTCGAAGATGCACCGTTCAACACCTCAATGCGCTTGATGTTGCTCACATTGATTCGCTGGAAGGTGTCGTCTGCCCCCATCTTTCTTCCGTTCAGAAGGAACACGAAATAGTCGTCTGTCAATCCGTTCAGCGTAAGATAGGTGCCCATTCCGTTGGTCATGCTGGTGAGCGAAGGCATCAGTTTCTGCAAAGCCTCGTCAAGCGTTGTGGCCTGGGCAGCGGCAATGTCCTGCGATGTAAACACCTGCACCGGCACCGGACTGTCTTTCAGCCTATGGTGCGTTCCCGTACCCGTCACTACCACCTGTCCCACGTTCACGCGGCTTTCCACCATCTTGACCACCAAATCGGTTTGCGACCCGTTCACCCTTACCTGTTGCGGCTCATAACTCACATGGGTGACGCTCAAGTCATGCTTCTCATTTTTCAGATGTGTTATTTTGAACTCACCTTCACCGTTCGTGACCGCCTTCTGCAGCGTTTTGTTCACGCGCACCGTCGCGCCGCTCACGGGTTTTCCCGTTTCGGCATTAACCACTTTTCCGCCCACAGTTATCTGGGCAGATACGCTCATACTCACAAGGGCGCACAACACGCCCATTACCGTACTTTTCAGTTTCATATAATTATAATAAGTCTTCTTCGATGTCCTCATCCCGAGACGTGTCGTTTCAGATGTTTGTTTGGCATGGCAGGTTTCCTGACTCTCTCCACAAAACTCGCCTTCCCGTTTTCACAGTGGCTTTCTGAATTTTGCATAAAGGAGATTACAGTAGCGGGCGCTGTTCGGGTTTTCCACCTGATTCCCTTTTATATTTCGATGGAACATCGAAATATCACCATAACGGGTACAAAGGTATGTAATTTTTCGTATATTTGCAAAGAAAACAAAAAATTACTTTCATGAAATCAAATTTCCTGATCGGCGCCACCAACTCGGGATGTGGAAAGACCACCATCACCGTCGGACTGCTGAGGGCATTGAAAAACAAGGGGTTCAAGGTACAGCCCTTCAAATGCGGCCCCGACTATATCGACACGCAATACCACCGTTTGGCAGCGGGTGCCGACTCCATCAACCTGGACACTTGGCTGGCGTCCAACGGGCACGTCGGCCGTCTCTTCCAACACTACGGCAGCACCGCCGAAGTGAGCATCGCCGAAGGGGTGATGGGGCTCTTCGACGGCTTCAACCGCATGCAGGGAAGCAGTGCCCACGTGGCTCAAATCACCGGTCTGCCCGTTGTCCTCATCGTCAATGCCAAGAGCATGGCCTACAGTGCGGCCCCGCTGCTCTACGGTTATCTTCACTACTGCAAAGACATCCACATGGCCGGTGTCATCTTCAACCAAGTGGGGTCAGGACGCCACGCCCAACTGCTGGAAAGCGCCTGCAAGGATGTGGGCATGCAATGTTTCGGAATGGTTCCCAAAATGCGCGACATGGAAATTCCTTCGCGCCACCTCGGTCTTACATTGGAAAACACAGCCTTGATAGAGCGCATCATTGAGAAAGCGGCGCAAACTGTCCAAGAACACATCAATCTGGATGCGCTGCTGGAGGCCACGGCACACGCTGCCAGTTCTCCATCCACACACACCGCAGCCACCTTCCGGCAGCCACTTTCTACCAAAGACAGTTTTTCGCCTTCTGCCCATCCGAAAAATCGCCAGCGCATTGCCGTTGCCTGCGACGAGGCTTTCAATTTTGTGTATCGCGAAAACATCGACCGTCTGCACGAATGGGGCGAGGTGTCGTTTTTCTCACCCATCCACGACGGGGAAATGCCCCCTGCCGATTTCCTCTACCTGCCAGGCGGTTATCCCGAGTTTTTCCTGCCACAGTTGAGCAACAACCAGTCCATGCTGCAATCCGTTCGCACCCACATAGAGCAAGGTGGCAGAACGCTTGCCGAATGTGGCGGAATGATGTACCTGTGCAGCCACATCATCGACGCAGAAGGCCTTCCCTACCCCATGGTTGGCGTTCTCAAACAGAAAGCCACCATGCAGGGCATGCGTCTCCATTTGGGCTACCGCCATTTCCGCCTGAACGGAGCAGAGTGGAAGGGTCATGAGTTTCACTATTCCACCATTATGAACCAGACAACCGGTGCACCGCCCGTTGCCGACACCATCCAATATGATGCGCAGGAGAATCCCGCCTCCACACCTATATATATATACAAGAACCTCCTGGCCACTTACACACACCTCTATTGGGGCAACCAATCTATCTTCAATTTGTTTTGAAAAAATTGCAGAAACCCGGCCGGTGAGACCATCTCATTGTCTAAGAGACTCCATGTGGTCAGAGTGTGAAAGCAACGTATAAAATTTCACTGTAAACCTGGGCACGCCCCGCTGTGCAACAAATATTAACAAACGCCCGAAATCCTTTAACACGAAAAACGGCCGTTTTCCGGAAAAAGTTTCCCGTGCGCCCAAATACGCGATTCTACGGGCGTTTGGCAAACAACTGGCATACAGCGAGTTGAAAAATATTGACAAATCCGACCCGGTAATTTATGCCTACTTACCTGGTAAAATATGCCAAATTGCGGTGTAACTAATCAACGAAAATGAAGAGAAATCGAAGTTGGTGCAAACTAACTGATAATGAGTGAGAAACGGAACGGTTTGCATAGAAGTACTCTTTTCAAAAAGGGCAGGAATATGCAGATTTAGGCAGAAGTTCAGTTACCAGAGCGTTACCCGATTTTGGGATAGGTAACGATGGAGTAATGTTCGGTAACTGAATTATTTTCGCTCGTGTGGCTGTTGCTTCAGTCGGCAGTCTTCTGCATAAGTGAGGAACGCTTTGAATTTGGTAATTTTGTCACAAAACATCAAAGCGTATGAAGCAAGAGAAAATGAAGGTGTTGCTCTACCTCAAAAAGAGCGGTCTTGACAAGTCGGGCAAGGCTCCGATTATGGGGCGTATCACACTTGGAAGGAATGTTGCGCAGTTCAGTTGTAAACTCTCCTGCAACCCCGAGTTGTGGAATCCACGAGAGAGCAGAATGGACGGCAAGGGTCGTGAGGCTGTGGAGATAAACGGCAGGTTGGAGAATCTGCTTTTGTCAGTTCAGTCGGCTTATCAATCCTTGCTTTCCAAAGGCTGTCCGTTTGATGCAACCGATGTGAAAGAGCTGTTCTAGGGGAGCGTGCAGACACGGTGTATGCTTATTGAAAGGCTGGATATGCTCATCAATGAGAAAGAAAGCCATATCGGTGTGGATATCAAGAAAGAGTCCCTGTCAAGTTATCATTCTACGAGAAACCGCTTGCAGGAGTTCATTCAGAAGAGATACAAGGTTTCTGATTTGGCTTTCTCACAATTGACAGAGAGCTTCATCTATGAGTTTCGCCAATACTACTTGGGAGTATGTGGTTTCCAAGAAAGTTCTTTCTTCGCAGTGGCATCCCATTTGAAAACAGTCTGCAAGTTGGCATATCGTGAGGGGATAGCCGATACTCTGATGTTTGACAAAGCCCACATAGAAAGGGGAGACAAGAAAGTTCCAAAGGCGCTTGACCGGGCAGCATTGGATAAGTTAAAAGAACTCTGCTTTGATGATTTGGAGGAGGATTTGGAAACGGCAAGGGATATATTCCTCTTTGCCTGTTATACAGGTGCTGCGTATTGCGATTTGATGGAACTGAACAAATCCCATCTCGTCCATGACGATGAGGGAAGTTTGTGGCTGAAGTTCAACCGCCACAAGACAGGCGTACTCTGCCGTATCAAACTGTTGCCCGAAGCCATAAGGCTGATGGAGAAACTCCACAGCGGTGAAAGGGAAACACTGCTTCCATACATGAAGTACAAGAACTACCAGACCTGCCTGAAAGCCCTGCGGCTTCGTGCAGGTATATCGTTTCCCTTTACCACGCATACCGCAAGGCACACTTTCGCAACGCTCATCACGCTTGAACAGGGCGTGCCCATTGAAACGGTGAGCAAGATGCTCGGACATAGCAACGTAAGTATGACCGAGCGCTATGCAAAAGTAACACCACAGAAACTCTTTGAGGAGTTTGACCGCTTCCTTTCTTTCACTGAAGATATGCAACTGGCTATCTGACCATTTGCTTTCATTTAACATAGTATTTAGTCAAATAAAACACGGACAATTCAATCAAGACCATTATGAGAAGTACATTCAAGATACTGTTCTATATCAACAGACAGAAGACAAAAGCGGACGGCAATACCGCCATTCTCTGCCGTATCACCATAGACGGAAAGAGCGCAGCCATTACCACAGGAGAAGAGTGCCAGCCCTCCGAGTGGAACGCTAAACAAGGGCTGACAACCAACAAGAAGATAAATCAAAGAATCAATGAGTTTAAGGAACTTGTTGAGAGAACGTATAGAGATTTACTGAAAAAGGACGGAGTGGTAAGCGTGGAGATTATCAAGAACCGCTTGCAAGGCATTGCCACTAATCCAACAATGCTCCTTGCCATGAGCAAGGCGGAACTGCAATCCGTCAAAGAGTCAGTAGGTAAGTCAAAGGCAGTGGGAACTTATCAGAACCTGTATTACTCAGACAAGATGCTCACGGAGTTTGTAAAGGACAGAGGGAACGAGGATATACCCATTACTGCCATCACAGAGAAGATGTTCGAGGAGTTCCGTTTCTTCTTGAAAAAGCGTGAATATGCCGCATCGACTATTAACCGTTACCTTTGTTGGCTGAGCCGACTGATGTTTAGGGCAGTGAGCCAAAGAATCATCCGCTGTAACCCGTTTGAGAACACCAAGTATGAGAAGGAAGAAAAGAAAATACGCTTTCTGCAAAAGGGCGAAGTAGCTAAACTTGCGGCAATGAAAATGAATGACAGCGAGGCGGAATTGGCAAGGCTGATGTTCGTCTTTTCCTGCTTTACGGGACTGGCAATCGCCGATATGGAACACTTGCTATATAAGCATATCCAAACAGCAGCGGATGGGAGGAAGTATATCCGCAAGGAACGCCAAAAGACAAAGGTGGAGTTCATTGTTCCGCTGCACCCGATAGCAGAAGCCATTATCCGCCATTGTTGGGAAGAACAGGAGGGATACGAAGAACAGCAGACTGTGAAAGAAAAAGGCGACAGCCTTGTCTTCCAACCACATTGCAGCTGTAGCGTGATGGGCAAGAACCTGTGCATCGTGGGCAAGGCTTGCGGTATCAGACAGAGATTGTCGTACCATGTTGCAAGGCATACTTTCGGTACGATGAGCCTAAGTGCAGGCATACCTATTGAGAGCATAGCCAAGATGATGGGGCACGCTTCCATATCAAGCACGCAGATTTATGCGCAGGTGACGGACAACAAGATCTCGGAGGATATGGACAGGCTCATTGCCAAACAATCGGCAATGAAGAGAGATGTTGCGGAGAGAGAGGCTTGTGAACTTTCGGATATACCAATCTGTAAAATGGAGGAAACGGCATGAAAACAAACGATAACGCAAAAGCAGTAACAAACACAGCCTATCATCGCAGTTACTTTGATTGGGGCTGCAACATGCAGGTTATCCGAAAAGGAAACGGAGACTTTGCCATGACGGAGGGAGAACTTGCGAGGTTCTTCGGGGTAACATGGAAGAAACTCAATCATAGACTTCAAATAATAATGAAATCTTCCAACCTGCATCCCGATGAAAGGGGTGCAGGTGGGGAAGATATTTATGCAAACGAACAACTAAAAGGTTATGCACCGCTCTATCCGCTTCCAATAATCATTGCCCTCTCCTTTCAGCTGGACAGCACGGAAGCCCATTTGTTCAGAGAGTATGTCTGTCAGAGATTACAGAAGTCTGCATCCTTGATAACACCGATATTCTTAATAGGAAAGATGGATAACTGATGATTTGTATTGATTTCCTTTTTCTTTCACCGATTATATCTTACTACATAACTACAATAAGGGATAAAGCGGTGAAAGAAAAAGGATTAGTATGTAGTTGGGGGCTCAAAATGATTATACTACGCAGTAACTACATCTGCCTTTCTTCTTTCACCGCTTTATTACGGTTAAAAAGGAAATCATATGATATTTTTTATTCTCTGGACAACCCTTTGAAGTACGCTTTCATTGCTTACAAGTATGGATGCAGTGCCTGTCATTCCGCTTACAAGATTATACTTGCAATCCGTTATCCTTACCTGTGTCGTGAACCCGCTGCCTGCTATCGTTTGCTTGGGTATATGCGATGTGGCTGTTATTATACCATTTGCAACTCCGTATGTTTCTGCATCGTAACCCTCAAATTCGATGTTTGCTGTCATTCCTTTTGCTATCGTATTGACATATTTATAAGGAATGACGATTGTGCCTTGACGGGCA
>JALFBL010000106.1 GCA_022773395.1 Prevotella sp.
CAGAAAAACTATAATGATTACAGAAATTAAGGGTAGCGACCTACCGCTGGAGGCAAATATGGACACCACAACATTGATTTTTGTTATCATCGGCGCATTTACTGTTTCAAGCTGGTTTATGCGGCTGTTAGATTATTTGGAGGGAGGGAATAAGCATGTATAAATGCATAGATTTCGGCCATCTTTTTGAAGATGGCGAACAGGCCGTGTGGTACGAAAACCAAGGAGAATGCCACGGTGTAACAGCTATGGAACGATTTAGCGGTTGCCCTGTATGCCGTGGAGACTATGAGGAAGTCCACCAGTGCAAAAAGTGTGGCGAATGGCGATATGATGACGAACTGTATGACGGATGGTGCGAAAAGTGTTTGCGTGACACAATCAACTATGACACATTCTTTGAGTATTGCGATGCGAATAAGGACGAACAGTATCTTGACACATTTGTCATGTGTTATCTGTTGTATTGCGATGAAGTACCTAAGTATCCGTCTGTTGAGTTCCATCAATTGATGGTAGAAACATACAAGCGAATGGTTGCAAATGTCAAACTTCTCGGCGACAAGTTTGGATTTTTGGAAAAGTGCGTCTGCTTCATTATGGTAGACGATGGCTCTATCGGAATAGAAAACTATGCCGAGTGGCTGAACAATAGAAAGGTGGTGAAATAATGGCAGGAAGAAAGCCGATTTTTAACCGGGAGGAACAGAGAAATAACCAGGTGGTTGTTCCTATGTCCGAACAAGAAAAGAAGCGTGTACAGGATGCGGCCAATGCAGAGGACAGAAGCGTCGCGTCATTTGTTCGGATGGTGTTGAACGAGTATTTTGCGAAGGGAAAAAAATAATTAACGAGAGGAGGCAAAAATCATGAGCGATTTCTTGAAGCGTGTCGGTATGGCACAAGCCGAACTGAAAGCACCGAAAAATCAGTATAACAGTTTCGGCAAATACAATTACCGATCCTGCGAGGACATTTTGGAAGCGGCAAAGCCCATCAACAAAAAGTACGGCCTTGTTCTGCTGCTGACAGACAAGCCGGTATGCATCGGTCAGCGGTATTACATCGAAGCAACAGCACGTCTGTATGACATTGAAAGCGAACAGTTTATTGAGGCTACAGCTTCCGCAAGAGAATCGGACACAAAAAAGGGTATGGACGACAGCCAGGTTACCGGCACCGCTTCCAGTTATGCCAGAAAGTATGCGTTGAATGGTCTGTACAACATCGACGATACAAAGGACGCAGACACTGACGCATACAAGAAGCAAACCACCAATACCACGGCCGCACCCGAATACAAATGTGGTGATTGTGGCAAGCCGTTTGAGGCTTTCCGTGACCCTACAAGCGGAAAAACATTTACACCGGCAGAAGTATTCCAAATGGCAAAAAAGCGGAACGCAGACGGTGTAGCTCGGTGTGCTGAATGCCGAAAGAAGCAAGGCGGTGCGTGATGGCTAACTTTGACAGCGGTGTTGCCGATTATGTCCGTGCTTATGCGGTTGTCCGTGTAAACTTTCCGATTGACTACAAGGGCAACGCAGATGTGAACTGCTACCAATGCCCATTCTTCCGTCGCAGTTATTCCACTTGCGGTTTGAACGGCTCGGTATGCCAGTACCCGCAGAGATACGTCGGCGATAATTGCCCACTTGATATTGAAGAGCCCGAAGCAAAAATTTCTAATTTGGAGGATGAAATCTAATGAACATTATCGCAATTAAGGGCAGACTTGTCCGTGATCCGTCCACAAATACCACTACCAACGGCGTGACCGTCTGCAACATCACCGTTGCCGTTGACCGTGCATATTCCAACGGCGGCGAAAAGCAGACCGACTTTTTCGATTGCGTATTTTGGCGGCAGAGTGCAGAGTTTGTAAGCAAGTATTTCAGCAAGGGCAAGGAAATCATTGTCCAGGGTGAAATGCAGAGCCGGAAGTGGCAGGACAAGGAAGGCAACAATCGCATTTCTTGGGAAATTCAGAACGCACACGCAGAGTTCTGCGGCGGAAAGAGTGACAATTCTGCACCTGCTGAACCAGTCAGCGACTTCCATGAGATTGATGACACGGATAGTTCTTTGCCATTTTAATCTGTACGAATAAACACACCGCCCCGCTCCGTTGTGGGTTGGGGCGGTTAAGTTATGAAATAGGAGGCAATAATGAACTATCGCCAAATATACGCACGAAAAGCGGAATGTGAGAAACGGATAAAAGAGGTATGTCCGCAAGCAACGCATGAAAGTGGTATCTATTGCTTTACCCGTGTTGACGAAGATGGCTTCAAATTTGCCTATGTGGGGCTTGCTTCCAAAAGTCTTTTAACAAGGCTTGGGGAACATTTGGTAGGATACCAGCACATTGACCTATCAATCAAGAAACACGGATTATACAGCCAAGAAAACCCTTACGGCTACAAGGTGGACATTCTTTGTAAATGCCCCGCGGAGGAGTGCAACGAAAAAGAGCAATACTACATAAAAAGAGCTGCCGATGCAGGGTATCAGCTAAAAAACAGTACCACAGGATCACAAGGAAAAGGCAAAAAGGGATTGGAGAACGGCAGACCTGCCCGTGGGTATTGGGATGGCGTGGAAGTAGGCAAAATGAAAGCAAGGCGTTTCGTGGCTGATCTGTTTAGCAAGCATCTCGATGTCTCAATGAAAAAGCCGTCAAAGAATGCGGAGAAGGCTTTGGCGAAGTTTCAAGAGTTTATCAATATTGAAGAAGAAAAGCCATAATTCCATCTTGATTTTTGCGCACAGTCGTGTTATAATGCAATTACTGGGTCGGTGTGGAGTTGCAGTCCTCACTGGCTGACAATTTCACATCGACCGACGATCCTCGCATGTTTTGGTGCTGCAACCACCAGAATGTGCGGGGATTTGTCATACAGAAAGATTATGAACTATGCAGAAGAGATTA
>JALFBL010000114.1 GCA_022773395.1 Prevotella sp.
AAATAGAAAAGTGACGGATGATCCGTTGGAAAATCGTGAAAAACAGCGGAGCGGTTTTTCAGAGCCGTTCCGGTAATTTATGCCTACTTACATCGCAATTTGGCATATTTTACCGGGTAAGTAAGCCTTACTTACATGGTAGTTTGGCATAAATTACAAGGTAAGTAGGCATAAATTACCGGGCAGGATTTGTCAATATTTCTCAACACGCTGTATGCCAGTCGTTTGCCAAACGTCCGTAGAATCGCGTATTTGGGCGCGCGGGGAACTTTTTTCAGAAAACGGCCGTTTTTCGTGTTAAAGGATTTCAGCCATTTGTTAATATTTGTGATATGACCGCCCGCCGAAACTGTTTGGCGGGCGGTCATATCACTTTTTAATCCTTGTCTTGATAAAGGTATCTCTTGATGCTCTTCTTCGGTGTCTTCTCAAATTCTTCCTCATTTAATTTTATGGCGGACAATTTGCAGTAAGCCGGAAGGGCTGCATTCAACTCTTGGCGATTGTGCTCCATGATTTTTGCAAGATCATCATTGCTAAAACCAATGTTTCTAGCTTCCTCATAGTCTGGATAGACTAAGCCTATCAGTTTTTCATCTTTTTGAATGACAAGGCTCTCCACCACCATTTCCATGGAATTGAGTTTGTCTTCAATTTCCTCCGGATAGATATTCTGACCGCTTGCACCAAGCAACATATTCTTGCTACGCCCTTTGATGAAAATGTTTCCATTGGCATCCATGGTTCCAAGGTCGCCCGTGTGATACCAACCATTTTCATCTATGACCTCGCGTGTTGCCTCTTCATTTTTATAATATCCCAACATCACATTCAGCCCTTTGGCAAGAATCTCCCCGGGAATATTCCGCGGATCAGGACTGTCAACCTGAACCTCCATGTGAACCACTGCCCTGCCGCAACTGCCCGGCACAAATGTACTGTAGTCCGAGTAAGTGATGATGGGAGCACATTCCGTGGCACCATATCCAACCGTATAAGGGAAACTGATTTTTTGAAGGAAAGTTTCCACTTCTTGGTTAAAGGCAGCACCACCAATAATAATTTCATAAAAATTTCCCCCAAACGCCAACTCCACCTGTTCACGTATTTTCTCATACACTTTTTTATTCACTACCGGCATATTGAGCAGCAAACGCATTCGATTGTTCTGCACCTTCGGGAACACTTTTTTACGTATGATTTTCTCGATAATCAACGGAACGGCAATGATAATCCTTGGCTTTATGTCAGCAAATGCTTGGGCAATGATCGCAGGACTTGGGACTCGTGTCAAAAAGAAAATATGGCAACCATGCAGGAACTCAAAGAGAAACTCGAAAGACATTCCATACATGTGCGCCAAAGGAAGAATACTAATAACGCTATCGCCTTGTTTTATATTCTTATCTCCAAGTACTGCTTCCGCAAAATCATAATTGCTCCAGATGGCACGGTAGGGAATCATAACTCCCTTCGAGAACCCTGTTGTTCCGCTGGTATAGTTGATCAATGCCAATTCTTCTCCATTCTGTTCCTGGCGATATTCCACATGTTCGGGACGGAATGCTTTAGGATATTTCTTCCCGAAAAGTTCGTTCAAATGTTCACGTGCATAAGTCAGCTTGTTGGTTCTTGAAACAACAAGCGAATAATCGGGAATATAGACGACACCTTCCAATGAGGGCATTTTCTGCGCATCGATAGTCGTTGCTACGGCATCACCCACAAAAAGCAGTTTTGCCTCACTATGGTTAACAATATTATAAACTTGTTCCGGTGTAAATTCATGGAGAATAGGCACTGCTACCGCCCCATAAGTAAGCGTAGCAAGGAACGCACACGCCCAATTGGCACTGTTTCGCCCGCAAAGAGCAATCTTGTCTCCCTTTTGGACTCCACTGTTTTCAAATAAAATATGAAGTTTCTCTATTTTGCGTGCTACATCATGATATTGTAATGTAACACCTTTATAATCAGTCAGAGCATCGTAATTCCAATTATTGATAATGCTTTTTTCTATCAGTAAATTAAAACTTGGTATCAATTCCATTGCACAATCTTATAAATTTTGTGCAAAGGTAGCACCTTATCTGCACATTCCAAAATTATTTGTGCAGATTTTAATGATTATCAACATGTAATCCTCTTTTATTTCTTATTTAATATAAATTACGGTAAAAACAGACCACTTTTTTATTCGTACCGCATGGATTTCGCAGGATGTATATGAGAAATAAGATAGCTTGGTGCAATCAGCACAAAGACACTGGCAAGCAATGTTGCCACATTGACAAGAACGATGATTGGTACATTCAATTCAACAGGAACAGTGCTCACATAATAAGTAGCTGCATCCAATTTCACAAAGCCAGTGTAATACTGAACCAGCACAATTCCTATTCCCAGCAAATCTCCAATTAGAATACCTTTTCCAATCATGAACACAGCAAACCACAGAAATGTATGGCGCACCGTGTCGTTCTTGGCACCCAATGCCTTGAGTACTCCAATCATATTGGTACGTTCCAATATAATAATAAGAAGACCGCTGATCATGGTAAATCCAGCCACACATATCATCAATGCAAGAATAATCCACACATTCAAGTCGAGCAAATCGAGCCACGAAAATATCTGAGGATTGATTTCCTGGATGGTTGCAGAAGAATAGGTTTCTCCATATCTGTCTGTCGTTTTGTTCACTTTTTTCTTCAGGGCATCCTCCACCTGAGCAATATTCCCGAAGTCATCCACGGTGATTTCCGCCCCACTTACCTGATTCTTTTCCCAACCGTTCAATCTCACGGCAGTACCCAAGTCGGTAAAACAAGTCACCTTGTCAAACATCGTTAAATTGGTTTGATAAATGCCCGTTATCGTAAAATGTCTTGCCCTGACATTATTGTCGCTAATGAAATAAGAAAAGACTTTGTCGCCCACATTCAACTTCAACTGGTCGGCAATCATTTTTGAAATGACAATTTTTTGTTTATCGGCAGTTGTTCCATATTTTGGGATGTACCCTTTTAGCAAATTATTGTGAATGAAAGTAGTGTCGTACTCTTGTCCAATACCTTTGAACATCACGCCCAAAAAATCGGAATCTGTCTTCAAAATTCCCTGAACCATGGCAAAACGCTGTACATGCTTAGTGCCTTGAATATTCTTCAACACAGTCATCATACTGTCGTTCACCACCACCGGTGTTTGCTCCATTCCTTGCACAGTCAAGAAATCGCCTACCATGATATGACTTCCGAATCCTATCACCTTATCTCTGATTGTGTGCTTAAAACCCAGCACCACGCACACGGAAACAATCATTACAGCCAACCCTATAGCCACGCCTGTTGTAGCAATATGAATGGCTGGACGACTCACCTTGCGCCTGTCGCCCTTGTCATTATAAATTTTGCTTGCTATGAATAATGGAAAGTTCATGATGAAAGATTTAGTTGAAGAAATTCCACGAAACACCAAATCGCAAAACCATTCCGTTGATGGGATAATGCGGTGTGACAAACGTACTCTTCCCTGCACGCGCATTAACGTGACTCATCATCAAATAGAATCTTGTATGTTTCAAGTGCATGTTGGCATATACATTGACAATGGGATAATTGCCCGTTTCTACATTCTGCTCCCCATTGTCTTGAACAGTGAACTGCCCTAATAGAGGACTGTAATCAGGGGCATAATACTTGGTGAAATATCTCACATCTGCTCCCAGGTCAACTTTCAAGACCTTTGCCACCTTGAACTTCAAATACAGGTTACTGTAAATATTCAAAGACGGAACAGGCAAAACATCGTTCTGGCTCGACTTCTGATAGGTAACTTGCGATTCCCAATTGAGCGGTCCAAGCGTGAAATCCTGGTTCAGTTGCAACGTCAACAGCCTCAGATTATCAGCATATTGCTTTACGCTCACAGTATTTCCGATACGCCCATAACTGTCCGTCATGCGATATTGCTGTGCAAAATAAGTATGGTTTCTAATATTATCGACAGCCACACGCAAAACGGTTCTCGTTTTTCGGTAAGAGAAAATCCCTTCCAGTCTCATTCGGGTCTCTTTTTCCAGCCCGTCATTGTCCCACCACAAATGTTTAGAGTGATATTTGCGCTGGAAGAATGTTGGGGACAATCTGTAGAAATAGCCCCGTGCTGCCAATTGGACGGTGTCGCCCAGAAGTTTGAAATTCAAGTCGGCCGTGGCATCAAATTTCAATTGTCCTGCATCCGCTCCTGTTAGCCATGTTTCAAAAATGGCATTGTAATGCAATAAAGCCCCCGCCGTTTTGCTCAGTTGCCCACCAACGCTCAGATGATGTTCGTTGAACGATTGGTAGTCCAAAGTATCGGGCATGGAAAAATGGCGGAGATCTGAAGTAACGAAACCTTTCAGTCCCGCCTTTGCCCATTTGTTGAAACCTTCAAGCAAAGAAATGGCAAATGTATTTTTTATTTCATAGTGCTTGGTCTGGTCAAAAATACTGTCACCGGCCAATTCTCCTTTCTCGATGTATGTATGGAGGCAATAATCCTCCGGCGTAGCATAAGACTGGTAAATACGGCGATAATTGTCAAACTTCAAAGTATGTATGAGACTGGTTACAGGCACATACTCGTTTTTCATCCACTCTGTCTTTTTCTCCTTTTGAGTATCGGCTGCCAACAAACTGTCCGCTGCTGCAGTTCCGTCCACTTTAATACGATTGGAAGATGTTTCCTTCGTTTTTCCCATCGGTTCTTTCCCGGCTATTGCAGCATTGTCCGGTCTTCCTGATAAGACTTTTTCATCCTCAATACCTTCGTCATTGCTACTCTTCCTTTGTCCTTTTCCCCCGTTTTTTTCCTTTTTTTTCTTCGCATCATTTTCTTTCTTTGATTCCATGGCAAACTGCTTGGCTTTTATTTCCTCTTCAGTCATGGGAACTTTCCTGTTAAAGCCAATATTATACCGATGTGAGAAAAACACGTGCTGATTGTCGTTACGGTTCCAGTTCTTTGTCAATACCGTTGGTATTTCATTGGTACGGAAATCCTCTTGAAACAATTCGGGGTGCGTAATATACCTGTCGTCCGTAACACCTCCGTTTTCTGCGACTTTCTGATGGTTGGTTGAAAACAATAGCGAAGCTTGATAACGGTCGCCATCGTAACTGCCATACATAGAATAGTTGAAATGAGCCGTACTCTGATTTTGATAGTATCCCCGCCCATAAATATAATCAAATTTGAACCCTACTCCTATTTTCTTCCCTGCATTGACTGCAAACAAAGCTTTAAAATGGTCTTCACCGTTGTTTTTGTCTCCGCATTCGTGATAAGTGAGATTGGTGATGGGAGACAAAGTGTTCGTAAAATGAAATTTGCTGACAGGTGTAATGAAATAATCATAAGGCTGGGTGAACATAAATTGTTCAGGCTGTTGTCTGTCTATAAAAATACGACTGATTCGAGGTGCACCAAGATTTCCCGTTGTATTATAATCGTCTCTGATACCCGATGTAAAAGTTTCGTTCATGAACATGTAAGACGCAGTGTCAGGCACAATCATGATGCGGTCTCCAAAACGCTCATCTACCGTCCAAACCTTCAATCCTCTGGGAATTTCCTTGTGTTTTCCCAAAGAATCGTTTCCGCTTTTCGTCCTACTTCTATCGGTAGCCATGCTCAAGGTTCCTTCGTCCGTAATTTGATTGAAATCTTGAGCAATGGCAGCGATTGCTCCTGAAAAGACAAATAAAAGAATTGCTGTTACTTTCTTCATTTCATCAGCCGGAATACACATTCCACAATTTTAAAGATCATTGCCACCAATATGACGATTGTCCCTGCGGTACGGTCTTGATAGAAATAAAGCCCCACGCCAATAAGAGCACCCAACATAAAAATGATGTTGAGCCATTGTCGCAACATTCTGTATTTATTTTCCGGTGCATCTTCCCTGAGATGCCGTCTTCTCATCCGGGCATCTATGCTCCTGTCCATATCGTCTCTGTCCACAGTTTTTTCTTTCAAAATGATTATTTAAACAAACCGGTCACCCTGGCAAAGATTTCGTCTTTGCGGTCAATCGTCTTGCATCTGAACTTTGCACAACTTCCCAACAACTTTGTCTTTTTCTTGTTCAAAGCATTTTTATCATTAATCCATTCTTCCGCCTTGTAGTAATACCCCCCCTTCACGCGTTCTTCCTCGTACTTATACGACAATCGAATCATGTCCACCTTCAAATGGTTGTCGCTACAAGCAGCAACCAGAGTATAGTTGAATTTGGTTCTGTCCACCGAGAGCACATTTTTCTTGAACACCAGCCACTCACGCATACTCGCCACAATGACGTGCTCTTTCTTGTTGACCAACGACACACTGCTGTTATCCAATTGGTTCTCCTCCTTTGTCAACCGCACGAGGAACGCCAGCATCGTATCATAAATTTCTTGCGCGTTCTTGTCTGGAACATCCAGATTGAGTGTCCATTGCACTTGCCCATCCACCTCAGAAACAGCCCCCTCCAAATACTTGCCATTTTCATGAGAAAGTTCGGTCTTCGCCTCTTCACGGGTGGCCACATCCGGCCTTTCCCATTCACCTTGTGCAGATGCACACAAAGGCAGGAAGAGCAATGGTATCATGAGTAATCGCATTTGTCCTAATTTTTATTTGCAAAAGTACAAAAATATCATATAACCGATGCCTATTAAGCAATATTTAACTAAGAACGGGAGGTTACACTCAGCCCCCTCCATGCCTCTGGCAAAAGGGCGTTGATTTATTCCTCAAGCAGTTCCTTAAGTCTGACAATCTCGTTACGGTACTGGGCAGCCTGAAGGAAATCAAGTTCTTTGGCAGCCTTTTTCATCAACAACGTTGTGTCGGCAATGGACTTTTTGAGTTGAGCCTGAGACATTTTCCTGACAATTGGATCCGCTGCCACCTGCATGGCATCCGGCTCAATGTAAGGAGTATATTTTGTTTCTTTCCTTTGAGGTATGAAACTGTCTGATGCTCCTTGTTTCAAAACGTTTTGTTTGATTTCTTTCACAATCTGCTTAGGAACAATACCATATTCCGCATTGTATTTCAACTGCTTGTCTCTTCTTCGAGCCGTCTCGTCAATCGTCAGTTGCATACTATGGGTTATGGTGTCCGCATACATAATCACCTTCCCGTTCACATTTCTTGCCGCTCGTCCGGCCGTCTGCGTAAGAGAGCGATGCGAACGAAGGAAGCCCTCTTTGTCCGCATCCAGTATAGCTACCAATGACACTTCAGGAAGGTCGAGCCCCTCGCGCAGCAGATTCACCCCCACAAGCACGTCGAAAACTCCGGCTCTCAAGTCGTTCATGATTTTCACGCGATCCAATGTCGCCACATCACTATGGATGTAATTGGCCTTCACGCCATGGTTCAAAAGATATTCTGTCAACTCCTCCGCCATTCGTTTGGTAAGCGTGGTCACGAGTATCCTCTCTTCTTTCTCGTTTCTCGCCATAATTTCTTCCATCAAATCATCTATTTGACTTTCCGTAGGACGGATGTCTATTTCCGGATCCAACAAGCCCGTAGGACGGATTACCTGCTCCACAACAATGCCTCCAGACTCGTTCAACTCATAATCAGCAGGAGTTGCCGACACATAAATCACCTGTTTCACAATGTCCTGAAACTCTTCAAATTTCAAAGGACGGTTGTCGAATGCAGCCGGAAGTCGGAATCCGAATTCTACCAAATTAGTTTTTCTCGCGCGGTCGCCACCGTACATTGCGCTGATTTGTGGCACGCTCACATGACTCTCGTCAATGACCAACAGAAAATCTTCGGGAAAGAAATCAAACAAACAATAAGGTCGCTGTCCTGCTTCCCTGCCATCAAAATATCTTGAATAGTTCTCGATTCCAGAGCAATGTCCCAGTTCTTTTATCATTTCCATATCATATTCCACGCGCTCTTTAATTCTCTGTGCCTTAACAGGTTCCCCAACTTCAGTAAAGAAATCTATTTGCTTCGCCAAATCATCCTGAATGCAACGGATGGCCAATTCTGTTTGTTCTTTTGACGTGACAAAAAGATTGGCAGGATAAATTTGGTATTCATCGAAAGATGCCAGACGATGATAAGTCATAGCGTCGAGTTCTTCTATTGCATCTATCTCATCATCCCACCACGTAACCCTCAACACATTGTCGCTATAAGCCATGAACACATCCACCGTATCCCCCTTTGCACGGAAATTGCCTCGCTTCAAGTCTATGTCGTTTCTTATATACAGCGCATCCACCAGTTTTCTCAAAAAGGCATTGCGGGCCAATGTCATTCCCTTCTTCAAAGCGATCACACTGTTCGCCATAGCCACCGGCCCCCCCATGCCGTAAATACAAGAAACCGAAGAAACCACAACCACATCTTTTCTACCAGACAACAACGAAGATACAGCCGACAATCTCAAGCGGTCTATTTCCTCATTAATCGCCAAATCTTTTTCTATATACGTATCCGTTTGCGGCAAATAGGCTTCCGGCTGATAATAATCATAATAACTCACATAATATTCCACAGCATTTTCTGGGAAGAAGCCTTTCATCTCTTCATAGAGCTGGGCAGCCAACGTCTTGTTGTGACTGAGAATGAGCGTTGGCTTTTGCACTCGCTCAATCACATTGGCCACAGTGAACGTTTTTCCCGAGCCAGTAACGCCCAAAAGCACCTGTGCCCGATCTCCTCTTTCCACACCTTCAACAAGTTGCTGTATGGCCTCCGGCTGGTCGCCGGTAGGCATATATTTTGAAGTCAGTTTGAAATCCATAACTGCAAAATTACTAAAATAACCTTATGCCCCACGCTTTTTTAACTAAAAATATGATCCTCTACTTTGTGATTCATGGAAATATGTGTACTTTTGCATCTTGATATTACAAAACAGAATCGTCAGCGACAGTTATGCAAAACCATAAATCAAAAAAAACAGGTATAGCCAAGGCATTCCTTGTCATTATTTCAGCAGTGCTTTTCACCGGATGCGCCAAGGAATACAATACAGTCTTCAAATCGCAAGACTACAACTACAAATACGAATATGCCAAAGAATGTTTTGCCAACGGGAAGTACATGCGTGCCATAACGCTACTCGATGAACTGATAACCATCTTAAAGGGAACGGACAACGCACAGGAGAGTCTGTACATGAGAGCCATGGCAGAATATTGCCATAAAGATTACGAAACGGCCTCTTCCTATTTTAAGAAATACAGCCAAAGCTATCCAAAGGGGGTCTATGCGGAAATGGCTTCCTACTATACAGGCGAAAGTCTCTATCAGAGCACTCCCGAGCCACGCCTTGACCAAAGTGCGACCATAAGAGCCATCACAGCGTTTCAGGAATATCTGGATTTGTTTCCAGAGGCTAAAATGAAAAGCCAGGCTCAGCAAAGATTGTTCGCCCTACAAGACAAATTGGTGAAAAAAGAATTGCTGTCAGCACAACTTTATTACAATTTGGGCACCTATTTTGGTAATTGCACCAGTGGCGGATCCAACTACGAGGCTTGCATCATCACCGCCCAGAACGCTCTGAAAGATTACCCCTACAGTTCGCTACGCGAGAACTTTTCATTGCTCATCATGAAAAGCAAGTTTGAGCTGGCAGAACAAAGCGTGGAAGAAAAGCGTCTGGAACGCTATCGCGATGCAGAAGACGAATGCTATGGATTCATCAACGAATATCCCGACAGCAAAGACCGCTCCACAGCGGAAAAGTACATCACCGCTTGCAAAAAACACACAGGAAAAGAAAAATAATCAATCAATCAGTATAATGGATTACAAGAAATCAAAAGCACCGGTTAACACCGTAACCCGTAACGTCATGGATTTGTGCAAGGAAACTGGCAATATCTATGAGAGTGTGGCTATCATTGCAAAACGTTCCAACCAGATTTCGGTAGAAATCAAACAGGACTTGAGCAAGAAATTGGCAGAATTTGCTTCATATAATGATTCTTTGGAAGAGGTTTTCGAGAACCGCGAGCAGATAGAAATCTCTCGTTATTATGAAAAATTGCCCAAGGCAACACTTCTCGCCACTCAAGAATTTGTTGACGGAAACGTGTATCACCGCGATCCGTCGAAAGACAATATGGACTGATGATACAGCGCAAACAAACACTTTTTCTGATTGTTGCTATCATCCTCACCGTTGTGTGCCTGTGCTTGCCAATCGGAAGATTCGTACCGGAGTCCATGGGCGTGACATCGCTGATGTTCAACCTCTGGATTCAAACGGGAAACGGAAGTCACGATTTTTCAGTTTGGGCATTGTTTGCCATTCTGCTACTGACGTGCTCCATCGCCTTGTGGGCCATTTTCTCCTACAAGAACCGTACATTCCAGTCGCGTCTGTGTCTGTTCAATATGCTCCTGCTTCTTGGATGGTATGCGGTCTATGCTGTATTTGCCATTATCTTGGGCAAGGATCAGAAGGTTTCGTTCAGCGTTGAAATAGCAGCTTGTCTGCCGTTCATATCGCTCATACTCCATTTCCTCGCGAGGAAAGGAATACAGGCAGACGAAGCATTGATAAAATCAATGGATAGGATTCGATAATCCTATCCATTTTTTATTTGCCTCCCCTCAAAAATATTCTTGGCTTAGTCCAGCAATACTGTTGAGCGCACGCGACTCAACGTTTCGGGTGTCATCTGCAAATAACTGGCAATATACACCAACGGTGCGCGCAAAGTAACCTGAGGAGCAATTTTGAACATTCTTCTATATCTGTTTTCCGCACTTTCAAATCTCACCAAATCGGCATGAACCTGTGAAAGAATGAGCGACTCTTCCAATATCTTTCGATATAGAATCTGAATATTCACATTGTGCAAAGCCACTTCTTCCAGACGTTTTTTGGGCAACTCATACACCAAGGTAGGTTCAAGAGCCTCCACCTGCAAATGCGTGGGTTCCTCTTTAAACAAACTCTCTATACACATCACGATATTTCCTTCCACCGCCATGTGCTCCGTTACTTCCTTGTCGTTTTTGAAATAGAATTGCCTCAGCAAACCCTTCTGGATATAAATAATACTTCGACACACGTCACCTTCCGGAAGAACCAGATCTCCTTTCTTATATTTCTTTTGTACCAAAATACTCTCAAGGATATCCAATTCATCGTGGGTCATCGTACTGTACTTTCGCGCCAGTTCGCGCGCAACATCTCGTGTTGTGTGTGTCAACATAATTCTGTCTCCTCCATGATATATCAGTCAAGTTTCAATACAGCGAGGAACGCTTTCTGCGGAACTTCCACGTTTCCTATCTGCTTCATGCGTTTCTTACCTTTCTTCTGTTTTTCAAGCAATTTGCGCTTACGGCTCACATCACCTCCATAACATTTTGCAGTGACATCTTTGCGGACTTGTTTCACCGTTTCCCGCGCAATGATTTTCGCCCCGATGGCAGCCTGTATGGCTATGTCAAACTGCTGTCTCGGAATCAGTTCCTTCAGTTTTTCGCACATTCTCCTTCCAAATGTCACCGCATTGTCATGGTGCGTCAACGTGGACAGGGCATCCACCGGTTCACCGTTGAGCAATATATCCAGCCGCACCAATTTTGACGGACGGAAACAATCTATATGGTAATCGAATGAAGCATAGCCCTTACTGATGCTCTTCAACTTGTCGTAGAAATCGATGACAATTTCGCCCAACGGCAACATGAAATACAATTCCACACGGTTGCCACTGACATATTCCTGCTTGATCAGTTCTCCCCTCTTATCCAGACAAAGAGTCATGATGGAACCAATGTAAGTGCTGTCGGTAATGATGCTTGCCTTGATGTAAGGTTCCTCAATATGGTCAATGAGGGTTTGTTCCGGCAATCCTGACGGATTGTGCACCTCTTTGCTCCCGCCCTGTTTGTCATACACCATATACGACACGTTCGGAACGGTGGTAATCACATCCATGTTGAACTCGCGATCCAATCTTTCCTGTACAATTTCCATGTGCAAGAGCCCAAGAAATCCACAACGAAAACCAAATCCCAATGCCACCGATGACTCTGGAGAAAATGTGAGGGAAGCATCATTCAACTGCAGTTTTTCGAGCGAAGCCCTTAAATTTTCATATTCAGAAGGGTCTATCGGATAAACTCCCGCAAACACCATCGGTTTCACCTCCTGAAACCCCTCAATGGCTTTGTTGCACGGCCGGCTGATGTGTGTAATGGTATCGCCCACTTTCACTTCTTTCGACTCCTTGATACCGCTGATAATATAACCCACGTCGCCCGTATTCAATTGTTCTCTCGGCATCATGGCCATCTTCAGCACCCCTATTTCATCGGCATCATATTCCATTCCGGTATTGAAGAATTTCACTTTGTCGCCTTTCTTGATAGAACCATTTACTATCTTGAAATAAGCAATGATACCACGGAAAGAATTGAACACCGAGTCGAAAATCAATGCCTGCAAGGGTGATTCGGAATCGCCCGTAGGAGCTGGGATACGTTCAACCACAGCCCTCAAGACATCATCCACGCCTTCACCGGTCTTCCCTGATGCACGCAAGATATCTGACCGTTCGCAGCCTATCAATTCGATGATTTCGTCCTCCACCTCGTCGGGCATCGCACTGGGCATGTCTATTTTATTGATCACAGGAATGATTTCCAAATTATTGTCTATGGCCATGTAAAGATTACTGATAGTCTGCGCCTGTACACCCTGAGTGGCATCCACCACCAGCAACGCACCTTCGCAAGCAGCAATGCTTCTTGACACCTCGTAAGAGAAGTCCACATGACCCGGAGTGTCTATCAGATTCAATACGTATTTTTCCCCGTTCAGTTCGTATTCCATTTGAATGGCGTGGCTCTTGATAGTAATTCCTCTCTCTTTCTCCAAGTCCATGTCATCCAACATCTGTCCTTGTGTCACCTGAATCGTTTTGGTATATTCCAAGAGTCTGTCGGCAAGCGTAGATTTGCCGTGGTCAATATGTGCTATAATACAGAAATTTCTGATGTGCTGCATTGTAATCCTTCTTTTGAGTGCAAAGATACTGCAAAAATCCGATTATGCAGTTGAAATGCAGAAGATTTTACACGTGCAAATGCGAGGATTTCTGGAAAAGCAGTCCAAGGCCTGACAAATGTTTTCATTTTTAGAAATGAAAAATACGCAAGAAAGACCAAGCACTACATATTTATATTCAAAACAAAGGACAAGGAAAAATAGAGTTGGGCAGCCAATATATAAAGCAGTCCAAAAGGCAAAACAGACGCCCCCCCTGCTGTAAGTCCTCGAAATATATCAGTCAGTTTGGCTTGCGCCCCACTGATGACACCATAGGAAATTGACAGGAAAGATATGCCAAAAGCAATGATGGGGACAATACTTGCACTAAAACTGCTGGGAAACAAATCACCGGTGCTGCTCAGAAGTATGGCATGCGGCGCACACGTGAGGAAACCAATGAACGCCACATAGACCATCAACAACAAGAGAACGACCCACAGTGCAAAGCGTTGTCGATACATTAACTTGCGTTTTTTGAACAACATGGAAAGAGCCTTTTGCATCCCACTTTCCTTCAACTCGCCCCAAGCCACAGAAAGCAAGAGCATCCAAACAAGAAAGGGAGTGGAAAGATTGGAAACGAAATTGCCCAAAAACCATCTGATTCCCTCACTGCTCAATAAAGAACGAACGGGCAAAGTTGGCATGGTGGAATTGACAATCCACGACATCAAGACCAGGAATACCTGCAAAACAAAAAATGCAAAAGCCGTCCATGCCAAGATCTGTTCTTTACTCTTCATCGGGATGCAAGTTGTCTGTGTCAAGTATATGCAATTCCATGGCGCGCACCACCAGTCTCGTGGCATTGATTCCAAACCCTCCATTCCCGTCGGGGAATAATTTCTGTACAAGTTCATTCTGACGCTTTTCAAGGCTCTTCACCCCAAACGGCATGTTGCGCAAGTTCGTGATTTGTTCTTTGGTGTAGCCAAGGGCCAAATGGCGGAGGAATCTTTCATCATATTCATCAATTTCAAAATTTACCAACGCTTCTTGTCTCATCAATTGACTATTGACGCTATGCTTGAACCGCTCAATGATTTTCTCGAGGATGGGCTGATTGAATACCATTTTTTTACCGTTCATGACACTTGCCACATCTCCCCGAGTGAGAAGTTCACCGCTTTTCAGGCAAATGCCGTCACACCCTGCATCCAATACATCAACCCATAATTTTTCGTTTAATATTTCTCCTGTGAAAATAAGGACTTTTACGGTTGGATAAGCCTCTTTTGTATGGCGGCAGATTTCAACGCCTACCGTGGTTGACCCTCCCAAGCCCAAATCCAACAGTACCAAATCCGGAAGATTCTGCTTGATTTGTTTCCAATAGGCAGCTTCGCTTTCTGCTGTTCCTATAATTTCTGCTTCAGGTATGTCATTACGGAAAATACCTTCGGTTCCCTTCAACTCCAAAGGGATGTCCTCCACGATAATTACTTTAAATTTTTCCATCTTCTATCTTGCTTTTGCTAATGTTACTTGTATCAATGTTCCGCCCTCAGGCAAAGCGTCTGCCACGATTCCACATCCCCTCAGATTGGTTATTTCACTATTTTCCCTAACAATCTGCCTGCAAATCATAAACGGTATGTTCTGCATACTGGGCGTAAACAGTTTTCTATATGGAAGTTTTTTCATGGTTATGTGAAAAACAACGTATTTATTCTCCTTTTCCGTTATCTCCATATCCAGCGTTTTTCCTCGGCTCTGCCTTTGCAAAATATCGAAAAGGTATTGCATCATGACCTCATCTCCCAAAACACAGGTGCCAAATATCTCTATTCGCCTACATTCTTGTTTTACACTTTCAATTTGGCGCATGGCCTGGGTTGAGAGCAACATGTGCAAATCCTTATAATAAGACACCAACTCACTGATTGCTTCGATGTTGTTGTCCGAGCCATCAACCAACTGTCTGATACGAGAAGGATAATACATCGTCTCATGTTTCAACGTACTCAAACAATTGTCCAAGACATTATTAGACACATACAGTTTTTGATTTTCCAATTCGGAACGATGCAGTTCGTCTTCTGCCATCTCTATATCCAATTGGCGATTGACATTTGCTTCTATACTCCGCAACATGGTCTGCTTTATCTGCCCTATAATGCTCAACAAAGCAGGAGGCCACTGTCTGTTAGACAATCCCTCCAAAGAGTTGAGTGCAGCCAGTTTTTCCTCGTTCGCCACATCGCTGAGCAGCATTTCATTGATTTGCTCCAGTTTGTCCACATAAAAACGAAAGAATATTCGATGGCGATAATACAGCATGTAATAGGCTATAAGAATGACCCCCAAAAGAAGGATCAACAAAACAACGGCAATGGTCTTGTTCACTTCCGACCGTTGCATAATCCTGACATACTCGCCTAACCTGCTGTCCGCAGACTTCTCCTTGTACAACTGCATGTAAACCTTATTGTTATATTGGTATAAAGACCAATCATGAAGAGCAAGAGCGGCCACCGCAATTTCATTGCGCAAAAAAATCAAAAGTTCGTAATCTGTCTCCAAACCGTCACGATACCACGCCAATTCTGCTGGCAGTTCCGAATGGCCACCATCCAACACAAGGCGAAATCTTCCATAAGGCTGAATGCTGAGATAATGCATGTTCAAATACGTCAGAGCACTGTCCGCATAGAGAATGCTCGACTTGTAATGACGTTCCACATTCAGTTTGTACACCATATTTGTATATTTGGCCGCTTTGTCCAAATAATGGTCGGCATACACTGCACCACTACCCAACCACAAGAAGTGGAATAGAATCATGAGCAGGCGCAATGTGCCAACAGGCAATCTGAAAAAGAAACGGCTGCCCTTCCCTTTCTCACTTTCAGCATTGATACAGCATACATTGAATATTTGACTCATCTTACGGTATTTCTCTACAATCCCCTTGCAGTTCATGAGTCCAAACCCGTGCCCTCCCGAAATCTTGTGGTTGAAAATATTGCCCAATTGCTCTTCAGACAATCCTTGTCCCGTATCGCTGACAGATATTTCAACATAACTGTCGGTTCGATGACTGCTGATTGTCACTTTCCCACCCTTTGGCGTAAATTTCCTCGCATTGTCCGCAATTGTATTGATCATGAACAAAGTCAAAATGCGATCGGCCTTCACCACATCTTCCGTCGGTTCCACCTTGAAATCAATTCCCTTCAACAAGAAAGCCATCCTGCTTTTTGACACGATGTCCAACAAATCCTGCACCCGGAAGCTCTCAATACGGAATGACAACTGTCCCCGCTGGAGCTGAATCCACTGTGTAAGCACATTATTGTAATCGTTGATTTTCTCTGAAAGTTCTGCCACGTATGCATAGCGTTCCTGCCTAACCGCATCGCTTTCCTCCGATTTTTTCAACCGGTTCACCTCATGTATAATCCGGTCGATGAAAGGTGTTACACTGTTCACAAGAAACATCTTGGCACGGCTTTCTACATTGTATTTCTTATTGTTCGATATGCGCATTCTCTGGAGCGTCAAAGCCTCATTGATTTCGTCATGTTTTTCATTCAAGGAGTTGACATACCGTTCATTGCTCGATTTCCATTCTTCCAAAGGCACCAATAACGAAGAAAGAGAATCCTTCTTGTCTTTTTTCTTTCTCAGGTAGTCGAACAAAAACATGGAAACCACCACAACCACAATCATGACAATGACCGCAGCAATCATCACATTCAGTTGCGCAGAAGACCGGTCAAGCTGTTCTGCACGCGCTTCAAGCTGCCTGTCTTGCCGGGTGCTGTCCTGCATGTCAAGATACTTGTTGCGATGAGCATTGCTCAGCGGTATATTGTTCAAGGCAGAGTACGTAAGCGACAACCTCTCATGAATACTCGCCACCAGGTCTGGTGCCTGAGAGATGACAGTATCAGGGTTCAAAGCCTGGTTCAGATAATATCCCGCCGCATTATAGTCACCGATTGCCCAATAGCAAGAAGCAAGCGTTCTATAAGATCCGGCAACCTGGTATACATCGCCATATTCTTGGAAAAGATAGAGAGATTTTTCTGCCAAATAACCGGCAAACAGCGAGTCTGGAACATTGTCTATATTAAGAAATCTGATGGAAGGAAGATTGTTTGCCATCAACTTTTTCCTGACAGGTTTCTCAAACATATGCTCACTCATGCCTTGCAGTGCATTGGCTTCCCAATACACATCGCCGCTCTTTTCTGCCAGCATATAGCATTTCAACAAGTACTCCCACTCTTTCTGTATGTTTTCGTCCTTATTTCCTTGCTGCAAGATACCTCCGGCACCCGACTGGTACATGTAATTCAGATATTGGGCCGTGTCTTTTTGAATATCCCCGTTCACATCTATCAACGACAAAGCATCTGCCGAAGGCTGCGGCTGACCTATATAATAATAATAGGTAGAGGTGACAATCGCATACTCGCTTTCTGCATAAATCAACCGGCGAATCAAATGTTCTGAAAGATGCGTCCTGTCCTCTTTTATCCTTCTCAGCGTTCTTTTTGCCCGTTCTTGATACTCATAAAAGTTCTTGTTCCGCGACTCCCTCTGGCATAAACGCATTTGTTGGACATCGGATACCAATATTTCCACCTGATTGTCCGTAACCAGACAGACACTGTCAAGTAGTACGGAAGCCTTTTGGTAATCCATTTGGGCAATGCTCACAAAGGCAAGATGGTTGTAAGCCTCAGCCTTTCCATCATCATAATCGGCAGAAAGTCGCAGTGCCTCCTTGGCATAATGGAGGGTTGAATCCAAGTTTTTGTAATGAAACGCATAAGACCTTTCATTCAGCCTGTCAACGTCATTCTTATGCAATGGCGAACAAGCTGAAAGGAAAAGCAAGAAAAACAGAAATAAAAGCCCTCTTGCATTTTTGTCCCTTATCATGTTTTCAAAAATATCCAACAACATCTATCCACGTTGCCCTGCCCATTTCTCCAAGGCCAAATGATTCCTTTGCAAACTTACACAAAATCCTTGGATTATACACCGGTTTGATAAAGATTTTCTGTTTTTCTTCTGAGGAAACACACCTGACTACACAAGAAGAAAAACAAGAAGCCTGCAAAAAAGGCACTGTGTGCTTACACAATTCAATTTTTATTATTATTTTTGCATGCAACAACCATAAAGTGTCCGTTCACACACACTTTTTGATCAAATTTGCATAAAAACAGATGGCACAGAGAATAAGGATAAAAGACATTGCAGAAAAGTCGGGAGTCTCGGTAGGGACGGTGGATCGCATTTTACACAACCGCCCCAACGTATCGAAAACAGCCCGCGAAAAAGTGGAAAGGGTTTTAAAAGAAATCAACTACCAACCCAACATGTATGCCAGTGCCCTGGCATACAATCGCTCCTACACTTTCTACCTCATCATGCCCAAACATGAAAGCGAAGCCTACTGGGAGGAAATAGAAGAGGGAGCGATGCAGGCTTGCGATGTGCGGCGCGATTTCCATGTGGATGTCATCATCAAGCACTACAAGCGATTCGATGCCAAAACGTTTGCCGATACATTCCAGGATGTCATTGACAGCCACCCCAACGGAGTGGTTGTTGTGCCAAGCGATTTTGAAACAACAAAGAAATATACGGACATCCTTCACCAACAGAACATTCCCTTCATCTTGCTGGATTCCTACATTCCCGAATTGAAACCATTGAGCTTTTTCGGACAAGACTCGTTCAGCAGTGGCTATTTTGCAGCAAAGATGCTGATGCTCCTGGCATACAACGAAAAGGAAATCATGCTGATGAAACAGATGAAGAACGGAAAACTGGCCAGCAAACAACAGGAAAACCGAGAAGTGGGATTCCGCCATTATATGAAAGAACACTTCCCGGCCGTAAAGATCGTGGAAACCGACTTGCCCCTTGACGAAGAAAAAAGTCAATACGAAGCCATTCTGGAAAAATTCTTTTCCACTCACCCTGATGTCCACCACTGTTTTACAATCTGCTCTAAAGCACACATCGTGGGAGAGTTTTTGCAGAAAACCCATCGGCATAACATACAAATCATGGGGTATGACATGGTAGGGAAAAACGCCGACTGCCTGAAAGCCGGAAGCATCTCATTCCTCATTGCCCAACACGCTTATATGCAGGGATACAACAGCATCGACACACTGTTCAAGGCCATTGTCCTGAAAAAAGAAGTCCAGCCCATCAACTACATGCCCATCGAGCTTCTCAGCAAAGAGAACGTGGACTTTTATCGCAGGTATGAAAAATAACATCATCAACAGGAATCTATTTCGCCTGTTGTATTCAGGCGCTTTTAATTGTAACGAACCGCTTGAACCCATGTCAGCGTTCAAGTGGAAACGCTTGTTGCAAATCACAGAAGTACAAGACGTTAAGCCCTACGTTGCTCGCGGGCTCAGGCTTCATCAAGATGACCCTAACCTGCCCATATCCCCCTCCCTGCAACAAGAAATAGAGAACATTACAAGCCTGAGCATGCCCGATGTCAACTCATCGACCTTGAAAATCATGCAAACCGCTCCACAGCTCTCCAACATATTGTTGAAACGCCGGTTGAAAAGTATCATAAGGAAAGAGGAGAACAGCGAAAGCTATTCGTTGGAAACCCTTCAACTGCTCAACACCATCATCCACAATGTCAACCACACTTTGACCAACGGCATCTCCTTGAGGGGCATCATTGACATGGGGAGATTTCTGCGGACAAAAGGCAATCTCGTGGATTTCGTGAAATTAGAAAAATGGCTCCACCATCTCGGCATGGTTCGCATGGCAAGCCTTCAAGGCAGCATTCTGATAGACATCTTCAAATTCAGCATTGACGAACTTCCCTTCATGAACAAGGAAGAAACATCCGCTACCTATTTGACACAACGCTCACTGACTCACACCGCAGCCGATACTGCCGAGAACTGGCATTTCAGAATGAGAACAAACGGCATGGTGGAAAACAACAGCCGTGTACTCCGCAGAAATCTCACGCGCAGTTTGCGCTACATACGTTTCAATCCTTTTGAAACGGCAAGCAATTTCCTTGCCAATTTCTCCAGAAGCCTTTCCGAAATAGAAGAGTAGCCCCATTCTGCCACCCACCTGCAAGTAGCACCAAATTGTTATAAGGTTTTAAAAATTAAACACCAATTTATTTAATTCGATAAATCTTCGTACCTTTGCATATATGAACAAGTTACGAATCATCATCGTGAGTATTCTTGCACTAATAACCCTGCACACACCTGCCCAGGAAAGTTATATTCAATGCGAAGATACATGCAAGCACATGCACGGCATTGACCTCAGCCACTACCAGGGAAATGTTTTCTGGGAAACGGTGGGAGCCAATACACGCATGCAATACGTATATTTGAAAGCCACCGAAGGAGGCACGCGAATCGACGAAAAATACGCACAGAACATAGAACTGGCACATCGCTATGGGCTGAAAGTGGGTTCCTACCATTTTTTCCGTCCCAAAGTCGATCTTCAGCAGCAACTTTCCAATTTCATGATGCAGTGCAGACCTGCCGACCAAGACTTGATTCCCATGATCGACGTCGAGACAACCAGCAACATGCCTACACAGGAATTTTGCGATTCGCTGCTGAAATTCCTTGACATGGTCACTCACGCCTACCGTCAACGCCCACTTGTCTATACGTACAGGAATTTCTACAACAAGCATCTACAGCATAAACTCGACGACTACCAACTGATGATTGCTCAGTATTCAGAACCAGAACCTGTACTTGCCGACGGCCGAGACTACATTATTTGGCAATATACCGGTAAAGGGCGCATCAACGGCATCAACACTTTTGTTGACAAAAGCCGGGTAATGGGAAGGCACAGCCTCAGAGAAATAAGATTCAAACATTTTTAGAACATATAAAAGAAAAGCATTATGGCCATCATAAAATGTCCCGAATGTGGACACCAAATCAGCGACAAAGCACCCTCCTGCCCCAGTTGCGGAGTGGAAATAGCCGGAAAAATCACACGCTGTCCCGACTGCGGAAAAGTATATTTCAAGGAGGAGGATCTGTGTCCCCACTGCCACCGTCCTACAAACCCCAACCGTCCAATGCCCCACATGGCGGAAAAAACAACCGAAGAGCGGCAAGAAGCAAGACCGCTCTCACCGTTCTCTCCTCAGATTTCCACACAGACCGGACCAGCCGCACCCCAGTACCATACAAGACAAGAGCAACCGGAAAATTCCTCCACTGCAGACCATCCGCAACCCATGCAGCCCGAAAACAAGAAGAACAAGAAAACGGCACTTATCGTCAGCTTTGTCCTTGCATTGCTCATTTGCGGTGTTTGTTTCTACATGTATCGACAAGCACAGGACAACCGAGAGCAAGAAGAATACGAAATAGCCATGAAAAGCAGCGAACCATTAGTGTTGCAAGGATATCTCGACACATTCAAGGATGCTCCACAAGAACATCGCGACAGCATCATGGCCCACCTGGCTGCTCTCAAACAAAACGACATAGACTGGACCAATGCTCTCGTCAGCAATTCAAAAGCCGCCTTGATAGACTACATCAACAGCCATCCCGATTCGCCACACCGGAAAGAGGCACTCAACAAAATCGACTCTTTGGACTGGGAGCAAAGCGCAAGTCTGAACACGGTTGAAGCATATACGGCTTACCTCACCGAACATCCCGATGGCAACTACTTCAACGAAGCAGAAGAGGCCTTAAAGAAAATCAAGGCGAAAGAAGTGTCGGACGATGAAAAGACAATGGTCAGCAGCACTATGCGCAACTTTTTCCAAAGCATCAATGCGAGAGACGAAAATGGCCTGACATCATTGGTTGCCGACCAACTTACACTGTTGGACAAGATAGATGCCACCAAGAGCGATGTGGTAGACCTGATGAACAAACTGCACAAGGATGGCATAACCCACATGAACTGGAAACTACCCACCAACTACGACATCAGGAAACGTGAAGTTGGCGATGCACACTATGAATACTCCATCAGTTTTCCGGCAAGCCAAGTCGTGGAATACGAAAACAGCGAAAAGAACACCACCAACCAGTTCCGCATCAACGCCAAAATTGGCCCCGACGGAAAAATCTCCATGCTCAAGTTGGTGAAAATCATAGAATAAGGTTTTATAAAAAGACCTACCGCCCATTCACCTCCGATTGCAAATTGTGCGATCGGAGGTGAAACACGATAAAATGGCACCAGCATCAAGATATGACCATATTGGGCGACACATAGAAGACATCATTATAATATCTTCTCAGCAAACTTTCATACCGGTCGCTCACCTCTTGCACGATGTTCGACCATTTGCGCACAATTGTGTCGCAAGCATTCAATCCCACCTTTTCCAGCAGTTCTCTATCGGACAGGATATGGTCCACTCGTTTTGAAAAAGCCTCAACACTCTGGACCGTCACATATCCGTTGATACCATCTCTTATCACTTCGGCACTGGTTGCCCCTTCCACCACCAGGGAAGGAATGTGCATGGCAGCAGCCTCTCGAACCACCAACGGAGCATTGTCGTACAAGGAAGGGAACAAGAAAAGATCGGCAGCCGCATAGTATTGCATCAGTTTGCCACGATCGCACACCTTTCCAACAAATCTCACTTTCTTTTCCAATCCCAAACGGTTCACTTTGTTTTTCATGGCTTTAGCTGCATAACCATCGCCCACGAAGAACATGGTGAAATCCGATTTCACCTTCGCCAAAGAATCGATGAGAAACAGTACGTTCTTTTCCAGAATATGCTGACCAACAAACAAAAGCACTGGCTTATCCTCAAAAACATTCAACTGTCTTCTGCACACATCTTTTGCAAGCAACGAGTAGGATACGCTGAAGTCGCACCCGTTTTCCACCACCTCATAATTGCCTTTATAGCCATACTCTCTCAGAGTATCGGCAACAGCCGGCTGGGGTATCCATACCTCGTCGGCCTGGTTGAAAAAGTCAATGACCCTGCGCATCAGCATATCCACAACCAATTTGTTCGGGACGTATCTTTCAATATCCTGACGGTACTTTGAATGGAATGTGGCTATAAGAGGTATTTTCCTGTCGCGGGCAATATCAAGGGCAAGACGACCGGAAGAAAAGGGAGAATGGGCATGAAGCAACTCAAAGCGAGTGCCCCAGATTTTATACATGAACGGCGCATCCACCAGAGGAATCCCCAATCTGTAAGGCTTACGGAAAGGCATGGGCAAACTGAAATAGGGCAAAACACTACAGTCCATTGCCGAATAATCGACTCCCGGAACGCGAGGAGTTGCCACACAGACCTTCTGTCCATAGCGAGGGAGCCACTTGGCATAGTTATGAACCGTTACAGACACTCCATCCATGACGGGTGGAAAACAATCATTGAATAAACCGATCATATTTTTCTATTGTTAACTTGATACATGTTTCCAGCTTTTTCAGATATTGACAGGCCGACAACCGGTGCGACACCTTTTCTCTGCTCTTCTTCAAGTCTCCGGATGACTGTCATTTCCTGATTAAGGATGCACAAAGGTAACAACTCTTTATTTCAACCCCATGTCACGGATATTACAGTTGCTTGAAAATGGCATGGTGGAAACAAGAGCAAAATTTGTTGGCACACGAACGGAAAAACAAAACACTTACTTGCATAAAAAACATCGGGAAGTTCCTGAATACTCAAGAACTTCCCAATGCTATAGTGTCGGGGTGACAGGATTCGAACCTGCGACACCCTGGTCCCAAACCAGGTGCGCTACCGGGCTGCGCTACACCCCGTCGCATACTCATTTCCGAAATGCGAATGCAAAATTACTCAAATAAATCGAGTCATGCAAGCTTTTTCCCGATTATTTTATGATGCCTTGCTCCTTGAAAATTTTCTTCAATGCCTGAACGCCTCTTTCAATCTGCTCTTCCGTATGGGTGGCCATCAAAGCGAAGCGCACCAATGTGTCTTGCGGAGCACAGGCAGGAGGGATCACCGGATTGATGAATACACCGGCATCGTATGCCAGTTTCGTCACCAAGAAAGTTTTTTGGATGTCGCGCACATAGAGAGGAATAATAGGACTTTCGGTCTCTCCGATTTCAAATCCTTCTTCGCGGAAACGACGCAGGGCATATTTCGTGGCTTTCCAAAGTTTCTCTATTCTTTCAGGCTCTTGCTGCATAATGTGCAAGGCTTCCAAAGCAGCGGCCGTGGCAGCAGGCGTATTGGACGCGCTGAAGATATACGTGCGGCATGTGTGTCGAAGATAATTGATGGTGTCGCTGTCGGACGCAATGAAACCTCCGATGCTTGCCAGACTCTTTGAGAATGTTCCCATAATCAGATCCACTTCATCGGTCAGCCCGAAATGGTCGCACACTCCCCTTCCCTGCTTTCCGAACACGCCGATTCCATGGGCTTCGTCCACCATGACAGCGCAGTTGGGATATTTTTTCTTCAGTTTCACGATTTCGGGCAAGTTTGCCAGATCGCCCTCCATAGAAAAAACTCCGTCAACGACAATAAGCTTGACTCCTTCCTCCGGCAGCGATTGCAAAACACGCTCCAGGTCGGCCATATCGTTATGTTTATAGTGCAGCGGGCGAGCAAACGACAAGCGTCTGCCATCTACGATACTCGCATGGTCGCGGTCGTCGCAAATGATGTAGTCGCCCTTGCCCGCAACCATTGCCAGCACGCCCTGGTTGACAGAAAAGCCTGTAGGGAAACCCATACAATCGTCTTTGCGGATAAACTCGGCCAATTCTTTTTCCAGCTGTACGTGCAAGTCGAGCGTACCGTTCAGAAAACGACTTCCAGCGCATCCTGAACCATATTTATCGAGTGCCTCTTTGGCTTTTTCAATAATACGCTTGTCTCCGGTCAATCCCGTATAGGCATTTGAGCCGAACATCAGCACATGATGTCCGCCCATATCTACTTCAGTACCTTGTTTGCTTGTGATTTCTCGGAAATAAGGATACATATCCATCGCCATAAACTTCTGAGGCTCACGGTATTGCTTATACCTTTCTTGTAAAATTCCCATTATCTTTCAGGTGCGGTTTCACTTATAAATTTGATTTGGCTGCAAAGATACGAAAAAAATAGGCAACAAGTTATAAAAAGGGCAAAAAAATGCACTTTTGAATCATTTAGCCCTCAAATATCGCTCAGAGAGACAGCCAATGGTGCACATCCTGCGAAAATGTTAAATTCACAGACATTCTGAAAGCATTTGGGGCTGAGTTTTCCAACAATCTACAGGAAAACCTGATACGTTTCTATGGAGCAGAGCTACAAATTGGCATGCAACTGCTGCCGGAAAAAGGAAAAATGCCTCCAAAAACATAGAAAACTTCAAAAAAATGCCGTTGGACGGTTCGTTGCAAAACAACGGATGATGGGGTGAAAAACAATGGATGATTCGTTGGGATGGAACGGAACATTCCACGAAGGGCAATGGAACATCCGTTGAGAAACGCCTGAAAACAACCGCGACCCAAAAATTGGTTTGCCAGGGGGTGTGTTTTCTGCCGAATGGAGGAGCAAAACAGCTGTTTTTCATCATTTTTTGAGCATTTCGCACGGACATTTCCCCATCAATCACCCATAAGCAACTGACTACAAGGAATTTGAGAAAACTCAAAAAAATCACGTACATACAGCAACTTACCTTGACGCTGACTTTTCAGCATTTCTGCAGGCACGAAAAAGTGTAAAGTTTTCTTAAATCAGAACGGCTTTCCTTACAGAAAAGGGCATACAGATTTCTGCAAATCACAGATACAAGAAAAACGCTCCAAAAGTCAACAAAACTTTCGGAGCGTTTATCTTTCCTCCTTCAAAAAGTAAAATACGATTCACAAATGAAACCTGACGTGTCACCGGTTCATCAGAAAGAATAGGAGAATCCGAGCGAAGCATACTCTCTTAACTGCCAGTAGCCATACTCAGAATCTCTTTGCGTGTTGTCATCGAAACGAGGATAAATGAACAGTTTGCTCGAGATGTACTTGTTGAACTGAAACGTAAATTCGTTTTCCCATTCTATTTCCGCACGTTTGTAGGAGGTAAATCCATAAAGACGCGTTTTCCAAGAAATATTGTCGTTGAATTTCCACATTAAATCGGCCGTGAACATCGAACCGAAATCGTTCAAAGTATGTTTTCCTTCCTTGATTCCGTTACGTGTGGAAAGTGCCAGACGATCGACAAATTTCAAATTGTAGGCCAAAGGCGAGATCTGGATGTTTCCCGTAAGACGTTTGTTCAGCCACTCCACGCCATAATTCATACCAAGAGAGATGTTGAGAGTGAAGGGCGACATGAAATCACTGTAAGTAAACAAGTCATTGTTCTTGTAGCCCCGCATAAACTGGGTGTATGCCAATAAATTTAAAGTGTAGTACCAATGCTTCGATGCCTGTAGACCCAATTTGCTCGTGAGGCGCAAGAGGTCTTCCGATGTCTTTAGGTTGTGGATAGAGTCGGCGCGCGATGTTTGAAAGCCCAGCTTTGCCTCCAGTTTGTTGCCCCATTTCAACTTTTCCTTGTTGTCGTAATTGGCCTCCAACGTTCCGCTTGCCACCATGGCATAATTGCTTTCGCCTCCTTTGTACCAGTTGGCACTGACGAAGTTTTGCAAGAACTGCACATAATAGTCGCCTTTGATAGTCCAGAAATTGGGCTTTTCAACCACCACGACCACAGGCGCATCAACCACCTCCTGGGGGCGTGGCGCCACTTTCTGCACCAATTCCACCTCATTTTTGATGGGTTCGCAGATTTCTTCTTTAACCGAAGCGGCATCTTTCAATTGTTTTTCGCTTCCTGTCACCAAAGCCGGTCTGTTCATGTAGATGTTCAGCAACGCTGCATCGGTTTCCTTGCTTTCAACTCCCCCGGAAATATCGTTCAAGGCAAAGGCACTGCTGGAAACAGAGTGGTAGAACGTGGCCGGAGCAAACAGTTTGTAGTGATTGTAGGCAGAAAGTTGTTCTGCGGACTCGATGTTTCTGCAGGCAGACAAAGAGTCGAGATATTGTTGCACAATGGCTCCGCCTTGCTTGGCCTGCCCCACTGTTTCCGCCTGCATTGTTGTTGCCAATGCCGACAGCAGCACTGCGGGAAAAAATAATTTCATGCTCATTCTATAAAAATGTTTTAGGGTAGTTAATTGTATGTATTTCGTTGAAATGTGTGAGACAAGTGCCGTTGCTGTCAAACCAAGTCGAACACTTCCGAAGGAGATTTTCTTTTGAGCACATCCAACAGGAAATCTTTTCCGGCAATGATTCCATGGCTCCCCAAAATAGCCTCGACCGTTTTCCGGGCCAATTCGGGATGGTTGTTTTCCTCGCTGAGGTGGCACAGCCATACACGGCGCAGGTTTTCGGTGGCGTTCTCGGCCAGTGCCTCGGCACAATCCTTGTTGCTGAGATGCCCGTGGGTGCTCAGCACGCGCTCCTTCAGATAATGGGGATAAGGGCCGTGTTTCAGCATTTCCTCGTCGTGGTTCGCTTCCAGCACAAGATAATTGGCCTTGCTGATATAGCCTTTCATCTCGTCGGTAACATGTCCCACATCCGTCATCAGGCAGAACGTGATGCCGCCGTGTTCTATGCAATAGCCCACATTGTCGGTACTGTCGTGAGGCACATGGAACGGTGTTATTCTGAAATCGCCCAATTCCACCTCAGTCCCTTTCTCTATGGAATGGGCATTGATGGGCTGTATTTTGCGGCGCACACAATAGTTCAGGTCTATGCCATGGTGCACTTCGCGTGTGGCATAGACGGGAAGTTTGAAGTCGCAACTGAACGAACCCACTGACTTGACGTGGTCGGCATGATCGTGTGTCACCAGTATGTAATGAACGACATTCGCGCGGATGCCGTAGTTCTGGAAGTATTTTTTCAGTGTTCTAAGCCCTATTCCCGTATCTATTATGATGCCGTCTTTCTCTGTATATAGCAGATAGCAGTTCCCGCTGCTACCGCTTCCGAAAGATATAAATCTTAGCATTCAAATTGTTATTTTGATGCAAAAGTATGAAAAATAGCCTACAATGCCAAAAAAAACATTTACCTTTGTATAAATTTTTGGCATAATATGAAAAATCACTGGTACTTTTTGCTTCTTGCATTTATGCTGGCCTCTTGCTCAAGCAAAAATGACGATGACAACGCACAACTGGCAGAAATGGCGGACAGTTTCGCCGCCAACTATTTCAGCTACGATTTTTCCGGCGCACTGAGATTCTGCACGGAAGAATCGGCGAAATGGCTGCACTATGCGGCGAGCAACGTTACGCAAGAGGATATAGACGTATTGAAAGGACTGGAAGCAAAAGCCGACATAACGATAGGCAGCATCTACATTTTGGACGATTCTACAGCTGCGATTGAAATGGCCGTGAGCCATTTTCTTGAAATGGATTCCATTGGGAAAGCAGGAAAGATGGTTGACGAGGCTACGTTTTCCATCAATGCCGTGAAACGCAACGGAAAGTGGAAAATCAGAATGGAAGGCCTACCGCGAAGTGGAAAGTGAAATCGCGGCTGAATTGGGGATAAAGGAACGGGAAATGCTCTCTGCCCGTTTCATAAGTGGGGTTGACGGCCTTCATGCCCATGTCGAACCGAAGAATGAAATAGTCGAAATTGAACCTGAACCCTATTCCGTATGCCACGGCAATTTGGCGGTAGAACTCATTCAGTTTGAACTGTCCTCCCGGCTGTTCATCGTAGTTGCGAAGCGTCCATATATTACCGGCATCCATGAAAAACGCTCCATAGAGTTTCCAAAACAGGAAAGTTCTCCACTCGGCATTCAAGTCCAGTTTCATGTCGCCCGTCTGGTTGATAAAGTCGATGGTGCCACCGGCACCTCTAAAACTTCCCGGGCCCAATCCTCTTACGCTCCAGCCTCTCACGGAGTTGGCACCACCGGCAAAGTAGCGCTTTTCAAAGGGCAGGATTTTGCTGTTGCCATAGGGATAGGCGATGCCTATCCCGGCATGAAGAGCCAGTTGGTTGCGGGCATCAAAGCGCACGACATGAGTGTAGTCGAAATCGCCTTTGACATATTGGGCGTATGCAATGTTGAAAAGAGTGAACTGCCCACGGTCGTTTCTGGTTGCCCCCAACATCTTGCTTGCTCCGCGCAACAGGTTGCCGGCTGTTTCCACATTGGCACGAAAAGCGTGGTTGCCTCTGTTCAAGGTCGTTTGGAAACCGATTTTCATGATGAACAAATCCTCATAATTGTACCGGAGAATGGCATTGCGGCTATTGGCATTGTCAAGATAATCTTTTTTGAATGTGCTCGAAATCCAAGGCATGTGGATATAGTTCAAGTCCAGTACGTCGAACCTGTAGGCTGAATGGTTTCGAGAGTCGCTCCAACGGTAACGCCATGAAGCGTTGAACAATCGGCGATGGAATTCGGGACGGTTTTGCAAGTTGTAGCTCACCGACAATTCGGAAGTTGCCATGCTTTTGCTGCGATAGGATTTGGAGATAAAAGGCATGATGAACCTTGGAAAAGAGAGTTTAGACTCTATGTTGTACTCTTTGTAGTTTTGGCTCTGGTATCCGTCCAACCCCGTAATCGCCTCGTATGCAGCACGAAGCTGCACGCTGAACGTTTCGGAACCTCTGAACAAATTCCTGTTTTCATAGGCAAGCACCGCCGCTGCTCCCAAATCGCCGGAAGTGTTGGTGCCTTCGGGTTGAAAACTAAGGGTGTTGGGCTTGTGGGTAGATACCTGAATGTTACAGTCGAGCAAGGTGGAATCTGCAAGTTCGTTGAACTTGATATTGGTATATTTCACTGCATTCAGCCGGCCAAAACTGTTGTAGGTCTTTTGCAGCGCAGTGGCACTGTAAGGGTGGTTTACTTCAATGCGGGTGTTTTCTGCCAATACGGAAGAGCGCAAATGAATGGTTGTGTCGTCACCGCTCAGATAATTCACCTTCCCTATATAATAGCGTGGATGCAAGGTTTCGGGTGAATCGTTATTGGCACGGTAAGGCATCAACATCATGGTGACATCCACCAACTTTGAGTGGCGCACCGTATCAACGGTGTACCGGATGAAATCTTTATGGAAATGATAGTAGCCATTGTCATTCAAAAAACGGGCAATGCGCTTTCTTTCCTCGTCCAGTCTATTCACGCTGAAAGGCATCCCTTCTTTCAGCGACATGATGCTTTCGGCATTCGATTCAAGAAGGCTGCGGATGCTGTCATCTTGTATGAGATAATGAGCGGAATGAATGAAAAACGGCCTTCCGGGGTGGAGTGTGTAAATGGCTTTCAGTTTTTTTCCCCTTACCACTGTCTGCACGTCCACATCGGCATTCAGATACCCCATGTTCTTGAGTGCATTTCGAAGATTTTCGCACGCGAGGCGCGTTTGCATGGTATCGTAAACCACGGGCGACTCTCCCAAACTCTTCAATGTACGGTTAATCCACTTGGACGTGTCGCTTCCGGCCATTGCATAGACACCGAGCGGAACTTTAAAAACGGAGAACCACTTGGAATTGCCCTGCTGGAGAATATAGGGCGACAATTTGGAAGCATCGAAATCTTTGATGTCGGATATGACTTTCACCTTTGTCAACAGATACTCGTCTTCTGAAACGAATTTGGTTGTCGAACAGGAGAGCAGCAATGATATGGCGGAAAGCAAAACTGCTATGTGAAGAGTGAGTTTGAAAATGAATCTGAGCACTAAATACCGATTTTTGAATGCAAATGTAGCGTTTTTTTTGTACTTTTGCAATATGATTAGCAAAAACTTGATGAAATATGTCCGTGCGCTCGAAACAAAGAAAGGCAGGAAAAAAGAGGGAGCGTTCGTGGCCGAGGGACCGAAAGTGACGGCAGATTTGATGAATGTGGCCACACCCATCAAACTCATCGCTACCGACGACTGGTTTGGGGAAATGCACTTGCCTCCTCATGAAAGCCGGGTGGTTGTCAGTGAAGAAGAACTGAAAAAAATCAGTTTTCTGCAACATCCGCAAAGGGTCATGGGGGTATTCCCACTGCCCGATGACCATGTTGAGGATGCGGATTTCAAGAACAAACTGTATATGGCTTTGGATGGAGTGCAAGATCCAGGAAATCTCGGCACAATCATCCGCATTGCCGACTGGTTTGGAATAGAGTCCATTTTTTGCAGTCATGAAACGGCAGATGCCTTCAACCCCAAGGTGGTGCAGGCCACCATGGGCAGCATAGCCCGTGTGAAAATCATCTATACAGAGTTGAATGATTTGATGGGAAATCTGCCCAAAGGTACACCTGTTTATGGAACATTCCTTGATGGGAAGAACATTTACGATGAAATGCTGGATGGACACGGCATCATCGTAATGGGAAATGAGGGAAAAGGTATCTCCGATGAATTGTCTACAAGAATCAACAGGCGACTGCTGATTCCCAATTATCCGGAAAACCGCCCCACGGCCGACAGTTTGAATGTGGCGGTTGCCACGGCCATCACCTGTGCGGAGTTTCGCAGGCGGGCATGAGTCACCAATCCATCAGTTCTTGATAGATGCGCTGCACGGGAAGCCCCATCACATTGTAATAACTTCCCCGAAGGGAGGTTACACCTACATATCCTATCCATTCTTGAATGCCATAGGCACCGGCTTTGTCGAACGGTTTGTAATGATCCACATAATAAGTGATTTCCCCTTCGCTGAGTGTTTTGAAAGTGACATCGGTAACAACGGAAAACTGCCGTTGCTTCTCGGATGCGGTCAGACAAACGCCTGTTATCACCTGATGAGTTCTTCCACTAATCGTTTTCAGCATGCGGATGGCATCTTCTCTG
>JALFBL010000118.1 GCA_022773395.1 Prevotella sp.
ACGAACATGGCAAGGAAAGCCATGTTATGGAACTGGTGAACCAGGGCGGAAAAACATTCGTCAGAATCAATGACTATGCCGCTTTACGCCACCTTGTGGCAGAACTGCTTGCTGAAATCCAGCGCATCAAGAGTGAAGGAGACTACGAGACCGCCCGAAACATGATTGAGCAATATGCAGTACGTGTGGACGACACCTTACACGAGGAAGTGCTTGCCCGATACGAAAAACTCGATTTGGCCCCTTTCAAGGGATTCCTCAACCCCGTCATGAGGCCGGTTACAGATGCCCATGGAACAATTACAGACATTGCTCTCGACTATACGGAAAGCATGGAAAAGCAAATGATGAGATACAGCAAGGAGTACGGCACCCTAATATAGATGTCATACCCATTTTATTCACTGGCAGCACACGTTGCGGGTCACTTTAAGAGATAAAGACAATGACAGAAGAGACACTTCAAAAGAAAAAGGAGATAAAGCAGAGTTTTCGCCTGTTTATGAACGGTGAAGCATCTCGCTCTATGCGTGAAAAGGGCATTGATTACAAAATCAATTGGGGAATCAATATCCCTGATTTGAGAAAAATGGCTCACGCATATGGCAAAGACTATGATTTGGCCATTGAACTATGGAAAGATGATGTGCGAGAATGCAAGATTCTGGCCACGATGATAATGCCACCAGAGAAGATGCTGCCCGAAATCGTTGATCTGTGGATGGAGCATACCCCATCACAGGAAATAGCGGAAATGGCCGCTTTCAACCTTTACCAACATCTTGACTATGCGCCGCTTTTTGCCTATCAATGGATAGCGTCCGACAAGCCTTTAGAGCTAATTTGCGGATTCCAGTTGCTTGCCCGTCTGTTCATGAAAGGTCATGAACCCGACGAAAGGGGCATCAATGAGTTTATTGACCAGGCCCAAGTGGCGTTGCAAAACGAGTCCATGCCCGTAAGGCATGCAGCTTCTACCAGTGTCGTCCGATTTTCCGAACTGGGAGAAACATTTCGGCAGGTGGCTCAGTCGGCAATGGAATCCATCGGCCTGAACCTCCAGTTTTAACATTCTATCCGGAACATTTTATTCTGTTGGAATACTGCGAACAAGCGTAAGTGGAAACAAGTGGTTCCACTTACGCAGAATGGCAGCATCTAAATAGAGGAAGTGTTTTGCGTTTTCATATTTATTTCTTACTTTTGCAGAACCATCAAAATTCAGTAAAACACAAGTGCGCCATGGGCAGAATCTTTCTGCCACGGAGCGCACGAAATATTCATTTAATCAAAAGAAATTATGAAAGTATTATGTACAGAGAAGGCACCTGCAGCCATCGGTCCTTACAGCCAAGGCATAGAGGTTAACAGCATGGTGTTCGTTTCAGGTCAGTTGCCCATCATTCCCACCACCGGAGCATTCCCAGAGGGAGGTATCAAGGAGCAGACTCGCCAGTCGCTGCTCAACGCACAGGCCATTCTTCAGTCAGAAGGACTCGACCTCAAAAATGTTGTGAAGACAACCGTATTGCTTGCAGACATTGCCGATTTCGCAGAAATGAACGAAGTCTATGCCGAGTTCTTTGCAAAGCCATATCCCGCACGTTCGGCATTTGCCGTAAAAGACCTTCCTAAAGGTGCACGCGTTGAGATAGAGTGTATTGCTGCACGATAAACGAAAAACTTCTGCCGGACTCTTAGGGGTTCTTTGGCAATGAAAGGCTCTCGTTGAATATTTTCAACAGGGAGCCTTTACTTATATGCAACCGGTTTTGTTTTTATTTTGTTTTCTTGTTGTAATCGGCAGGTGTAAACAAGAAATCGTAAACCACCTTACCCGGATTTTTCGTAGAGTGGTAGGTGTATTTGAAATTGAATCCCGCCTCTTTGTAGGCCATCAGTGAAGGCGAATTCTTCACACCGTCCAGCATTTTAAGCCTTGCATCCTTTACGTTCATCGTTGCAGAATCGGCAAATCCCTTCAACGAATAATAGTAATGAACGGTTTTCGTGTTTTTTTCAAACACCATGCTATCCACAACCATCATCTCAGAAATCGGTGCAGGACAATATTTCTCCGTATATTCCCTGCATTCTCTGTCGGCCTTTTCTTCCAGACTTTCTTGGCAAGCTGCAAGCAGCAGGATGCCAGTAACGGCAATTGACATTTTTTTCATCATTTCTCGTGTTCTTTTCATTGTGATGCAAATATAATGTAAAATATTCAGAAAACACAAAACAAAATGCTGATTTATCGTCCGAAGTAATGTGACATTGGAAAAAAATGCGTAAGTTTGTATCCAAATCAGCCAATGATCCCATTAGAAGATATGCGGGGGCTGTGTAGAAATTCGGAAATGTATGAAAGTTATTATATTAATTTGAATAAAACAAAATGAACAGAAAAATAATTTTGACTTTGGCGGTGATCATTGCTTTTATCGTGATTCATTCCGTGTTTGCGCAGCGCAAGAACGTAAAATACGAAAATGTGAATGTAAAGGAGTTTGCAAAGATTATAAAATCTACCGGTGTGCAATTAGTTGACGTACGCACCATGGAAGAATATGCAGAAGGGCATTTACAGGATGCCACGCAGATTGACGTGAAAGGAGACGATTTCTTGAAGATAGCCAAAGCCAGGCTTCACAAAAATAAGACAATTGCCGTATATTGTCGCAGCGGAAAGCGAAGTGCACATGCCGCTACCCTGCTGACAGAAGCCGGCTATAAAGTGGTGAACATGGAAGGTGGTTTCATGGCTTGGACAGAGACGTTTGGCGTTCAAGCCGTTGATATGCCAAGCGCTCAGTCCCATCAGCAAGGTAAATAATGCCGCAGTAGCTGAATTTGTGTTTCAACAGATTGTGCTGAAAAATCAGATTGTCCCGGTGAGTGTCCACCCTGAGATTGTCGGTTTTTTCAAGGCAGAACTTGATGACGGAGGAAAAAACGCCGCGACTGTCGGGAGTGCTGGCTAAACGGTGAATCACATGATAGGGAGTTTCATCGTCCATCCACTTGCCCTCGTATATGTCAAGATAGGTGGGTTCTGGACCTGACATGAATGTGAAAGAGGCTACGGCTTTCCCATCATCAAGGCAAAGGTAACTGTTTCGGTCGCGAATGTCTTTTTCTATATCCTTCCGGGCAGGATAACCATTTATCCATTGCTGGAAATTTCCATTGGCACGCATAATTTTCCGACCTTCCTCCACAAGGTGCGCAATTGTTTCAATATCGGACAATTCAGAATGGCGTATGTTCATAAATGGTTTGTATGTCTGGCAACGGTGATGCCGACTATAGGCAAGTCTCCATCAGGCTGAATGCGCACCACCATTTGGTTGCTGCAAAGATAGTGTAATTTCATTTTTTTTCAGATAAGATTATCGTTTTTCTTTCAATATTAAAAAAAATATCCCGATTGATGCTTGAGTATATCATTCTTTTTCTCATTCTTGCCCTTTGTATAACGTATGTGGGGTATCGTATGTACAGAACCATATGCAATGTGGGCAATCCCTGCGATGGTTGTGCGGGATGTGCCTTGAAAGATTTAAAGACGAAAGGAAAGGTAAAGCGTGATTGTGCCGATAGGCATTGATGGTTTCTTGGCCGAAAAAGCAAGGCCGTTTAATCGCAAAGAAGCATCTTATCAAGATGTTTCTTTGCCATGTCTGAATTATTTTATAACTTCGCACCCTAAAATCAACAATAGCTTTTATACGGAAAAATGAAATATTACAACAACAGTCATGGCGAATACGATTTTTACAAAGTGACGGAAGAACAGCCACTGCTTGAGTTCTTGTTGCAGAAAGTAAAAAACGAGAGCCGCAGCAAAATAAAGTCTACGCTGAAAGGAAAGGGCATCAAGGTTAATGGGAAATGCATTACCCAATTCGATTATCCGTTGAAGCCAGACATGAAAGTGGCTGTGAGCAAAACCAAAAAGAACAATGAGGTGCTGCGCAGCCGGTTCGTGAAGATTGTATATGAAGACCGTTTCCTTGTGGTAGTTGAAAAAAACATTGGCATTCTTTCGATGGCGGCAGGACACAGTTCGTTGAATGTGAAAGCCGTTCTTGACGGCTATTTCCGCAAGACGCGCCAGAAGTGCACCGCCCATGTGGTTCATCGCCTGGACAGAGACACGAGCGGCTTGATGATATATGCCAAAAGTTTGGACGTGGAGCAGTTGTTGGAACAGAATTGGCACGACAATGTTTACGACAGGCGATATGTGGCTTTGGTAAGCGGTGAAGTGATGGAAGAGGGGGGCACAATTGCCAATTGGCTGAAGGACAACAAGGCATACGTTACTTATTCATCTCCCACAGACAATGGCGGGAAATATGCCGTTACTCATTTTCATACTTTGGCGCGCAGCACCGACTATTCTTTGGTAGAATTCAGATTGGAAACGGGAAGGAAGAACCAAATCAGGGTGCATACCGCTGACATGGGGCATCCTGTTTGCGGAGATGCAAAGTATGGCAATGGCGATGATCCTCTTGGCCGGCTGTGCCTGCACGCCTATGTACTGTGCTTTGTGCATCCCATCACCCACGAACGCATGGAGTTTACCACATCCATCCCCAGCAGTTTCAAGAAATTCTTTTAAACAGACAGAAAGATATGGAAAATATAATTTACTATGCCATAGCCCTCATTGTGATTGTCATCGGAGTCGTCACATTGAAGAAAATAGCCAGCTGCATGATAAAAAGCATTGTGATGCTCGCAGTTGTCGCCGCGCTCACTTACCTTTATTGGTTCTACATCAAATAACTGGAAACAATTGTAGATGAACGACACGAGAAAGTGTGATCATCCTTTTGCACATTCCTCCTCGTATATCTTGTTGAAAGACGCCTGGAGTTTTGCTGCGTCACTGATGATATTCCGTATTTCCTTGAGTTTCGATTCATTAGGAGATCCTTGAATCCATAGTTTGATGTAGCCATTGTCTGCATACTTGTTCCTCATGTGCTCCCTGAACCGTTCCCATTGCTGTTGGCGATTCATGTTGGGATAATTGGCAATACCATATTGTACGGTACGTCGGAAAACCGAATCAAGTTCCAAGTCTCGGTCGGCCTCTGCAACGATTTTTCCATAAAGATTTCGAGGTGCATGACTTGCAGATGCCCTGTGGTCTTCCACTGCTTCACGCATGATTTGGATCTGATTTGGGGAGAACCACTTTCTCAGCCTCACGTCTTGTGCAAGTATTTTTCCTCCCGTAACATGGTGAATGGCCCTTGGCCCGCTCAACCCCAGATCGTGATAGGCTGCAATGGCATATACCATATTTATATCTGCTCCAATTTTAGTAGCAATAGCCAATGAACGATGAATCACCCCCATCACGTGCTGTATGTTATGGGCACGGTCGAATTCTGCATATTTTGGCAATATGTTTTGTTCGATGAATCCCATTAAATCCAAGTTTATCCGATTCTCCATTTCCTCTTAATTTATTTGCAAATATACGGATAAATGCTTACTTTTGCAACCAATTGAGGCGATTTTATCGCTATTCATCGGTGATTCTTAAAGATAATCAAGTGGACAAAGACAATCAAAGGCACCAAGAGGAAAATATTGCTGTCAATTCCTTGAAAGCATGGATTCTTGCCAGCAGACCAAAGACGTTGACGGGAGCGATGGTTCCTGTGATGATAGGCTTGGCCATATCTTATGCCGACAGCCATGCAGAGAAACCTTTTCAGTGGTTACCTGCCGTGTTGTGCCTCTTGTTTGCCCTGGTCATGCAAGTGGTGGCCAACTTTGTCAATGACTATTTTGATTTCCAGAAAGGCAACGACGACAACACCCGTTTGGGACCCAAGCGGGCGTGTTCCATGGGATGGGTAACCACACATGCCATGAAAAAGGCCATTCTCGTCTCCATTGTGATGGCCTGCGGAATGGGTCTCCCCCTGATTTTCTTTGGCGGTTTGGAGATGATTCTCATAGGATTGCTTTGTGTACTGTTTTGTTTTCTCTATACCACCCATCTCAGTTATCTGGGATTGGGCGATGTCTTAGTACTTGTTTTCTTTGGTATAGTACCTGTTTGCATCTGCTATTATTTACAGCTAAACACAATCACCCTACAAGTGATTTTGGCCTCGGTAGCCTGCGGATTGGTAATAGACACCTTGCTCATGGTCAACAACTATCGTGACATTGAAAACGACATTAGGTCGGGCAAGAAAACGCTGGCGGTGAGATTGGGCAAATCCATGAGCCGCATATTCTACCTTCTCTTGGGAATCGTTTCCTGCGTCATGGGCGGTGCATTTGTCTTTTATGGACATCTCATGGCCTTTTTCTTGCCGCTGCTTTATTTGCCGCTTCATGTCTCCACATACAAGAAGATGGTGAAAATAAATCATGGGGAGGAGTTGGATAAAGTATTGGGAGAGACGGCTCGCAACATGCTGATTTACGGCATCCTTCTTACGGTGGGAATGTTGTGGTGACATGACAAATGGTACGCAGACATTTTGAATGATAAAATGGTTGACTATAAATAACAAAAGAAAAATAAAAAACAATGGAATCAAGAACAGCAATCTGGTTTGAAACCTCTATCAAATACACAAAGATAGGTGAAGATGGTCAAGATAAAGATGTTACGGAAATTTACGTGGTGGATGCGCTCAGTTTTACCGAAGCAGAAAACCGCATTACGGAAGAAGTGTCCCTTTTTACCCGCGGTGATTTTGACGTAAAAAAAATCAGTAAAGCATCTTACAAGGAAATATTCTTTAGCGAGAAAGACAGTGACGACCGATGGTACAAAGCCAAGTTGGTGTTTATCACTATCAACGAAAAAACAGGAAAAGAAGAACAGTCCTCTTGTGTCTATCTGGTGCAGGCTGCATCGTTTCATGCCGCATTGAAAAACGTTGACAGTGTGATGAGTCAGGGAATGCAGGATTATGAAATCCATAGCATTACCGAAACCAAAATCATAGACGTTTATGAATATAAGAAAAAAAGTGCAAAACAAGACAATCAAAAACCGGAGTATGAGGAGACTTCTGAAAAATAATGTACAACGTTAAAGGTAATATTCGCAAGGTTCAAGCATCGCTTCCTGACGATGTACGTCTGGTGGCCGTGAGCAAATTCCATCCAAACGAATATGTCATGGCGGCCTATGAAGAAGGGCAGCGTGTGTTTGGAGAAAGCCACGAGCAGGAAATCAAACAGAAATACGCCACGTTGCCCCATGACATTGAGTGGCATTTCATCGGGCATCTTCAAACCAACAAGGTGAAATACATCGCCCCCTACATTTCAATGATTGAGGCGGTGGACTCCATGAAGTTGCTGAAAGAAATCAACAAGCAAGCGGAAAAGAACAGCCGTGTGATCAAAGTGCTAATCGAACTGCATATTGCTGAAGAAGAAGCAAAATATGGCTTCACGCTGGACGCTTGCCGCCAAATGCTGGAAGAAGGCGAGTGGCGTGAGATGAAAAACGTGCAGATCTGTGGCCTGATGATGATGGCATCGTTTGTAAAAGACGAAAGTCAGGTAGAGAACGAGATGATGCAGGCTGCCAATTTCTTTGATGAAGTAAAAACCAAATATTTTGCCGACGACGAGACTTTCTGTGAGCGTTCATGGGGAATGAGCTCAGACTATCACATCGCACTCAAATGCAGAAGCACCATGGTGAGGATTGGTACAACCATTTTCGGGCCGCGGGTCTATTAGTGTTTTTTTCTATACATAGGAAAGTTCTCGTGCAGGATGAGCAATGGCCAGTGCCCTGAAAGTCGCTGGCCATTTTCTTGGTTTTTAATAAATGTTATTTATTTTGTGTTTCAAGCGATTTCTATTACCTTTGTGGTCACAAATAAAAGCAATATGAATCTGAAAATACGCTTGGCACTGATGAATTTCCTGCAATTTGCAGTATGGGGTGCCTATCTTACGTCAATGGGTACCTATCTGGTGAAACTCGGAATGGCTTCTCAGATAGGCCTGTTTTATGCCATGCAAGGCATTGTTTCCATCTTTATGCCAGCCATCATGGGAATCATCGCCGACCGGTGGGTGCAGGCACAGCGATTGCTTGGATTTTGCCATTTTTTAGCAGGAATGTTCATGTTCGGAACGGCTTATTATGCGGTAGGTGCCGGTAATGCTGTGAGTTTTGGACTGCTTTTCACTCTCTATAGCGTGAGCGTGGCTTTCTACATGCCCACCTTGGCACTCACCAATAGCGTTGCATACAATGCGCTGGTACGGGAAGGAATGGACACCGTGAAGGATTTCCCCCCCATCCGTGTGTTTGGCACCATCGGATTCATCTGTACCATGTGGCTGGTTGACTTGATGGGATTCCAGCCCAACCAGAACCAGTTTATCACTTCGGGAATCATCAGCATTATTCTCTTCTTTTATACATTCAGCCTGCCGACTTGCACCATAAGCAAGGGTGGTGAGAAGAAAAGCCTTGTTGACGCTTTCGGCTTGAGGGCGTTTTCTCTTTTCAAGCAGCGTAAGATGGCCATTTTCTTTCTCTTTTCCATGTTGCTGGGAGTAAGTCTGCAGATAACCAACGGATTTGCCAATCCCTTTATATCGAGTTTCTCCTCTATCGAGGAATATGCCAACACTTTTGGCGTCCAGCATGCCAACATCCTAATTTCGCTTTCTCAGATCAGTGAAACCTGCTGCATCCTGCTCATTCCTTTTTTCATGAAACGCTTTGGCATCAAGAACGTAATGCTTATCGCCATGTTTGCCTGGGTCTTACGCTTCGGGCTCTTCGGTACAGGAAATCCGGGGAATGGCGTTTGGATGTTCGTGCTCTCGATGATTGTGTACGGCGTGGCTTTCGACTTTTTCAACATCAGCGGTTCGCTGTTTGTCGATAAATCAACCTCCCCCGAGTTGCGATCATCAGCCCAGGGCTTGTTCATGCTGATGACCAATGGGTTCGGAGCAACCATCGGAACTCTTTGTGCCCAAGCCGTAGTCAATGCCTATACGGCAGACAGTGTGACCAACTGGCAGGCATGTTGGTTCATATTTGCTGGCTATGCGCTGATAGTGGGTGTGGCTTTTGCACTGATATTCCGCCCCAAAAAGGAAGAAGTAATGGTGTGAAACAAGAGATTGCTGTGAGATAATGGAAATGACGAACAGAACAAGGTTGAAGTTCAGCGGAGTTTCTGAAATTGTGAGCATGTCTGATCTGGGATTGCTGACGCTGACAGATGAAACACACGAACGCCAAATCACAATTGTGTGCGAACAGGCAATGGCAGTGCAGCTGGAACTCCGCGCTAAGCAAGTTCCCATCACGGACATTTTACTGCCAGAAGTGCTATGCAAGGTGTTGAAACAACAGGCAAACTTGAATTTGGAAATATACATCAACGATATTATTGACGGACAGTACAGAACGCATGTCATCAATAAAGATACCATGGATTTCGTTCCCATCAGGGCGAGCGATGCGGTACTCATGAGTGTAGCAGGCAACATACCTATATTTATTGACACCAGACTGATGATGCGACAGAGTGTGCGCTACTATGCCAATTCTCATGGAGTGTCATTGCCAGTGAACACGCTGAACAATGAAATGCTGGATGCTGCTCTCGCGCAAGCTGTAAAAGACGAGAACTATGAACTGGCGTCGCAACTGAGAGACGAAAAACAACGCCGAAGCAAGGATTCTGGCAAAGAACGACTGTAATGAAAGAAGAGAGATTTTTTTATGTTCCCAATGCAGCAAACAAAAAGGAATTGCCAGCAGATGAAGCCATGCACGCTCTAAGGGTGCTGCGCTTGAAAAATGGCGATGAGATGATGCTGATGGATGGGGAAGGGGGTTTCTACAAGGCCGAAATAACTGTTGCCACATCGAAACGGTGCATGTATGAAATACGTGAACGGCTACAGCTGGCGAAATCGTGGAACGGGCACATACACATTGCTCTTTCTCCCACAAAAATGATGGAAAGAGTAGAGTGGTTTGCCGAAAAGGCGACAGAAATAGGCGTGGATGAATTGAGTTTTCTCAACTGCCGCTTTTCGGAAAGGAAAGTGATGCGCCCCGGACGTATAGAAAAGATAGTGGTTTCGGCCATGAAACAAAGTCGCAAACCCTGGATGCCCATTGTGAATCCGATGATACCCTTCAAAGAATTGCTGGAAATTCCCCGAAAGGGAATGAAATGTATCGCCCATTGCTACAGCGAGATAGAGCGAAAGGATTTGTTCAATATACTGACTGACGAACAACACAAAAACCATTTCGAGGCTGTAACTGTGCTGATTGGCCCTGAAGGCGATTTTTCCATCGACGAGGTGAGGCTGGCAATGGAAAAAGGCTACAGAAGTGTTAGTTTGGGAAGTAGCAGACTGCGCACGGAAACGGCAGCCCTTTCGGCGGCAATGATGGCACAACTGGCTTTCCGTAAATAAAATATGTGGAAAATGAAAAGTAAATTATGTTTTTGGGGAGTGGTGTTCGCCACATTGCTATGCTCCTGCTCTGGCGACAAATATCTTGACGCCGTTCCAGGCAACAGCATAGCTCTGGTTGCAGTGGATCTGAACAAAGTAGTCCAAAGCCAAGCACAAGCCCCAAACAGTCAAGTCACAGATGAAAACCATTGGACAGATGCCCTGAAGTCGCTGCTTCAAGTAGATGACATCAACAATTGCGGCATCAATCTTTCTTCCAAGTTATACATTTTTGAAACACCTGATGGATCGTTGGGCATGGCTGCCGATGTGAAAGACGAGGATGGGGTGAAGGCATGGCTCAAACATTTGGCCGAGAAAGGTACGTGCCAAGAGCCGATGAAACGCCGGGACGGCACCTTCACGGTTTTGAAGAAAACGTGGGCGGTAGGGTTCAACAACCACGCACTGGTGATGGTGGGACCTACGGTGGCATCGCAGCAGGCAGAAACAATCCGTAAGATAGCCAAATGGTTGAAGCAGGATAACGAGGACGGAATTGCAGATACCCCTATATATAATAAGGTGGAAACCATGCAGAGTCCTGTCGCCATGGTGGCGCAAGCCGATGCACTGCCCGACAGATTCATCGCCCCTTTCATTCTGGGCATGCCCGAAAATGCCGATTTGTCGCAAGTGATGATCCAGGCGGAAATGTATGTGAACAAGGAAATGCTTGACATCAAAGGGAAAATTTTCTCATTCGACACAAAACTTGACAGCCAATTGCAAAAGACAATGACGCAATTTCGCCCTATCAAGGGGAAATACAACACCCTATTGTCAGGCAACGCCCTACTCACAATGGTGATGAATGTCAATGGTAAGAATTTTGTACCGATAATGCTGCACAACAAGGCACTGCAACTGTTGATGGCGGGCGTGAACACAGTGATAGACATGGACAATATTCTGAAAAGTGTTGACGGCGACATGATGGTGGCCTTACAGCCATTGGACGAAGGAAGCAACCTGGAAATGACCATGTCTGCACAATTGGGTAATACTGCTTTTTGGAAAGATTTGGACTATTGGAGAAAGTCCTGTCCTGTCGGTGGACACATCATGGAGTGGAACCATGCAGTGGGCGAGAAGGAAGCCAAAGGCACTTCATCGGCATACTATTACAAGGACGGGAAAACGAAATTCTTTTTCGGTTCCACATCAGGTGTCCCACCACAGTTCTACTGCAGCACAAACGAGCATAATGCCAAGGCCTTGGCCTCTGGAAGCCAAGTGGCGAATATGGTGTCCATGCCACAGGATGTGATACAGAAAATAGACGGAGAGCGGTTTTGCATGGTGCTGAACCTCAACGTCTTGAACGATGAGAAAATGAGGGTGGCCGCTCATTTTCTCAAACCTTTGTTCGGCAAAGTGAACCTCGTGTTTTACAGCATCCAATAGCTCAGACGGTAGACAAGCCATCAAACAATCCGGCAGTGGAAAAACAAAAAAAACAGCAAATAAAGGTGAATACTATAAAACTATGCAATGTGGTGCCTCACGTTTTTGTCAACGACAAGACGTGTGACAGTGAGATATGGAACCGAGAAGTGCTATTCGAGAAGGGAAAAACCTATCTTGTAGAAGCCGACAGCGGAAAGGGAAAGAGCACGTTTTGCAGTTATATATTAGGTTATAGGAACGATTTCACGGGACAGATTTTCTTTGATCAAGAAGATACGAAAACGCTGAAGGTGAGTCGGTGGGTAGATATACGCAAACGCCACGTGAGCCATCTGTTCCAGGAACTGCGTCTCTTTCCCGAACTCACGGCTTTTGAAAATGTAGAAATCAAGAACAAACTCACTGACTTCAAACCGCGCAAACAGATTGAAGAATGGTTCGAAATGATAGGAATAGCCGACAAATTGGAAACCAAGGCAAGGTACATGTCTTTCGGACAACAGCAGCGCGTAGCCATGATTCGCGCACTTGTACAGCCATTCGATTTCATCCTTGCCGATGAACCCATTTCCCATTTGGACGAGAACAACTCTCAGACAATGAGCCAAATGATGATGGACGAGGCAAAGAGGCAAGGAGCAGGCGTGATTCTTACCAGCATTGGCAGGCATGTGGATTTAAGCTATGAAAGGACACTGAAACTATGAAGTTAGTATGGAAATTGCTGCGCCAGCACATCAACGCCGCACAGTTCATCGGTTTCTTTTTCGCCAACCTTTTCGGCATGTCGATTGTCCTCTTGGGCTTCCAGTTCTACCTCGATGTGCTCCCCGTGTTCACCGCAGAAGACAGCTTTATGAAAGCCGACTATCTGATTGTAAGCAAGAAGATAGGCACTGCCGCCACGCTGTCTGGGCGCAGCCACGATTTCGCCAATGCAGAAATCTCTGAACTGGACAAGCAAAGTTTCGTGAGCAAGACAGGACAATTCACGAGAGCCGAATACAAGTTGGATGCCAGCATGGGCATCAATGGCACGAAGATTTTCAGTCCAGAACTGTTCATCGAAAGCGTTCCAGACGGATTTGTGGATGTCTCGCTTAAGGATTGGTCATACAAACCTGGCGACAAGGAAATCCCCATCATTCTTCCACGTTCTTATATCACAATGTATAATTTCGGCTTTGCCCAAAGCCATTCGCTGCCTAAAATCAGCGATGGGTTGGTGGGAATGATTGACTTTGAGATGTCGATCCGCGGAAACGGTCACCAAGACGAATACAGGGGAAGGGTCATCGGCTTTTCCAGCAGGCTGAACACCATTCTCGTGCCACAGACATTTATGGACTGGAGCAACCGCCATTATGCACCAAACGAGAAATCGGCTCCCAGCCGCTTGCTTGTCGAGGTGAAGAATCCTGCCAACGAGCGCATTGCCCAATACATCGAGAAAAAAGGATACGAAGTGGAAAACGACCAGTTGCAGACCGAAAAAACTACCTATTTCCTTAGGATGACCGTGTCGCTCGTCATGTTGATTGGACTGGTCATCAGCATTCTCAGTTTCTACATTCTCATGCTGAGCATTTATCTGTTGGTGCAGAAAAACTCTTCCAAATTGGAAAATCTGTTGCTCATCGGCTATAGCCCCGGAAAAGTGGCATTCCCTTACCAGTTACTCACCATGGGATTGAACACGGTAGTACTTCTCATGGCATGGACCATTCTGCATGCCATCCGCAACTACTACATGGGAGTAATAGAGACGCTTTTCCCCCAGATAGACGAACAGCCGATGTGGCATGCCATCTGGCTGGGACTGATGCTGTTTTTCTTCGTCACCATTGTGAATGTCCTCACCATTCGTCGCAAAGTGGCGAGAATCTGGAACAGGAAAGACTGAAAATACAATAATACCAACGAACAATAAAAATGATGAACAAATATCGTATACTGCTTTTGGCAATGTCGCTGGCCTGCCTTGCATGCAACTTGCAAGCGCAAAAAAAGAGAGAGTTCCGTGGAGCATGGATTCAGGCAGTGAACGGACAATGGATAGGAACAGGCATGCAAAACATGCAACAAACACTTATCCATCAACTGAACGAATTGCAAAAAACGGGCGTCAATGCCATTATCTTTCAGGTGCGACCCGAGTGTGACGCCTTGTACGAAAGTCGACTGGAACCCTGGAGCAGATTCCTTACCGGACAGCAAGGCAAGGCACCGTCACCCCATTGGGATCCCCTGAAATGGATGGTGGACGAATGTCATAAAAGGGGGATGGAACTACACGCTTGGATCAATCCCTACAGGGCAAAGACCAAGACCACGCAGGAACTTTCCAATCTCCATGTTGCCGTAAGACATCCGGAATGGACGTTTGCCTATGACGGACAAATCATCCTCAACCCCGGAATACCCGAGTGCAGGGACTATATCTGCAGGGTGGTGGACGACATTGTGCGCCGCTACGACATTGACGGGCTGCACATCGACGACTATTTCTATCCCTATCCCGTGCCCGGTGCCCAGATTCCCGATGATGCCCAATATCAACAATACAATAACGGCATTCGCGACAGAGGAGACTGGCGCCGCGACAATGTGAACCTCTTTATACGCCAACTCCAAGCCACCATCCGACAGGCGAAACCTTGGGTAAAATTCGGTGTTTCGCCCTTCGGCATCTATCGCAACAGGCGAAACGCCCAAATGGGCAGTGCCACCAACGGCCTGCAAAACTACGACGACCTCTATGCCGATGTCTTGATGTGGGTGAATAACGGATGGGTAGATTATCTCGTTCCACAGCTCTATTGGGAAATCGGACATAAGGCGGCCGACTACAAAGAGTTGATAGGGTGGTGGAACAGGTACGCCCACAACCGTCCGCTGTACATTGGCGAAGACGTTGAACGAACCGTGAAAAACAGCGACCCTCAGCAGCCCTCGCAGCACCAGTTGCCAGCCAAGATGCGCCTCCACTCCATGATGAACAATGTGAATGGAACTGTGCTTTGGTATGCCAAGACTGCCGTCGACAATGTGGGCAACTACAGCACATGGCTTCGCAACAACACCTGGCGCTATCCCGCCCTGCAGCCCCTCATGCCGTTCATCGACCGTTCCTATCCCAAGAAAGTGCGCAAACCAAAAGTCATTTCCACCTCCGACGGGAATGTTCTGTTCTGGAAAGAACCAAGGGGAAAGGGATGGAAAAAAGAAGCAGTCGGCTATGTAGTCTATCGCTTCAATGCCCAAGAACCCATCAACATCAACGACCCGTCGCACATCGTAGCCATTACGAGGAACACTTTCCACCGACTCCCCCCTCAGCCCGCAAAACACGTCTATGTAGTGACAGCCCTCAACAGGATGAGCAACGAAAGCAAGGCCAAGAAAATAAAATATTAAATTTTGGGGGTGTAAAAGGTTAAATATATTTGCAAAATCTTGTTCGTTTTGGAAATATTGTTTACCTTTGCAGCCTCATCCTTTCATAAATATACGAAATGTTTCCATCAAAACCGGATTCAGTATGGTATATAGAAAGCGAATACATAAACAAAAACATATAATAAAAAGTGTGATGATGTCACGAAAAAACTTTCGTTTTTCCATGTTTTTCAAGGCGGATTATTTGGCAGTTCCAAATAATTTGCTAACACACACATTATAGGCTCACCGCCGGTCAACTCTCTTTTTTCTTATACGTACGCGCGCGAGCAACGTTACGAAACCATTGTGTATATGGGTATCTCATAAGATTTCCATGCAGATTTTCGTATCCCTTTTTCTTCAAGTTTACCAAGAAGATATGATAATTTATTATTACTGTCCGCTAAACTTTTGGGTAAGATACAAATTTAGGGCTGACACTTCTCCCGAGGTATCAGCCCTTTTTGTTATCTTTTCTTTTGCTTCTAAACTCAGATAACATGAGCAAAAGTACACATTTCTTCGGACAG